>CAYTFG010000044.1:0-16320 GCA_964436925.1 uncultured Bacteroides sp. | reverse complement strand
CGTCGGGATTGAAATAGATGGGGTCAATACACACCTCGCGATGGATGCCGGGAGCATCGTTGAGATAGTTTTTATTTATACGATGGTAGACAATACGCCATTCATCGGTGCCGGGAAGCTTGATGATGGAATTGTGGGCTGTACCATAAATTTCTTTGTCGGGGTCTTGGCTCAAAATCACAGGATTTTCAGCAACGGTAATAGGGCCTAACGGAGATGTTGACGTTCCGTAAGCAACATGATAATTTGGCGAACCGGTGTCATCAACTGACCACATGAAATAATACAAGCCATTGCGATAAAACACATAAGGCGCCTCGCGATAGTTATAGTCTTGGAGCGTTCCACCTTTTGGAGTCATTACGGTGATTGTCGATGGCTTAATGCTGCTCATATCGTCATTCAACTCAGCGCCTGCCATATAGCCGTTACCCCAATAAAGATAGCTTTTGCCACTGACCTCATCGGTGAATACATCGACATCAATCTGCTGTCCTTTCCCGGCAGGCGAACTGTTTATCATTGAGTGGCCAAGGTCAACAAACGGCCCAACGGGAGTGTAGCTGACTGCGACGCCAATTTCTTTGCCGCCTCCGGCTACAGGATTGCCACTAAAATAGAGATAATACAAGTACTGTCCGTCGACAAGCTTCTCCTCAATTGCAGGAGCCCAGCAATTGCCATCGGCCCACTTGACTTGGTCGGAAGCCAGGTCAAGGACTTTGCCTTCAAATGTCCAATCTTTGAGATTCTCTGAAGAGAAACAGGTGTAATAAGTACCACCCCACCCCGCTACACCATCGGTAGTGGAATAGATATAATATTTATTGGTCTTGTGAGAATACAAAATTTCAGGGTCGGCGTGAAATCCGGGCAACACAGGATTTACCTCGGGCTTGACTTCGAGGACATACACCGATTGTGGCTCACGCGCCACGGTACGCTCTCCGTCACCTTGTGAGCAGTTCTGCACATACAAGTCAACAATGCCTTCACGGTTCCATCGTGAGACGTCTAGAGAGGGCTCCCACGCGTCAACGGCAAAGTTGGTAACGTCGGTCACCGTCCACTGCTGAGACGCGTCAGAGACGCTGTAAGTGGCCATAGAGACCTTGTTGCCACGTTCCACGTCGCGGAAGAAGAAATATAGGTTGTCACCATCCGAAACCATGCGCGGACGTGATATGGGAATCATCTTAGTACCGCCACCGCTCAATGAGAACGGAGTTTTGCGCTCACCCACGGTCATGGCGTGCCATCCCTCGGAGTCATGGCGCACAACACGATATTGTGGCACCGTGCTGTCGGCATCGCGCCAATAAGTGGCAATATAAGGATTACCTTGGCTGTCAGCACACATGCTCGTTTGGTTGATTAGCTCTGAATTTTGAGGTATGCGCCACGCATATTCGGCCGTTGCAGCAGTGATGGGCAACTCGTAGGCCGAGCCGTCACTACGTTGCCACGTCTTGCCATTGTCCACTGACTTGGCATAACACAAGTCGTGATTTGTCTCAACAAGCCACGTCTCACGCCACACCCATGACAGATGAATAGTTCCCTGCGGGTCTATATTGATTTGCCAATAGGCATTACGTTGATTTTCGCCATCAATCAGCACGTCATGCAATCGCGACCACGTTGCAGTTTTGAGGTCATAAGTGTTCATCACAAGATTTCCACGACCGGAAGCGCCACTGCGATAAGCAAACAGCAAGTCACCGTTTTTTAGCGTGTAAAACTCGGGATATGTGACATTATCCTCATCAACACCGGCCATCGGCACCAATTCCCCCAGTTTCAGCGAATTAGGTGCCACGCTACGACAATATTTCAGCGCATTTCCATGATGGTCAAATGCCACATGCACATATCCGTTGCCGTCAACCGCGAGGCTGATTACATTGTGCCCGTCAGCAACATTTCCCTTGTATTGAGAACGCGCGACAGTCCAATCAGTTGAGCCAAGCTCGCGTGCAGCGAGAGTCAGAAAGCCATCGCCGTCATAATATGTAGCATACTGAGTGTTGCCATGAGTTGCCAGCGATGAAGCTCTGAAAATAGCAGCATTCACCGATGTTGACGCATAGGCATTATCAGCTATTTTTATGAGTTGCGTGCTCTGCGCATTTGCCATTAATGCTACAGCCAGCATCGCGCTAATAACAATTCTTTTCATCTGAATTTAAGGTTTTAAAATAATGTATGATGATAATTTCTAGAATCTCACATAAGTTTCAACCCACACCTCGTTGTAATGGTGGTCAGCTGAAGTCTTATCGTTCACGTAGTTATATTGAACTTGGAACATCAAATTCTTGTGCAACTGGAAGTTGGGGCAAATTGAATAGATAGTTTTGAGCGAGCCCCAAGTGGCTTGGTCTCTATAAGCATCATAGCGGCCACACACTTTCAACCAATTGTTACACGGCACGCCCATCATGGCATACCAAGCATCAGCTCTGCCTGTTCCCACAACTGTTCCGTCAGCCTTGATGTCGCTAATCTTGTGACCTTGAGAGTGAGCATACTCTGCGCGAGCCACCCAGCCTGAAGCGTTATCATAAGTGGCGCCAACAGCCCAACGATTGCGGTCAACGGTCACACCATCGGCAGTATATGTGCCTGCCCAACCAAAGGCGCCAATCAGCAAGCCTTTAATCGGCTGAAATTTGATGTTTCCAATTATATCTCTATCCTTGTTGGCTTCTTTGCGGTTAATGCCTTGACCATTGAAGACGCCCAATTGGTACTGAATCAAGCGGTGTGAATCTTTACCCACCTTCAACAACTCGCCTTGCACTTGAAAACCTTGGTCACGGCCACCCATTGACGGTTCACCGTTATAGTCGCCCATTCCGGCCAACTTCTTGGTCAACTGTGAGTAATCACCGATGCCCACATTCCACGGATTGTAAGGATTTTCAAAAGTAAACGGGCGCTTAAACTGGCCTATTTTTGCGCTAAATTCCTTGAATCGCGCCCACTCCAATTGATAATCTTTCACGTGGGGAGAATTGTTGAGCTCAACTTGCAAGCGATACTTGAAATCCTTCAAAATCGTTCCGTCAACATACACGCGAATGAGGCGCGCATTGAAGCCGTCACCACTCTCAGCACCTTCTTTATCGCTGTAGCTATACTTACCAATAATATATCCGCCAAACTTGGGCATGCTGCAATAATCGCTAATGTTGCGACCATATTTCACCTCTTTTTCTGGCTTTGACGGATTACCGGCACCGCCCACATTCTTCTCAATAGCAGTATTCAACATTGATGTCAAAAATCCCGCCTCATAGGTCTCTTCCGAATGAAATTCAGAGGCATCGGCACTTGCGTCGGACACCTCAACTCCGCACGCATCATTAGCCCATAGCGATGGCAATAGCAATATAGCCAATAACTTTCTCATTGATAATTTGTTTCTAATTACAAAAAAATTAATCGACGAAAAAAAACACTCATCATGCCGTTCCCCGTCGGTTTTAAATATACCTATCTCAGCGCTAATACTGTAGGTATCATGCACTTTCTTTCCCACAAAGGTAGTCATTTATCCCCAAAAAAGCAAACCGCCATTGCTGTCACAGCAATAGCGGTCACTTGTGTTTGAGTATGCGAAAAGTTGTTTAGTCGATTTCTTCATCGGCCTCATAACCACCCATTTCGCGAATAGCGTTTTTAAGGATTGTGTATTGTTGGAACAGGTGATTTACAGGTACTTCACCTTCTACATAGTCATGCATCGGGCTCTTGAGGAAGAAGCTCAAGAAGCGTTGGATGCCATGACGGCCGGCACGTGCTGCCAAGTCGCTAAGAAGGACAAGGTCAAGACACAATGGTGCGGCAAGAATTGAATCGCGGCATAAGAAATTAATCTTAATTTGCATAGGATAACCCATCCAGCCGAAAATGTCGATATTATCCCAACCTTCTTTGTTATCATCACGTGGTGGATAGTAGTTGATACGCACTTTGTGATAATAGTTAGTGTACAAATCGGGTTGCTTTTCGGGCACTAAGATGGACTCAAGTGTAGATAGCTTGCTCACTTCCTTGGTGCGGAAGTTGGCCGGTTCATCAAGCACAAGACCGTCGCGGTTACCGAGGATATTGGTTGAGAACCATCCTGATAGACCTAAGCAACGAGTACCAATGATTGGTGCAAAACCTGATTTAACAAGGGTTTGTCCTGTCTTGAAATCTTTGCCTGCAATAGGCATTCCTGTCTCGGCTGATAATTGCCACATAGCCGGGATATCAACAGTGGTGTTTGGTGCGCCCATGATAAAAGGTGCGCCCTCCTTGAGTGCTGCGTAGGCATAACACATTGAAGGTGCAACGTTCTTGGTATCGTTAGCCTTCATTGCGGCTTCGAGAGCAGCCAATGTATAATGTACTTCTTTATTTACAGGAACATAAACTTCGGTTGATGCTGCCCAGAGCACAACAACACGATTTACACCTGTGCGAGCCTTAAAGTTACGAATATCTTCACGTATCTGTTCTGTCATATCCCAACGGTCTTTAACATTTTTTACATTTGTTCCGTCGAGACGTTTTGCATAGTCTTTATCAAATGCTGCGGGCAATGCTACGATTTTCTCGAGCTCGTCGCGCACCGGCTCAATGTCTTTTTCTTTCAACACATGTGCATTGAGAGCTGCCTGATAAGCATTAACTCCATAAACATCCCATGCTCCGAATACTATATCATCAAGTGATGCAATAGGAACGATTTCATTGTACTTAAGATACTTCTTATCAGCACCTTTACCCACACGAATCTTATCGTACTGTGTCATGGAACCAACCGGCTTGGCCAAGCCTTTTCTTGCCATTAATACACCGGTCATAAATGTTGATGTTACGGCGCCGAGACCTACTACCATTACGCCAAGTTTGCCTTCTGCAGGCTTTACACTAGATGTGCTCATTGTTTTAAATTAAAGTTAAGTTGTTAGTTCGTTTTTTAGTGTTTTATATTGCTTTTCATACTAAAACTGTGTTTTCGGTGTGTTTTATATTGAAAAACGTCCCAAAATTACAACTTATTTCTTAATTGCAAAATTATTTTCAATGTAAATTTCTTTAATTTCCGTAAATTATGCATAATTTATTGCGCTTACTGCTAATTTTAATAAATGGGGCTAGCATTTGCGTGAGGTATTGTTAATCGCAGTTAATTGGGTATTGATTTTTCAAAATCAGTTTAGTAAGTTATCAAGTTGCCGTTTTTTAGGCAAAAAATAGGCGTAACCTTGCCAATTGACAGCGGTCACGCCCATTTTTATTGATTCACGGAATTTTATTTCGTCGTAAATGTAGTTCTATTAACCGTACCACCCGAGAAAGTCGCTCCGGTTGTTACGCCGTTAAATGTCGTTCCACCCGTTATCGTTGCGCCTGTGTATAGTTTGACAGTCTGTCCCTTTGCAGTAAACGATGGTGTTGATATCATCAAACTGGAATTACCGGTATAAGCCTTCGGAGAACGGAAATTAAGCAAGAAATTACCGCTGGAATCAACAAATGTATAATCAGTAGTAGTATTTACCGACCCGGTTCTTTCTATTACTCGCTGCGTTGTTCCACTTCCTCCCGGGCTATTATTAGTTCCTGCCAAGGACACCAATGTACCGCCGGTCAGTGTAAATCGCGAATTACTGTCACAATCTATTCCGGCTTCAGGGCTCGATGAACCCATTGCGAGAATTAAACCGCCACTTATCAATATCGTACCGTTAGAGTCAATTGCATCACCGTACGACGATACGCAATATAGATTACCGCCTGTGATTGTTATACCGGTTGACGCATTCAAGCCATCATCATGTGCCGCTATAGCCTCTATAGTTCCACCATTTACAGTCAATAACGACTTACTTTCAAGGCACTCACCACCTTCGGTAGAAGTGTTGGTTGACTCCAATTTCAATTCACCGCTGTTAACCGTCAAATTACCTTCTGCTTTGATAACTTTAGGATTGCAATAATCTGAATTATCATTATTGCTACCACCAAAATTACCGCCACCGGGGCGACCGCCACCCGTGCCTGACGATGAAGTCGATACCAAGAAGCGCGCACCGCGTGTTGTTGCAGTTACTGATGGATTGTGGCCTTCTCCGCCAATTGTCAATTGACCGTCAACATTGATACACTTACCGCCAACTGCAGCGCTGGTAGTATTCAATGTATATGTGCCGTCAAGCAAATTCATATTGCCATCCACCTTGATACAAGCAGCCGAATAGGAGTCGGTAGTTGAAGATGTGGTTGTATAAGTACTTCCGGTTCCTGCAACCTCAATATCTACATTACCACCGTTGAAATAAGCGTTTGCATCAACCGAAATACCCTTTCCGGCAACTCCGGTAGATTTGATGGTCACATTACCGCCGTTCAACGTGAAGTCTTTGCCTGATTTGATACCGGTGCAATAGTTTGGCTCGCTATTCTTTAGTACAGTATTTCCGGTCATATTCAGCGTTATATCACCACCACTGATAGCGACAACGCCACCCGATGCTTTCAAGCCTTTACTGCCATCAGCGCTTACTGTAATATTCAACGTTCCGCCATAGACCTTGATGCAACCTTCGTCATCAGCATCTATACCGTCTCCGCTGAGGTTATTCATTGTCAATGACCCCGACTCTATAGAGATTGAATCATTTGCATGAATACCATCCGAAGCCGATGATACAACATTGATTTTGGTATTCTTTATCTGTACATAATCATCGCTACATATTGCGTGCTTCTTGGTTCCGGTGATATTCAATGTACCCTTACCGCGGAATTCAAATTGGCCTTCGCTAAACATTGTGCCCTTTTCATCCTCGCCCGACGGGGTTGAATACTTCTTAGAGTCACACAACGTGCTCTCGGTGCCGTCAGGCACGCGCACTGTGGTTTTCTTTGACGTCTGGACATTGATTGCAGCGCCGTTATCGTTGGTAATTGAGACGTTTTCAAGCAATACTTCCAGCTTATAATCTGAATATATCTTGAACGAACCGGTGGTTGTCGCACCGGTCAAGTGATAAACCACTTCGTTCTTACTTGAAGCGACTGTGGCATTTACAGTAACATCGGCGCCGTCAACCGTCACGTTGACGCCATCAAATGCATACGGATTTTTCACCGTTGCGGTGTTGCCGTCATAGTTAATCAACACCTCGGTAACATCATCACCGGCACTCGCTTTTGCGGTATTTACCACACTGCGGTCAAAGTCAAATGTTCCATTCTTGAGCGTGGTCACCGTCAACGTTTGGCCATTATTTGTCAAGCTCAAGCTGTCAAGGGCTGTAACGTCAAGTCCCATCGACACTGTGCCATTTTGGAACCACAAGCGGTCGGTTGCAGCATACGCCACCACTGTAGCGGCAGCTGCCAATATCATTACATTCCTTTTCATTTCACTACGATTTTAATGGTTTTATTCAATGACTTAACCACATATACTCCCGGCGTCAATTCGCCGTTAAGAGAGCTACCGTCGCCCACATAGCGACCTTGCAAGTCATACACTTGCCAGCCGCCTTCGGCATCGTCGGCAACGATATCCATTACGCCCGAAGTTCCGCCTTGCGTTCCTTCATTGTTTATTCTCACCGAAGTAAAATCTGCCACCGGAATTATAACATCGTTCCCATTGGTAAGATTCACGGTCACGTTGGTGTCACCAAACACGACTTGGTTCATTTGACCCAGCACGACAGCTTGGTCAGCCGCTGACTTTGTGCGCAAATATAGCGTTGTTTCAGCGCCAATCTGAGGTGCCGAAAACAGCAATGCAAGCACAAACGCAGTCATCATTTTTAGTAAAGATGTAGAACGTTTATTCATAAGCCTATTGTTTATGTATTATTATTTTATGATATAATCAGAGAATATCAGATTTTCATGATTAACTTAAAAACAGTTTCACTCAATGGCAAATGTACAAAAAAATATTTACCTAACAATCAAATTATTAGGTTTTTACATTCTTATATGGCTCTTTGGTAGTTTTTTATCGACGATTTCCCACGTCCTGGTCATCTTTTAGATTTTGGCTGTCATACGACGACATATTCCTTCATGGCGGCGCATCATATACACTAACAATGCATTGAAAATGGTCAATTCACACACGAAATACAACCACGGCTGTCCCGCAAACAGTGTCACAAACAGGGTGATTGTGCGCCAATTAAACGACAAAATATTGGTATATTTCATCAACGGCAAACTAAGAGCTCTAAATTCATCCCTCAATTCCTGAGGTAATTGCCCGTCAGGGTACTTATCTCGCAATTTCCTTCTAAATTCCTGCATGCGAGGTGTTAGCGACTCTTGGCTTACTGTATATTTACAATAGAAAAACAGAACAAGCTTCTGGAAGAAGTTCTTGCCCCATGTCAATTCCTCATATTTTGCCTTTAAATCATCTGAATTCTCAAGCTCGCTACCGGCTTCTCCTTTAAGGAAATACAAGTGAAATTGGCGATAACAATCGGCCATCGCAGCTTGTTTCGCATGGCTCATTCCGGCCAAAACGGCGAGCAGCCATATAATCCACGTATGCTCTATAAACACTTGGCTGGTGGCATTTTGTCTCAAGCAAATGGCTATATAAATCGCTGCAAACCACAAGTCACCCGACACGCCGTCAAGTATTCGCCCCAATCGCGAATATTGCTTGGTCATGCGAGCCAATTGCCCGTCTGCGCTATCAAATGAGTTGGCCCACATCAGCAACAACATTCCCACGATATTCACCCACATCACATTTGAGTAGAACGCCACGCCGGCGCCCACACCCAAAAATATAGATGCTATGGTTATCATGTTTGGTGTTATTCCCAGCTTCTTGGCTGCGTAGGCCCACGCAAAACCTATCGGACGGTAAAACATCAAATCTATTCGCTCCTCGGTATCACTTGACTTCAACGAGGCTCGGTACTGTTGCTTTAGGTCAACAAACATTATTTTTTCAGAGAGATATAATCGGTATACTTATTTATAAAACGGATAAATGCCGGAATCTTCATAAATACATACTCAAACAGCACATAGCCCAACAATGCACAAGTGATTCCCGACAATACATCAATAATGTAATGGTGAGAAGTGTACACCGCTGTGAACCATATTCCGCAACTGATGATGGCAAACAACACCTTCAAGAACACCGAGCAACGTGCTCTTAGCGCATAGATAAACGCTATCAGCATATATGCCGAGTGTAACGACGGTAATGCCGCAAACACGTTGGAATTGCGCGCATACAAAGCGTCAAATATGCCCAAGCCCGTCATGCGGTCAAATGCCCCAAGTCCTGCTACCTCGCCATGTGTATTAAACATCACGTCAAATCCGTGATATGCCACATACCATGGTGGCGCTGCCGGATGAATATAATAGAACGTAAATCCCAGCAAGTTCACCAGCAAGAATACCAGTGAAAAATGAAGATAAACTTTTCGCTGTCCGTTAAAAAATAGCCATAGCCCGAACATTATGGGCACAGGCACCCAACACAGATAGAACACGCCCGCCATAAAGTCCATAAAACTGCAATTATGTATTGCAAAGAACTCATTCGGCGTTACTACACCCGTAGCGGTTGCGATTCCGAATATACTCTTCTCGGCATTATACAAGCCCTCAACATCAACCGGATTCACCTTATAGTTAGGCATAATATTCATCCAGTCATATGAGATTCCGAAGATTATAAACGGCAACAAAGCCACCACCAAGCGGCGTGACGGGCCCGACAGATAAAACATACCGGCGATTAACAGCGCCAAGTATATATGCTCCGTTCTAAAACCCACACACAATGCTGTTACCGATAGCCACACGACCAAGGCACACAGCGTTATAATAGACTCCTTTATGGTTGGTAATTTCATCAAGTAAGTTTAATAGTTTTGCGATTACTTCTTTGTCATTGCTTTACGGCAGTGATTGAGGCGGGCAAATGCTGTCAAGTTAGCAAACACTGCTATGATGCCCATCGCCCATATCAAAATGTTCACTGCATCAAAGCTTTCTGCCGATACATTTTGACCTACGATACCACACGCAAGCGCTGCTACGCTGGTCACTACCACGCGTTCGGGACGTTGCATAAAGCCGATTTTACACTCGATATCAAGACCTTCGGCACGTGCTCTGACATAGCTCACCATGATTGAACCCACCAAGGCAACAAAGGTTATCAATGCACCGCCAATGTAGCCGGTTTGAATCAAGTAATAGCTGATGCCTCCCAAGGTGAACATCTCGCAATAGCGGTCCAACACTGAATCATACATGGCTCCAAATGTTGACACCATGTTACCCAAGCGTGCCACTTGGCCGTCAAGCATATCAAACAACGATGACAAGATTATCACCGCGCCACCCAGTGTCACTAGCCCGAACTTCATATCCTCCGGCGCCGATGCTGTATAGCCCGCATAAACAAAGATTATAGCTGCTGCTATGTTTCCCAACAAGCCTATGGTTGTTACCATATTTGGCGTAAAACCAATCTTTATAAGCAATCTTACAAATGGATTTATAACGACATAAATGAGCTGTTGCAGCACATCGCGTTTTTGCTTAAAATATTTCTTAGTTTCCATTATAGGTGTATTTTCTTTTTAATCAACTTTTCGCTTTAATTGTATTGTATCTACCAGCTTGATTGCCTTGGGGTCAAACGATGTCTGGCGATACACAAAATTCTTCTGCATCAAATAGTTCCATAACAATGAGACTATTAGTGAAACCACCAAACGAGCTACTGCATAATACCCGTCGGGCTTGAAGCCCCAATTCTGTAAAAATGTCATCGACTTCAACAGCTCATAAAATAATGCCGTTCCTGCCGAGTTAAACAACAGACTACCAAACCACACAATGATGTACTTCACTGCTACGGCCTTCTTGGAACAGCCCTGTGCATGGAATGTGAAGCGATAATTGATACAACAATTCACCACACCGCCCACTACTGCACCTATTGCGGTCGATAACCATGGGTACAAATGCAAGAAGGCAAACAAGATAAAGCCTATACCCATATCAAGCCACGACGCTATCTGCGACGATACCGACGACCGCAAAAACATGAATATGCCCGTTCCGTTCAGACACTTCTCTTTGAAACTCATTCCGTTATTTGACATTACACTAATTGGTTTATGATTACTATTATGATTGCCCCATAGATGCCGGCCAGGATATCATCTGCCATAATTCCATAGCCGCCGGGCAAGCTTTCCATCTTTCTTACTCCCAATGGTTTCACTATATCAAAGAATCTGAATAGCACAAACGCTACCAAGATTTCCCACCATGGGCTCACACACGTCACAGGCAACAAGGCTATCCACTGCCCCACTGTCTCGTCCATTACTACTCGCGATGGGTCAGGTCCCCAAAACTTCTCGGCTATCGTTGATGACCACACACCCAAGACGGTAAACACTACTATTAAACCCAGTGTTATCGGCAGTATCAACTCCGCACTTGCCCATAGATACAACGGCAACCACAATATTATTCCAAATATTGCGCCCATTGTTCCGGGTCCGTATGGGAAATATCCAAATCCCAATGATGTCGATATAAGTTTATGTATTAACGGGAATTTTTTCATCGCTTTCCTATTTTCTATTTTTTATTGCATTGAGCACATACTTGGCTATATAGGTTGATGCCTCTTGGCGACATGGTGCAAAACTTGACCAATCCTTGAAGTCTATGAGTCTTACTACTCCATCTTCACACGCCACACACTCTCCGCCATATACTACCACATTCAACTCCTCTGCCACTTGTCGACACAAATCTTTTACGACTTTCTCCATCGCCTTAATGACATCCTCGCTCATTCCCGCTGAATCATGCTTGTACGGGAAATACCAGTGGAAGAAATTTGTATTGGCTACGCCATAAAACTTTATTTGAGGACCTTCGAGATGCTTGCTGATTACTGCCTTGGTAATGCCCCTCAAGAAATATTCTTGCAACAATTCCTGTGCCTCCTCGGCATGACGCGCGTGAGTGACATCTTCCTTGTGCATGGCATGACCATCAGCCTTCTTTACCCAGCAATTGGTAAAGCCAAGCTTCACCAAGCGGTCCTTGATATGCTCGTTGGTATCTACGACTACACTCTCCGGAAATGGGATATTACTTCCTATCAAGATTCGTGTCAATCGCTCTCTGATACAATTCTCTATTCCGTAGCCTGAATTGATTACAAGCGCCCCGTTATCTTCAAGACGCTGCAACTCCGCTATTGATTGTGGCAAACGACACATATTTATTATGATATCTTCCTTTACCTTGCCGGCTATTAACTGTTCTTCACTGTACATGTTTACCTCACAGCCACGCTTTCGCAGCTGATCTGCCGTCAAGTTCAATATTGTCGCATCATTGCCTATGTGATTGGGCGAAAATACTCCCGCTCTCAACACTGCTGCAATTTTTATATTTGCCATAATCCAACGTTATTTTGAATATGCTCTAATAAACTCTTCTGCGTCCCCAATTTCTTGCGGACGGTCCACATCAAACGCCTTGCCTAAATCATACCCCTTTACATTGACTCCATTCTTGGTCAGCCATTTTTGGAATGAATTTAAGCAATCTATAGATGAATCCTTTGCCGCCTCTGACATGATTGCCGAGCTTAGTCCATAAATTCCGGCCGAAACCCACTGAGTTCCCTCAAATGGCACCAAACCGTAATCTTCAACCTGCATCTCGTCATTTATCTTGACATACAGGGGCTTCTCATCATCTATATATCCGGTCACGCCCATCAATGCTTCGGTCTCGGCATATTTAACATATGTTTCAACATACTCGCTGAACGCTTTTGGCTCAAATATCGTATCCACAGTCAATCCTATATACTTTCCCTCAATATCTTCAGTTGCTTTCTGCAAGCTATAATAGTTATTGGGCGAAACTATCTCTTTGACTATCAGTGGAATATTTTTATCCAAGCTCCTCAAGTAATCCGCGATTTCGGGAATGGCCGCATTGGTTGCCACCGTTATACTCTCCGCATCATTTTCCATGAGTACATCTATAATCCGCTTTATCATCGGGACCCCTAGAAGCAATGTCAATGGTTTAGGCGTGGTTATTCCGCCGGCTTGTAGGCGTGAACCCGCGCCGGCAGCAACGATAGCATATTTCATTTTATTCCATCTATTTCTTTAAGAAACTTAGTGTGATTCAGTGACTTATCTATTGGTTTATAAGACAATTTACACTGCGCTTCTTTATTTATTTTTCGTTCTTTTACTTTTTCTCAGCAAAGATACTAAAAAAAACAATATATCAACATGTTGCATTACAAAAATTCACATTTACTCCTCATCCGCCCCGCCTTTTCTCCTTACGCCTATATAAAAAAATAATGCCCCAACAACTTGCGCTGCTGAGGCACTATATCATTTATACTATTTTCGATACCCTATTTTAGGTGACTCATGGGTTGTGCTTCGTCATTTTCCACACGCCCTGTTGCTACCTCATCATAGCCGGTCAAATAATCCTGAGCTACACAGGTGCGCACGCTGACTTTGCTCTCGGGAGCCTTGACTGCTGTCGTGGTTGTCGCATCTGTTGCCACCTTGGCAAATGACAAGCCGATAGGAATAACAGTATCCAGACGTCCGCTGGTATCACCATTTGATGTAGTCATCCAGCAATAACCCTGCAACTCATTCTTTCCGGTATAATAGCCATTGGTTGAGAATGTTAAGCTATCACCGTCGCGCGTCAATAAGATAGCAGCGCTTGAATTGGTAAAGGCCTTAGGCATTTCACTATCGGTACCCTTTGAGAATCCACAGAATTGTACAGCATCATAGCCATTATTTCGCATCTTCTGCCCTATCTCTTCCATGTATTTTCCACAATACAACAACAGCTTGCCATCTTCAAATCGTCCTTCCAGGCTTTGGTCGGTGATTTCCCAACTTGACACTATTGCAGGTGTCACAAGTCCGCTCACATTATAGGACTTACCCACAACTCGCGGAGTGATTGTCACCGTGAGCGTTCCGGTCTCTTTGGTCACCCAGTCAGTATATGACATATTCCATGTGCCCACATACTGTTCATAGGCTTCGCTATCTTCTCCGGCTTCTTCTTTTGGTGAGAATACCGCCTCGGTCATTCTACTGTATTTGCCCACGGTATCTACGGCAACGCAATATATTTTATGCGTTTTCTCCGACAACAATCCTTGGAAAGTATAGTCATCAACGCCGCTCAACTTATATCCATTGTAGACTACATAATCATAAATACCACCGTCATTTGTGGCTGCGATATCATCCCACTGTGACAAGTAAGCCTCTTTCTGCATATAATATTTGGTATCAGCCGATGGTGTGCATATTACCCTCGCTGTGGTTGCTGTCACTTCCGATACCGTTATATCAACCTTGGCACTTCCAAGTTCTTTGGCGGGTGTTTTAAATGTCACGTCTGCAACCTCACTTACTGAATCCAACTCGTTGACTGCCACCGCAAGCAACCTCACTGTTGTCTCTGATGGAGTCTTCCACGTTACTGTGCGACTTGACGAATAGCTGGCTCCGTTTTCAACCAATATCTCGGCAACGGTTTTATCTGCGTGCGCCTTTATATAGTCTTGCCATTCACTGTCATTCATACACAACGCATAGAACTTCGTTCCTGCGCTGTTCATCGTATATTTCGCAGTTGTATAATAAGCGTCGCCGGTAACATCAGTTATCGTTATCTCTGCAGCAGGCACTTCTGTATTTGAGCCTGTTGTGAAGGTGGCTGTTACAACCGGGCCATTTACTACATATCCACTCTTCTTGGTCACAGGAACAGCGATTATTGTGTACTCCGTTGATGGGGTCAAGCCGGTAAAGTCTTCATCCTCGCTGGCCTTTGCCCAATACGGACGTGCGCCTCCGGGCTTATTTGTTCCTATCCATTTGATATAATCGGCAGTTGCCGTGCTCAAATCGTATGTACAGTCTGCTAAGGATGAAGTCGGGCCACACCAATAGAAATAATATTTATTGATTTTCGCGCTTGGTGTAAACGTCACTGACGCACTTGTCGGTTTTACCTCTTTCACCGCAATATCAACATACGGGCCAACCACTCTAAATACCGACTGAACAGGTTCTCCATACTCACCACCTGCATCTATTCCCACTGCAAGCACTGACACTGAATCACCATAATTAAACGTGCCGGGCACTGCAATTGTAGCCTCAGCCGCTTCTGTATTTTCTTTGCCATTATCATTGATAAGCGCTATCAACTCGGCATTTGTTTTTCCGGCCAGCGAGTCGGTCTTATACAACTCTGTGCTGTATTTATATGACACAGCTTCTTCACTCGGCGTGAACTTTGCCGATACCGTGCCTTCATTTGGTGTCAAAGCCACACTCACCGTTGGAGCCGCGCCATGCACATATTCAACTGTCGTCTCTGTGCTGATTGCAATCTCTTTTGATGTGTCATCATTTAGCAAGAGCTTCATCACCGAGAAATCAGCCCCGTCTCCTTTTACAAACGAGATTGACTTCACCTTATCGACCCACACCTTGTAAGTCTCTTCACCAACAACCCACTTTAGTGAATCACTGCCGGCCCACATTGTCGCACACAACGCTACAACGGCCGCTATACTCATTGCATACTTCTTTCTCATTTCACAACAAGTTTTAGTGATTTATTATTGATTGTAACTACATATAAACCCGCATTCAACTGCTCGGTTTGCATTTGACCTGCGCCAACATACTTTGCTACCGTTTGTCCGGACACATTATATATTGACACATTAGAATTCTCCGGCAGATTACTGATATAAATCACTCCGCCATTCACCGATACCTCGCCGTTTAACGATTCTACGGTTTCTATCGACGAACTCGCGCCATACTCAAATTGGAACGACTTAATGTCACTCTGCTTTACGCTTACGCTCGTGCTCTCGCCGCTAAACACCAAGTTCCCTTCAACAAACGTGCCCTGCACATCTTCCGTTAGCAAGACTTTAGTGCTCGTTTCATCCGAAAACTTTATCACAAGTGTATTTAGCGCTTCAGCATTTGATGTTAACGCCATCAGCGCAAACATCACGCTCAAGATTAAATGTTTTGCATTCATGATAATGTACTTTTTTGTGGTTTCTCTTTAAAAGCTTATAAATAATTTCAGTCTTTCGACAAAAATAAGCAAACAACACCAATTATTCACTACCATTAACACCAATTAACCCAAAATCTCCTTCCCCGCCATCCCTCAACC
>CAYTFG010000043.1:0-16556 GCA_964436925.1 uncultured Bacteroides sp. | reverse complement strand
GTGATATGCGCTATCTTGTCGTCTAACGTTGACATCGCCATCCCTAGTGACTTCTGCATGAGCGGTGAAGTGGGCCTCTCAGGTGAAATAAGACCTATCACACGCATTGAACAACGCATCATGGAAGCCGAAAAACTTGGCCTCAAAAACATCATTATCCCCAAAAACAACCTCAAAGGCATCGACATCTCTCGCTTCTCCATCAAGATTCATCAAGTATCTAAAGTTGAAGAAGCTTTCCGATTGCTTTTCTCTTGATAAACCCATAAAAAACGCCCCAAGAGGGTGCTATCATCAGCGTCTCTTGGGGCTCTCTTAGCAGAGGTTAATACTTCACTTTTTACTGCTTTACTATAATTACATTTGTAACACAATTGCTTAACTATATTATCATTTGTTACTTTCTTAATGAGATATATGTTCCCCCATTTTAAGGACTTAGGTTTAAGAACTTCTGATTTAAACTATTGTATAATTTTCATCGTAATATAGTATATAATAGTTTGCGATTACTGAATTTTAGTGTATATCTCTAACTTATTTTTATGTCATTCATTTTTATTTTTGAGTTACTACCTTTTGTTGACTAATCTCATTGCTTCCGCAATTCAAGTTGGTCAAACTCGTGTTTTGGCTCAGGTCCAGCTCTGTCAGTAAGTTCCAACTGCAGTCCAGTTCCTTCAGCCATTTATTCTGTGTTACATCCAACTCTGTCAGCTGATTATTGCTACAATGTAGATGCGTCAGCTTTGAATTATTTGTAACATCAAGTGCCGTTAACTTCGCATTATTGCCACACGTTAACTGCATAAGCTCTTTATTTTGCGTTACATCAAGCTTTGTCAACATATTCCAACTGCAATCCAGCTCTTTCAGCTCTGCATTTCCTTTGAGGTCCAGATTTGTTATTGAATTATTGTTGCAATGCAAGATTCTTAGTTTGGGATTCTGTGATACATCAATATTCTTTATTGAATTTTCCTCGATTGATAGCTCTTGGAGCTCTTTACAACCGCTCACATCCAATGCTGATATTGAGAAATTCCACCCGCAGGCAAGGCTTTCCAATGCGCTGCAACCGCTCACGTCGAGCGCTGTCAATTCATTTGCAGCCTTATTGGCCATACGGTAAGCGCAGTATATGCCATAACCATTGTGAGTTCCGTTATTATTGCACTCAAGCACCCTTAGATTCGGCTTATTCCCGAGTATTAGTGGCGCTATGTTATTATGGAATATTTTGAGCTCTTGAATACTTGTATTTTCGCTTAAATCCATTGCCCCGGAAATATAATTATCAAAGGCCCATAACTCAACCAATGGCGTTTCGCTCATGTTTATTGCCAGGCTCTTGATTGAATTGTCATTACAATGAAGATAGCGCAAACAAGTGTTCTTGCTCACGTCTAACCTTGTGAGCTTGTTGTTGGCAACTTTCAGTGTCTCCAGCTTGGTGCAGTTGCTCACGTCAATATCCTTGAGCGATTGCTGCTCTACTACGATTTCAACAAGGTTTGGTAAATATTCCACACCCTTTAAGCTCTGAACTTTGACACTATTATACCCGTTTGAAATCTTTAGCTCCGTAGCTGACGCAATTTCGTCTTCCGATAAGATTCCATCTTGATTCTTATCGTAATTTGCCGACACGTAGCTCCTTAATATGTCATCGGGAAAGTTTATTTGGTCAATTCTTACGCTATTTTTGTTCGTTTCCTGTCCTACTGCGAATAGTGTAAATGTTGCAAATAAGCTCAACGCTAGAGTGCGTTTTAACCCCTTCTTTTCAGATTTCATTAATGGGTTATGAAATATATATAAATTATCCTATTAAGCGAATTTTCTATTGTAGATAAGCGATGTGAAGTTAGAATAAACTTTGATGGGGCGATTATTAAAGTATTGTTTTGTTAGCTTTTAATCGTTCATTTTGGTATTCCTTCATAGTGCTTCTAAATCTTTTCGCAAATTTACTAAATCATTATGCCCGTTGTCAAGTCTTTTAACACAAATTTTCCGCTAAAATTAGTTAATCAACTGTCGCATAACGCGATACGCTTTTATCCGTGCAAAAACAAGAGGGAGAAAGCTATTTTCAAGCCTTCTCCCTCAGCATTATTCTATGGCGCTAAAAATCCTTTAGCGTTTGGGAACATATTTACGTGTTGTCCATGTTCCGTCTGTGTACTCGGTCTTTTCTATTACCACAGTTTGGTTGATTGCATCTTCGCTCACAACTGTACCGTTGATTGAGTAATAAACCTTGCGCAAAACAGTCTTGCCGTCAGCGTTCAAGCTGTTCACACCGCTAGCTTCACGTTTCAATGTCAAGTTATAAGTGCGGCTCTTTTCGCCAACTGTCAATGTGAGTGTTGCCTCCTCTGTTGGCTCGCTGTTCTTCAATGTTACTGTATTGCCGTCAATTGCCAAGTTGCTTGATGCTGTCCACACTGCTCCTTGGGGTTGACCGATGAGGAATGATGATGCCACGCTATCGGTAGTTTCGCCCTCAGCAAGCAAGATTGTTGCCACTGCAAAGCTATTGTCAAGATTATCCTTGAACACCTTGAGTGATGGATATGTTGCTACTCCGAGTTCAAAGTCATCGCTGATATCAGTCTTGATAAGTTCTGCTTTTGGTAAACCTTTGACTGCCTCATAGAGCTTATCGCTTGCCAATTCTCCGTTGACATCTGAATCATAGTAGTTAGTCTCTACTGTCAAGACCTTGCAACCATCATTTTGTCCTATAATATTGGCAACATTTGCCCCTGTTCCTGTTACCTTACCGGCATTGTAGTTGCGTCCAACATAGATGTGGAATGTTTCAGCTGATGCCGTTGCGGGAGCTCCAAACAATCCGGCTACGACGTTAGCACCTTTCACATTACCGAAGTTGTAGCAATCATAAATCCGGTGTCTTCCGTAGCTTAGCAATCCAGCTACATAATCACCTGTTGATGTTACGTCACCCACATTGAAGCAACGACGCATCCATATGCCCTTACCTGTATTGTAACCGATTAGACCGCCTGTGTATTTAGCCTTGGATGTTACATTTCCGGCATTCCATGTGTCATACAAGTGTGTTGGGCCTTGTCCTACAATACCTCCTGCATATGCATTTGAAGTATTTGTTGAGGTTACATCTGCAATGTTGTAGCAACGCTCAATGTGACATGAATCACCTGTTTGATATCCTGCTATACCACCCACAATGTTACCACCGGTAATTGTTCCGGTATTGTAGCTGTCATATATTGCTGATGGCGCTCCGGCTGTACTGGTTAAGCGGCTCACAATACCACCAACTGACCCTACTGCAGTTCCTGTATTTACAATCTTACCAATGTTGTAGCTGTTCTTGATTGTTGCACCTGCCAAGATGTTTCCGGCAATACCGCCTGTATATCCCTTTGTTCCGGGAGTAATATCTACGGTATTTGAACAACTGTCAACAACAAATGGCGTTGCTGCAGTGTGTGTTGCTGAATAAGCCACGATACCTGCTAGATATTGTGGTGCGCTTAGTTTTCCGCTGTTTGTACCATTGGAAATTCCTGATGGAAGTAGGGCTTCAGCTATAACGCCTGCGGCATAATTAGTTGATGCTGTTACGGTTCCGCTATTTTCAGCGTGATTGATATAGGCCGATGCTGAACCTACGATACCGCCAATCTTTACTGTACCGCTTACTACTCCGGTATTTACGGCATTCTCTATTGTAACCTTAGCTTGTGCTGCTGTCGCACCCAGCAATCCGCCTGCGTATGAGGTGGTCGAAGTTACCTTACCGTTGTTCTTGCTATTCTTGATTGCTGCATTTGGATATGCATAACCTGCAATACCACCGGTATAGGTCGTCGTTGATGTTACTGAACCATTGTTGATGATATTATCAACTTCTCCATATAGATTACCGGTCAATCCACCAACCTTTGAATATGCTGTAATGCTGTTGCTTGCATCGAGCACGAGGTTCTTTACGACTCCGTCAGCTCCGATTGAACCAAACAAGCCTCTTTCGGTGTCGGTCTTTTCGGTTGCACTATAAGTTACATTCTTGATAGTGTGATTGTCACCGTCAAGTGTTCCGTTAAACATTATGCCGTTATATGCTATCGGCTCAAATGTCTTACCGCTGAAGTCAAGATCTTCGGTTACTTTGAGATATTGACCGTCATAGTCAAACAAATTGTCCTTTACAAATGCGCTGACCTTCAAATATTCGTCTGCGCTACTGATGAGGTAGGGGGCTTCTTGTGTTCCTTCGCCGGCCAAGATTGATGCGTTGATTGTTTGTAGTGCCAATGAACGGCTATATCCATTCAACGATGCTACGATTGTATCTTGTGCTGAACCGCTTGTTGGAACGCTTACTGTCAATTGCTTTGACGCAATCTTGAATGCTTCGCCCTTTTGAAGTTTCCATTCAACATTTTCGCCAAGTTCGGCAGCCTTGTTTACATACAATGCATTATTGTTATCTGCAAACAATATTGTTGCCTTCTTTGCCAAGTCTAATTGTGGCTCATCCTTGAATGTCTTAAGTGTAGGATATACTCCGGCTTCTACGCTCCACGCTGAGTCGGGTAATACTTCTACCTTAGTCAACTCTTTGCCCGTCAAGCCACTGACGCCGTCAATCTTTGTATTGGCCACTGCGCCTACCTTTTGCAATTGAGCGTTATAGATAACATTCTCGTATGTTCCAAGTGTGTTGCTACCAACAACTGCACCTGCTGCTGAATAGTCAGTTATGCTATCCAATGCGCTGTAGCTTACTGCATTTGTAAACTTACATGGAGCTGCTGCTGTTCCTGTTACCTTAGCTGCGATTCCGCCTATGGTCTTGTGTGTCTTTACATCACCCACGTTGAGCACGTTTGTGATGGTTGAGCTTGTGGCTGTACCAACAATACCACCGGCTGTATTTTGTGTACCAACCTTTTGATATGCGTTAAACCACACTGCTGCGACTTCTCCGGCATTTGCACAATTCTCAAGTGTTGCATTTGATATTGTTGCTGCGATACCACCGGCATAGCTGGCATCAACTTTGACGTCACCGCCGTTAAAGCAGTTGCGTGTTACCGAGCCCTTCAATAATTGACCTGCGATACCGCCGGCATATCCGTATGCACCGATAACAGGAGCATAGTTCTTACAATTCTCAATTAAGCCTGATGATGTTCCCGCGATTGCGCCTACATAATCAAAGCCTTCAAAATAGCAATCCTTAGCGATTGTAATGTTCTTTACAACACCGTTTGCGCCCAAGCTTCCTATGAGTGCAATGTTATATACACTGTTGGCACTCTTTGGATTATATGCGTCAGGGTCATTCCCTGATTCATTTTCGCCATATTTCTCAACGCCAATCATCTTCATGTTGTGGATTGTGTGGCCGTCGCCATCAAAGTTCCCTTGGAAGAAGAATGTCGGTGTCATCTTGGTGTCATGACATATAGGTTTAATGGTATCTCCTTCGCAGTCGATATCATTTGTTACCTTTACATAGCAACCTTCAAATGTCAATGATGCATTGTTGGTTACCTCTGATAGATATTTCAAATCTGCCTTATTTGTAATCAAATACGGGTCTTCTGCGCTACCGCTTTGCTCAAATTTCAATGGCGCTACATTCAATGTATAGAACTTGTAATATCCATCTTTAAATGCATAGATTGTATCTGTGTATGCCTTTCCGTTAAGTTGGGCTGTCCAGTTACTATCTGTCTTTACAAAGTCATAAGAATAACCGCCGGTGGTGCTGAAATTATTATTTACAACGCCCTTCCAGTCTACTGCTGTGGCCGGTGACAATACAAAGTTATTCTTTACCTTCTCTACTGTATCTTCTTTGTCAAGAATCAGCGCAGCCGATGCGAGAGCTACCGATGTTGAGTCGTTGTTGCTTGAGATTACTGGGTAGCGTCCTGCTGTGAAGTTCCACACTGTTGTGCTGAAATCCTTAAGCGCTTCGCCGCTGGTAAGTTCTGCTGTCTTTTTACCGGTTGTTTCGCTCTCAAGATTAGCTATTTGGCTATCATACCACACATTGGTAGCCGATACCTTTGTTGTGTCGCCGTTACCATATAGAACGCGGTCGGCTGTCATGTTGCTGGCATTTACTGTCGCTGTTGTGATACAGTTCTTGAATGTACATGCCTCGCTGTCTGACAATCCTGTTGTGATGTGCCCTATCAAGCCTCCCACCGATTCTACATTCGGGTTGCTTACTACGCCGCTTGAATAGCAATCCTCAAAGTCTGATTGCCATGCTGCTCCTGCAAGTCCGCCCACGTATGTTGAGCTTGATGCTGTGTTGATAAAATAACCTGATGCTGTGTTGCGCTTCAAAATTATGTTATATGTTCCTCCGGCAATACCGCCCAAGCCCATATCATTATTTGTTGATGAGATTAATCCGGCAAAGCTACAATCTGTGATTGTATATTTTGATTTGCTCGCTGAACCGTAATAACCAACGATACCGCCTTCAAATACCGATGAACCGTTCATTGCCATACGGCCTTTTACGTGGCAATTTGTGATATCTGCGTAGGCGCGACCTGCTATACCTCCGTTATATCCCAGTGATGAAATATAAATTCCGGTTACGTTACAGTTGCTCACTGCTCCACCTGCATATCCCATTACACCACCAACATTATATCCTGCTGTTGCATATATGGTTGGGCTGATTACCGTTATATTGTCAACCTTGCCGGCTGTCTTTCCGGCCAATGCGCCGATTGTGTATCCCAACGAGCGTATATAGCTGTTCTTGATTGTCAAATTCTTGATTTCGCTGTCATTTCCTGTTGCTGCAAACAAGCCGCAATAGTCGTATGCATAATCATCTATGCTGAAATTTGATATCGTGTGATTATCTCCATCAAATACACCGTCAAAACGCAATGTTGATGTACCGATTGGCGTTACCTTTCCCTTATAAGTTGAGTAATCAAGGTCATTTGCCAGCTTGAAATACTTCCCGCTATAAACCGGTGTATATTCCGAACTGAAAACGTCTGAAGTGGATGTCCCTCTCAGCGTTGCATCATTTCTTATTGCATAATCTAGTGATACCAAGTCATCTATGCTTTTAATCAAGTAAGGTGACTCTGCTGTTCCTTCTCCGCTGAAGTTTACACTTGGCGTTGCAGGTGCCGATACTGCCAATGTTGAGGTCAAAGCTGTTGACTCATAGATTGATGATATACCTGACGATGTATTGGCTTGTATCCATGAACCCCATTTGAATGTACCGTTTGAATATGTTCCCTCTATCGGGCTCAATATTGATGCACTGATTGTGATTGAACCATCTGATGATACTGTTTCTGTACCCTTGTAGCAATTGAAGTTTCCGGTATATGCCGTCTTAAACATCGTTTGTGGGTCGATGGTGATTGCACTGCTTGATACCACATTGATGTTCAACGAGCCATATCCGTTATATGACGGTATGTGCATCAATCTCACCTGTGATGAGTTGATTTGATACATATAGCCCCATGTGCTTTCATTAACTACCGAACGATTTGATGTCGTCATCGGTGTGCTGCTGAAAGTTACTCGCTTATTGCTGATTTGTGTATTGCTTGTTGCTATTACGCCATAGTCCATAAGTCCTATGTTGAGATAGCTGCCGGTATAAGCTCCTTCTGTCAAGAAAAATCCATATCCGTCATCCAGCAATATATCTGAACCTACAAGCGTTCCCGTTATCGGGTCTGATACGCTGTAAACGCCCTTGTGACTGTCATATTTACACAAATAAACATCTCCTTGGCTGATTGTATATACCTTTTGGTAGGGTATTGACACTGTCCCCGCGTTGACGTCTACATTTGCTGTTACATTTAGTCCTGATACACAGAAATTCTTGATTAATAGTGTCGATTCTGTAGGATTGCTGACCTCTACGGTATCGGTTACCAATAATCCGCCCAAATATAGACTTGAGCCACTGTAAATCTTTGACATCATTACCTTTTGTCCGGTAAATTCGCTTAGTGATGTCGCTCTTCTTGTGTGTGCGCGTGCATATTTTGCACCGATTGGGTCTTCGCTGCTTGTCGCTATTTTACCCTGCTGAACTTTCTCCGTTGATAGCACCGGCTTATATCTGCTTGGTGCCTTGCTCGTTTCAACGAGATTGCCGCTAACCCATGTGCCTGAGCCTGCCTCATGTCCTTCGGCTAAAGCGCTCAGTGTTCCTCCCGAAAATAGGAGAAGTGAAAGTACTGATGTGATAAGTTTTCCTCTCATGGTTTGTCCTATGGCTTCATGTTATTACCAAAACGGAGATTAAGAATATGAAGCCATTTTATATCCTTAATCTCCGCAATTATTTTTAGTTGTTATTCGTTCTTGACTTTCTTACTGACGTCCCTAACTCTCACTATGTAGATGCCGCTGTCGGGCAACGTCACCGTGTAGTAATCATCATCAACTACGCCTTCATCCAGCTTGATTCCGCTCAATCCGTAGATACTGTATATCTCGCCTTTTGCGTTACTGATGACCGTGCGTCCGTCTTGACTTGTTATCTCTATTGCCGTTGAACCGTCCTCAAGGTTTTCTATGCCTGAACTTCCGCTCACCAGCGTATAATCTGACGTTAGTGCATTCTCTTCCTTAAAGTTGGGGAATATCTCGTTGGTTACAACATACGATACACTATCGGTGTTAGCCCTCAAGAATTTGTACTTGCCGTCTGTAACCGTGTAATCATACCCATTCTCCAGCTCTTCATCAAATTTTGTTGTCAATATAACCTTCGATGCAACCTTCCCGTCAGGTCCGTTTGCTTGCAAAAATCCGTTCAAGTCTAGCTCATCACCAACCTTGCTATCCTTATTTAATTTAGGAAAACTGTTTAGTGGCGCATATTTATAACTTGAGCTGCTGCTAATTTTGGCAAAGTAGGGGAGTTGTTCTAGTGTCAAGTTTGTGCCATACAATTGTGCTGCTGTCACATTTGGCCTTATCGCATCATTAATCTTGAGCTCTTTCAATGATGTCGTATTGAAATTTATACCCGTGATTGTTGTAACGTCACTCAAGTCCACCGATTCTAGCAGTGGCGAATTATATGCCGCTACTGTCTTCAGCGCTTTGAAATTCTTCAAGGTTATACTCTTCAATTTTGTCGAATTGTAGAGGTTGATACTTGTCAATGCTTCCAACCCGCTTCCGTCAAGCACAAAGTCTTCAAATCCTGTGTTATACAACGTCAATGTGGCAAGCAAGGGCAAATTATTAATTTCCAAATCATTCAATGATGAGTTAGCATACAATGCCAATGACTTTAAGTGCTTTTGATCCTTCACAATTACTGACTTCAGTAGCGGTGAGGTCGATAGCGTAAATGATACCAGCGTATCACTTGACTGCTTAAAGGTCTCTAGCATGCTATTATTGGTTAGTGACACCGATGCTAGCTTGGGCAGTTCTGTCAAGTCTAGGTCTTTGACAAGTGATTTTGACATCTTAAGCTCGTAGGCCAACGGTGCATTCTTTATCGTCAGTTCTTCCAAATATGGTTGCTCATTTAGTTGTATTCTCATTAACGACGGGTTGTTGAAATTGATTTTCTTTGCCTTGTTTCCGGTCAATACAACATATTGCAAATCGGTGATGTCATTTAGGAATGAAAAGTCACTGATGAAATTCTTTTCTGCTCTGAATTCATAGATTGTCTTCGCATTTTGTCCTACCTTTATCTCATATATTGAGTCGGTATTGACGTTGACAAATCTCAATCCCTTGCAATACACTTTTACATACGCTGTGTCTTTGGTCATCGTTCCGTAATAGCTCTTGGGCGAATTCTTATACACTGCGCCAACAGTCGTCTCCAGCGGAGCTTCTCCGTTGTCAAAGTCTATTACCACCGGCGTGTTGAGCGTATCTGTTTTCAGATAGATGGTAAATCGTTTTGCTGTTGATAACGTCGAGGTTGATGTCCCTCTCGCCGTTTTTATCACCAGCGCCGGCTCTTCATCGGTGAGGCTGCCGGCATAACTCGCTGCTGCCCCGCCTAGGAGTGTTGCAACTAAGAATAAAAGTGCTTTTTTCATAATTTCATGATGTTATTTTTTTACTATTATTTTCTTTACAATCTCTTGATTATCAATGCTCACGTGCAGCAAATATATGCCGTTAGGTAAGTCGTTGACATCAATCTCATTAGTGTTACTTACCTCGGTGACTACATTGCCTCCGAGAGTAAATATCTGCGCTTTATCAATCTCCTGTGTCGTATATATCTTATCTTTTACCGGGTTGGGGTAAATTTCGATGATATCGTTGGCTACATCATTTACGCCGCCTACACCATTCTTAACCACTACATCATCCGAGAATATTGCCTCTGTTTCCTTATTCTCAGGATAAACGGCCTTGATTGCATAGACATAGGTGCCGTCTGCTAGTTTGGAAATATCGTCGCTGATTGACTCCTCAGTTGTACCTTGTTCTGCCGTCAACAAGACCCACTTGCTTTCGTCAAAACCATCTTCTTCGGCAAATCTCCACACTTTATAGTGGTATGCATATTCTTGTACATTTTCGCCGATTTCATTTCCATTAGCTCTTATCAAGTAATTTCGCTTTGATGCTACTTTACTCCACACATTTGTGCGATAATCGCGTGTTGAATAGTTGATATCTTCAACGTATGGCCATCCTGCATCTGACCCTGAGTCCATTGCCAAGCTAACCATGCCTGTGTAACTTGCGCCAAGGTAATACCCGTTTGGTGCTTCTACCGGGGTGGGCAATTCGTGATTATTCCACACTTCATCACCCTTAGACGGTACATTCAGCGCCTTATACAATATCTTGTTTGTAGGAACTTTATTCTCGTCTATGTCGAAGATGAATAAGTTGATATAATTGTGCGGGCCTTGGTAGCTTGTTGTTACCCAGTCTATGTTGTCTATTACTGCCGGGTCTTCAAAAACTGCGCCGAACACATAATATTCTGTTCCTACCAATGCTCCGGTTTGGCTGGCATAGATACCGCTATCATGACGGAATGTCTCCAATGGCTTACCCCATGACACCACGGCTTTATTGTCGCTGCCTATTTGTGCCTTAAATCCTGACGGTTGTAGTATCTTCGGGCTCAAAACCATGTCATAAGTCTTGTTCTCGCTCAACGATATGCTGTCGCTTACTGAACTGTACTTATATTTCAACAAACTGAATGTGTAGTCAGCCTCATACAAGTCGTCAACACTGTATTTACCTGATTTATCGGTATATACAATTCTATCGTCGCCATATCCGCTTACTTTCACCTTAGCATTCACTACTGCATCACCGTTCACGTCGGTAACTGTTCCGCTGATTTTGTAGGTATTCAACGGGTAGATAGTTTGGTTATAAACCGATGCTTTGTCATTCTCATAGTCAACTGAATCATTGACTGTCTTATATCCATATTTTGATACCTGTATTGCGTAGCGCCCTGCAGGGATGAAATCCAGCATATATTTACCGTCTTTATCCGTGTTACAGCTGATTTCTGTATTCGGTATCATTACTGTCGCTCCTTCCACCGGCTTATTGTCCTTGTCGCTGATGACGCCTTCAGCCCATCCGGTGTGCTTGGTGACGACTATGAAATTGGTCATCTTTACCGATGATGATGTCTTTTTAGACTGGTCTTGAACGGTGAAGTAATATTCTCCGGTCTCTTCTATTGGTAGAGCATATCTCATGCAGTGTACGCTCTTGTCGGCAAACGATATTGTCTTTAACAACGTGTGTGTCTTGGGGTCTTTATCTTTCCCCATCCACAAACTGAGTTGCTTTGGATAATCCTTGCTGAAGCCTGAATAGCTCTCAAAGAACACATAATATGTGCTGTCCTTTTCTAGCGTGATTGGTGGTGATACAAGTCGGTTATCGTTCTCAACTTCTGTATAACTTGAATATGAAATCATGTAGCTTGCCGATACGCCTCTGACCCATTTACGACCGTCGCCGTCAAAGTCATAATTGTCCCACAATTCCACTAGGTTATCCGAGCTATAGTTTGTTGAGTAAGGTACCGTGTATGCCGGACCTAAGAATTTATCCTCACTGCGCGACATGTTTCCGTAGTCCGATGACAAACTTTGAATTGTGTAGAAATAGCAACCTGATTCGCTCAAACTTTCATCGGTATACTCAAGTCCCTTGCGGTAAACCTTTTGTATGCATATTGAGTCACCTGTCGTCTTGCAAGTACGTGAAATGCGATATTTTAAGCTCTCGGGATTTACATATCCTCCATGTGTGCCCACTGTTCCGGGTGCTTCCCATGTCAGCTTGGCTGTCGTTGGGCTGGTCCTTTCTAGTACGATATTTGTTGGCGCTTCGGGTAAATCGGCTCCAACCCATGCATATTTTTCTACCATCTGCCCGTCAACTTCATTTTGCCCGTCTTTGCTATACGGAACAATCTTGAATGCGTGCATCCCTGATGAAATATTTGTCAATGTGATGTCTACAGCTGCTCCCGGCTTTTGGTCACTAAGAGTTTGTACTGCTGTATTGTCAATATACACAACTATCTTCTCAATATTGTCGAGCGCTGTGCCTCCGTAGGTCGTCTCAGGATTGGTCCATGTTACTCGTGCCGAATTTCCTCCAAGTGCTGCCGGTGTTACCACTGTGTTCTTGACTGCATTTGGTGCCAATGCATTGGGCGCTGCGTATGCTATTGTCATTCCGGTCAACTCATAACTGGTATTGCTGTTACCTATATAGTTGACATTTGTGCCTGTCGCTGTTGCCAAATCTATATTTATTAGGTTTGACGTGCTGCTGCTATTTGCCCAATGTAAATTGTGGTATCGTTGGTCAAATGTCATGCTACACAAGTAGGTCGGCTTAAATCCGGTGCTTCCCAGTTTGGTAGCTTGATAAGTGACTGAATCTATTTTGTACAAATCTCCGGTTTGGCTCACTGCATATATTTCTCCGTCGAGGTCGGCTGCTATGGTGTAGAATCTCAACCCGGGATATGATGCCAAACGTGTGAATTTTCCATTCGTTATGTCTAGTTTGTAGAGATATCCGTCGTATGTCGAGCCTTCGGTCGCTGCCACTAGCATTCTGTTGTTGAGTGCATCCCATGTCGCATCGGTCATCACCAGTGATATAGTGCCGTTATATTTTGCCACAACGCTATAAGCTCCCGTTGACTCGTCAACTTTGAGCAATCGGGTAGGGTAGGCGCTTGAGTTTGCCAAGTCTCCGTCTATAACATAATAGTCATTACCCACGGCTGCTCCTGCCGTTACATACAGGCTGTCATTTCCCCATATCAGTGTACGTGTCACGGGACGTGCCAAGTTAAATTGAAGATACCCTAGACCAATATTAAAGCCTCTGAAGGTCGTTACCGTTGATGTGTTGGATTTTAGTGCACCTGCTGCTCTGCTCGGTTCGGCTTTCTGTTCTGTTGGCGTTACTAATCCTTTTGCAACGGCCATCTGATATGTCATTGGCTCTATGACCGAACTGCCCTCGGACTCTGCGTCTTGGGCTCCGCTCCAGTCAAAAGTTTTGCCTGGTAACGGCGTTGTCACTGTCGCTGACGCTATTACCGGGCTTATGCTCAATAGAAATAATGATAAAAGGTAGAATTTCTTCATGAATGTGTGTACTATATGTTATTTTATTAATATCTTGGATACTGATGTGCCTTGACGGCGTATGTAGATTCCCGGTGTTACGTCGTTCAACGCGTTCACCTTTATTCCGTTGAGATTGTAGTATTCAACTGCTGCATTGCTGTTTTCGTCGATGTCTACATTTTCAACTCCCGAAGTTCCGGCTATTACTTTCAATAAGCCGTTATATGCGTCAACCTTCCCATATCCCCATTGTGCTGAGGCGTTGGTCTTGAGGTCTCCCGTGTATTCATCATTTATTGCCGACAATTTTATTGCCTCGCGCGCTTGGTCCGGTGTCAATTTCGGGTCGGCTTCTAACCATGTCGCTATTATTCCCGCTACTAGTGGCGATGACATTGATGTCCCTGACATTGCTCCATAGTAATAGTATTTATTGTTGAGATATGTGAAGTCCATCATTGATTGACTGTCAAAACTATAATAGCTGCTGTTATATGCCGATACTATGATTTGCCCCGGCGCTGCTATCTCCGGCTTTACACGCCCGTCGGGTGTCGGTCCCACTGAACTGCTGGCTACAATATTACCAATCGTATAGCTATAATCCTTACTTGAACCGCTTAAATAGCTAAGTGATGAACGTGTGCAATATGAACCCACTGAGATTATTTGCTTACCGGTTCCGCCTAGCTCGGCAATTGAATATTTATCATCGCCGGCTTCATAGTCGGGATTATTCATCCTCGTAAACGTCGATTGTGAGCCGTCGGCCCATCCATCTATCGTTCCGCCTGTGCCTTTGACCTCTAAACAAGTGAAAAATCGCTTGCGGTCTATCCCTTTTGCGCCTAGTTGGATATAAGCGTTGGGCTTGCTATTGTATTGGCTCACTCCCGTAATTATGCCTAGCGACATCTCAATGCTGTCGGTCGCTGCTTGTGGCAATAACTTCTCGTTTATCGTCAACACTGCGTCGTTTGATATTTCGATATAGTCAGTGCTATAAACTTCCTCACCGTATGTTTGGTCATATAGCGATACTTTCACCTGATATTTCTTTCCGCTGGTGCCCCACAATTCACACAATGTGTATTTCACCGTTGAGTAGCTGTTAAACGATAATGCCGTGCGCAATGTCGGATTTCTGAATGAAAAATCATGGCCCACATGGTGTGTTGTACCTCCATAATTTCCTGCTGCGCCAACGATTATTCGCCCGGGTCCCTGTAATGCATCGAGCATCCTGTCGGTTGATGATGTGCCGTCGTGCGGGCCGAGCATTGCGCCAAGTGACAAATTTATCACACATGGCTTTTGCACTGAGTCGGCATAATCAAATATATATTTCACACCGTCTACCACATTCCCCAATGTGCCTCCGCAACCCACGAGCACTATCTCTGCATCTTTTGCTGCTCCGTAGTATGGATTGCTTTTGCGTGTGTCGCCTCCGGCTGCTATTCCCAAGACGTGTGTGCCGTGGCTGGAGTAAATATACTCTGATTTCAATGCCTTTATTGAATCTTTGTCGGTATATTCAAACCCGTATGAAAATTTTGCCGGATGCACCGTCGTGTCCTTTCGTTGGTCCCACAGACGAGATATTCTCAACTCATTACTCTCAGAGTCTACAAATGACGCATGGTCTAGCTGAAATCCATTATCGACAACTCCCACAATTACGCCCTTTCCGGTGTATGCCGTTTGGTTTTCGCCTATGCCGGTGTGAATTTTGTCGATATTAGTCGCTTCTCTAGCCTTGTCAAGTTGCGGAATTACCTCATGTGACAATGAAACATCTCCAATCCCTTTTATTGCTGACAATTGCGCTATCGCTGACAGCGGAATCTTAACTGTCGCTAATCCGTCAACGTAAGTCCCAACCTTCACGCCCGCTTTTTTGAGCGCTGTCAATGTACTTTCGTCTTGGACTTCTATTATTGCATCATATTCAGCTTCTGGATTGCACAACACTTCTCCCGGTAAAGCATTCTCGTTAATGTCTTTACTAATAGCACATTCGCTTATCTTCTGGAGCTTTTCAGCCCCATTAATAACCGATTTATTTGTTAGTGACCATACTCCCTCGCTGGATAGTATGAGCGCCGTTATCATGATAAGTGTTGCCTTCTTCATCGCTAAATAATCGTTTGGTATAGACTATTTGACTTCTGCTTATACTGCGTTCTGTCAATATTATGTGTGATTTTTACGTTTATTTAGCAAAAGTACTTAAAATGCTAGTAATTAGACTGATTTTGGCATTAAATATTGTTAAATACCCCCTCGCTTGTCACACATTTACACTAACTGTATCTAAATTTTATACACTTTTGACTGCAAAGTTACAACATTCTGACCCCCCTTGTCAAGTTTTTTTGCATATTTTTTATACAAATTTTTTAATTCCTTGACACTCACCCACCTTAGCATACAAGAACCGTATCGCATGGTGATTGCTACCGATGCACCTGCATAGCTTGCCCCGAGAGGTGCAAATTTGTTGTTAACAGCAGTGACCGCAGCGAACGCACTGCCTAGTACGCCGGCTCTCACGATTGTGGTAGGTACACATTTGTGCTCAGGGTAATTACCATCTTGTAGCTATTGACGGCGTAGCTGTCAATGGCGTATGCCGTGTAGCGGCATTATAAAGATAGCCCATAGTGAGGGCGGCGGAGCCCCCGATACTATGGGTAAGAAGGTAAACAACAAAAGAAGTGCCGTCAGGTACTTCAGGTATATGGTTGCCTCTCCACCGCCATAAAATCTAACTTTGCCTGACAGGTAACCAACTGAATCTTATCCCATCGCAACCATGCCATTTTGTTTGATACCGGCTCACGTCACGGCACAAAAAAAGAGAGACGCTTTTTTCAAAACAGTCTCTCTTAATATCGCTTGTTGTAG
>CAYTFG010000042.1:0-16594 GCA_964436925.1 uncultured Bacteroides sp. | reverse complement strand
GCATCTGCCTTACAAGCAGAGGGTCGGCGGTTCGAATCCGTCAACGCCCACAACACAAAGAAGCTTCCAATCAACGGAAGCTTTTTTTATTTCCGGGAAAAGATTATGAAAACTCTTTACGTCACCGACATGGACGGCACGCTCCTCAATTCAGCCAGCCAAGTTTCACAACGCTCAGCAACGATAATTTCAGAATTGTCGCACCGAGGAGCTCTCATCACAGTTGCGACAGCCCGCACACCTGCCACGGTCGTGCCCCTACTCAGCGACACATATACGACAATCCCGGCAATAGTAATGACGGGCGTGGCCTTGTGGAATCGCCAAGAAAAACGATATGACCACCCACAATTTATCGAGCAGAAGGATGTGGAAACGATAATCGGGACATATAATCGCTACGACATTGCCCCGTTTGCCTACAATCTTGACGAGAATTCAATGCTCCAAGTTTATCATTCGGCAGAGACTCTCGCGCCATGGGACCAAGAATTTTATGATGCTCGCTGTCATCTCGCGCTAAAAAAATTTCACTTGAACACGGATGTACCCGAGGAAGCCAAGCAACGCCTGGTGTTGTTTTTCGGGATGGGCCCGTGTGAAGAGGTTTTCAAGCTTGCCGAAGAGTTAAAAAGCACGACAAGTTGCTCAGTGACAGCCTATCATGACATTTTCAACGAAGATATTGCACTTATTGAGATATTCCGCGGAGGAGTGAGCAAAGCTCAAGCTATTCAGCGACTTGCCAAGCAATTGGGCGCAGACCGAGTAGTAGCGTTTGGCGATAACCTCAATGATATACCGATGCTAAAAATTGCTGACGAGGCAGTTGCAGTGGAAAATGCATTTGCAGAAGTGAAAGCCATAGCCGACATAACTATCGGAGCAAATAGCGATGATGCGGTGGCACGATTTATCGCACATGACATGGGAATGGACGACATAATCGACAAAGTGCAGAAAGAAAGTGAACGCAATTAGGGACAAAATTGTTTATTAAAAGTGGCAGAGCCCACGGGGCACCAATGCCGTGAAAAGACAATCACCACAAGATTTTTTACCGAAAAAATAAAGATTTTTTTCTTTATTAGTTGCTAAGGCGAAGATTTTGCATTAAATTTGCAAATTATATAGCAATAGACTACAGTTTTTACAATTAATAATTAAAATCCTATTCATTTATGTGGTTAACATGCTCATCTATAGGAAGGAAGTTCGTGATGGCAATCACCGGAGCGTGCCTTATCCTATTCGTAACATTTCACTGCGTGATGAACGCGGTCGCTATCTGTTGGCCTGAAGCATACAACGTTATCTGTCGTTTGCTAGGAGCTAACTGGTATGCATTGGTAGCATCTGCCGGTCTCGGACTGCTTTTCGTCATTCACATCATTTATGCCTTGTGGCTAACAATTCAAAACCGTCGTGCACGTGGTAACGACCGTTATGCGGTAACTGCGCGCCAACCACAAGTAGAATGGTCATCAAAGAACATGCTTGTACTCGGTATCGTAGTAGTAGCATTCATGATTGTTCACTTGATTCAATTCTGGGCAAAGATGCAACTTGTAGAGCTTCTAGGTTGTGGACCAGACAGCTGGGCACAAGTAAACGGAGCACCTGCATCACCTGAACTCGGAACACTATTCATCCAAGCAGCCTTCTCAAGCTGGTGGACACCGGTAGTTTACATCATCGGTTTCGTAGCATTGTGGTTCCACTTCAATCATGGTTTCTGGTCAATGTTCCAAACAGTGGGATGGAATAACACAGTATGGATCAACCGACTCAAGAAGATTTCATGCTGGTGGACATCAATCGTTGTAGCACTCTTCATCATTGAAGCAGTAGTATTCACAGTACAAGCAAGCAACGATGCATATCTCACAAACCCCAAACTTCAAGAGCAATACATCGAATCTTGGAACGAAAAGATTTCTGAGACAATCGACGAAACACTTGCAAAGGCCAGCGAACTACAAAACAATCCTGACCAACAAGCAGCAATGGCTGAAATGGAGAATCTAGAAAAAGAACTCGGCGAAAAGGTAAATTCATATGCAGCAAGCATGGAAGCATTAGTACCGGGTTCACTAGAAAAGACACTCATGTCAGGCAACCTTGAGCCGCTTAAGCTAAACTTCATCCGCGACGCATATATGCGCATCCACCAACCACAAATGGGCCAACAACCCAACGGTGACATGCCTGCACCAGCAGCAGATGATGAATATCAATTTCTAGATGAAGATAACCAAGCTGAACAAGCTAACGATTCAGTAAACGAATAATTCTCAGAGATATGGCAGATTTAAAAGACATTGAAGGAATGATTGATTCATCTCCTATCATGAAGGATTACGCTGACGTAGAATCCTCAAAACTACCTGAGTACCAAATAGACTCAAAAATACCGGAAGGTCCTGTCGCTGAGAAATGGACCAACTATAAAGCTCACCAAAAGCTTGTTAACCCGGCAAACAAGCGTAACCTCGACATCATCGTTGTGGGTACCGGACTTGCAGGAGCATCAGCAGCATCAACACTCGGTGAACTTGGTTTCAACGTATTGAATTTCTGCATTCAAGATAGCCCCCGTCGTGCACACTCAATTGCAGCACAAGGTGGTATCAACGCAGCAAAGAACTATCAAAACGACGGCGACTCAGTGTATCGTCTATTCTACGATACAGTGAAGGGCGGTGACTTCCGTTCACGTGAAGCTAACGTATATCGTCTCGCTGAAGTATCAAATAACATCATTGACCAATGTGTACAACAAGGCGTGCCCTTTGCACGTGAATACGGCGGTCTCTTGGCTAACCGTTCATTCGGTGGTGCACAAGTATCACGTACCTTCTACGCAAAAGGTCAAACCGGACAACAACTTCTTCTCGGCGCATACGCATCACTTAACCGCCAAATCAACAAGGGCACAGTTAAGTCATACAATCGTCGTGAAATGCTTGACCTCGTAATCATCGACGGTCGTGCACGTGGTATCATCGTTCGTAACCTAATCACAGGTGAGATTGAACGATATGCAGCACACGCAGTAGTATTGGCAACCGGTGGTTATGGACGTACCTTCTTCCTATCAACTAACGCAATGGGTTGCAACGGTTCAGCAGCTATCCAAGCATTCAAGAAGGGTGCTTACTTGTCAAACCTTGCATTTACACAAATTCACCCGACATGTATCCCTGTACACGGCGAAGATCAATCTAAGTTAACCCTTATGAGTGAATCACTTCGTAACGATGGTCGTATCTGGGTACCAAAGAAGAAAGAAGATGCAGAAGCAATCCGCGCAGGTAAGAAGAAACCTACCGATATTCCTGATGAAGACCGTGACTTCTATCTAGAGCGTCGTTATCCTGCATTCGGTAACCTATGTCCCCGTGACATCGCGAGCCGTGCAGCTAAGGAACGTTGCGATGCAGGTTATGGTGTGGGAACAGGTAACGCAGTATATCTCGACTTCAAGTATGCAATCCAACGCTTGGGTGAAGATGTAGTACGTGACCGTTACGGCAACCTCTTTGACATGTATCAAATGATTTCAGATGATAATCCATCTGAGACTCCAATGATGATATTCCCAGCAAGCCACTACACAATGGGTGGTATCTGGGTAGACTATGAACTCCAAACTTCAATCAAGGGTCTATTTGCAATCGGTGAATGTAACTTCTCAGATCACGGAGCAAACCGTCTAGGTGCATCAGCACTTATGCAAGGTCTAGCCGACGGATATTTTGTATTGCCCTACACAATGCAAAACTACCTCAGCGACCAAATCAAGGTTCCACACTTCTCAGTTAACTCACCGGAATTTGATGAAGCAGAAAAGGGCGTACGCGCACGTATCGAAAAGTTGATGAACATCAAGGGTACTAAATCACCTGATGAAATTCACAAACGTTTGGGCCACGTAATGTGGAACTTCGTTGGTATGGGACGTACACTACAAAGCTTGGTAAAAGCAGTAGACGAAATCGAAGAAGTACGCAAGGAATTCTACAGCGACCTACGCATTGTGGGTAAGGCAGATGACCTCAATACCGAGCTGGAAAAGGCACTCCGTCTAGAAGACTTCTTGGTAATGGCTAAGATGATGGCAATCGATGCACTCAACCGTAACGAATCATGTGGAGCACACTTCCGTGAAGAGTATCAAACGGCAGACGGTGAAGCAGCACGTAATGATGAAGAATACATGTATGTGAGCTGCTGGAAGTACACCGGCGAGAACAACAAGCCTATCCTCTTGAAGGAGCCACTCAAGTATGAGGCAATCAAAGTACAAACACGTAACTACAAGTCCTAATCCTTAACCACTTTCAAAAATGGAAACAACAATAAGCGTAAACTTGAAAATTTGGCGTCAACGTGGTCCAAAGGAACAAGGACAGTTCGTCAACTATCACCTAGATAACGTATCAACCGACAGCAGCTTCCTCGAAATGCTCGATATGCTCAACCAACAACTAGTAGAGCAAGGCGAAGAACCTGTAGTATTTGATAACGACTGCCGCGAAGGTATTTGCGGTATGTGCTCATTGTATATCAATGGACATCCCCACGGACCAGTGCAAGGAATCACTACCTGCCAATTGCACATGCGTAAATTCAATGATGGCGATACCATCACAATTGAACCATGGCGTTCAGCAGCATTCCCTGTAATCCGTGACTTGATGGTAAATCGTAACGCATTTGACCAAATCCAACAAGCCGGAGGTTACACTTCATTCAACTGTGGTGGAGCACCCGACGCAAACGCAACTCCAATTGCAAAGGAAATTGCCGACGTAGCAATGGACTCAGCAACTTGTATCGGTTGCGGTGCATGTGTAGCAGCATGTAAGAATGGTTCAGCAATGCTGTTTGTATCAGCAAAGGTTAGCCAATTTGCATTGCTACCCCAAGGTCAAGTTGAACGTGCACGCCGTGCACGCGCAATGGTGCGCAAGATGGATGAACTAGGCTTCGGTAACTGTACCAACACCGGTGCATGCGCAGCAGAATGTCCTAAGAACATCTCATTGAGCAACATCGCACGACTCAACCGCGAGTTTATCAAAGCTAAATGTGCTGAATAATAGACATCAAGCTATAAAGATTCAGAGGCTGTCCGCACGAGCGGGCGGCCTCTGATGTTTTTAGAGGGGAATATAGTAACACGATGGGGATGTAAAAGAGGGGAAAATGATGTAAAAATCTTTTAATCAACTTTTTTCGAGAAATTTCGGTTCAAAAAAGGGTATATAATAATAATTTTGACTAAATTTGTAAATTAGATTGATTATAAACATCGCACAACTATATAACACGGTGAAAATTAATGAATAAACTTCAACTTTATATTACCAAATCTTTTAGAGGGTTTAAAAGTTTGGTAAATTTTAATCCATCGGAGGACGTACGCAAATATGTACACGACCTGAGAGAAGCCTTGAAGATTGTGAATTATGACGCTAGCGAAAAGAATATATTTTTCTTGATAAAATATATTGACGAGGGCGTATTTTTCACAATCATACGCTCTATACCTGACCAACCATTAGATCACTTGGCAGCATGGGTTTATGTGCCAAACGGATTGGAAATAAGTGGAGATGCATTGGAATCAATCATCAGACTGACAATAAAAAAAGTGTCAATGTCGGGTGTAGGAGAAAGCGATTTGAACGAGCTCCGCAGCGAATTTAGCAAGGAATATCCCTACAATAAAGAATCGGCCTCAATGGTGTGCAACCAAGGTCAAGAATACGCATTTGCATACTACGGAAGTGCAGGACATGCGCTGGAGAACTACTTGGGTGACAAGTTGTTCCAACCGGAGTTTGTGAAATATAAAGGCGTGTTGTTGCTAGACAGCGACCTGGGCATCACCGGCGAAGGTATTGACCTGACAGGCAAGGAATTGCAGACGATAGTAACAATGACACCGCCCGAAACTGCGCGCGAAGGATTTGTGCCGTATATCTACAACCGCCAATTTGACCACGATTACAAGGTTGCACTAGGCAGCAAGGTAATAATCAAGTGGAAACGTGCAGGATTTGAGGATATAGAGCAAGAAATCGAGGTAACCGAGGACGGCATAGTTCCCGAGGTTGCAAAGACCGAAGATTCACGCAAAACTATCAGTCAATCATCGTTTTATGTAACATCACAAGTAACCAAAGACCGTCTAAGCAACTGCCTCATCAAGGTAAACGGCGTAGACGTGACAAACGGTCACACGTTCACACAGAGCGAATTGAGTCAAGCAACAGTGTGGATATCATGCGAGGGATATTTCCCCTATTCAGGCAAACTGGACTTGGCGTCATCAACCCAGGCGCTCATCCAATTGCAGGAACGCAGAAAGATATATCAATTTGAAATTCCCTTAAAATCATCAGAATACGGGGCACCGGTAAAATTTGAGATACGCTCAAAGCATGAGCTTCACGGAAGTCCGCTTGACGGATATGAGCTTCTCGATGAGCTTCAAGAAGGGCCGACACGCACCAACCACCTGGGATATGCTTACGGCGCAGAACGCAAGCCATTGTGGACTAAATTGATGTACATTGGCATCGGTCTAGTGCTCGGCGTTGTGTTGATGATAGCGTGGGGCAGCATCGGCAACAGTGGCAGCAGCGCAAGCAACGACAGCGAGGCTGTTGAAGAGACTGACACGACAGCAGCCGGTGAAGAAATGACGCCAAACGCAGATACATCGGCAGAGGCACAAGCACAGGCAGAACCGGCTAAAAAGGCTGATTTGACGCCAGTTACCAATGCTGATGCGCTGAAGTATCTTGACGAAAACAAGGTGTGGGAAAAAGCACAATTAGAGAAATTTGCCGAACTACACGGACTATTTGATGACTTGAACAACATGAACATGGATGCTCTTGTAAACACATGGGGTCCCAAGCTCAAGAGTTCTAAAACGTTCAGTGACAACATCGTAAAGGCAGCTACCCACGCAATAGAAAAGAAAGTTGACCTACATCGCAAGGACCGCGGAAATACCTACAACAAGGAAGGCGATGAAAAAATCAATTGGTTGATTTTCACCTACTGGATTGATCCCTAACGAGATACCAATCATTCTCCTCTCTCCTCCCCTACTCTCCCCCCAGCACACTCAGAACACATAAACGTTATCTTCCATGCCTAAAACGTTACTAAGTGCAATACTAACAGCCACACTACTAGCAGGTTGCACTTCGACCGAGCCGAACGGGGTAATATCGGTGACAACCGAAAATAACCGGAAAGTGACGGTAACGGTCATCAATGACAACACTATAAAAATTGCGAATACCCTTCCTGACGAGGAAGAAGCACAATCGTGTGCAGTAATCCTTGAGCCACAGCCATTTACAGGAAAAATCAACCATGAAGGCGATTCCACAGTCATCACAACAAAAGGTGGACTAACAGCAGTTATAAAAGATAAAAGCGGAGCAGTAACTATCAGAGATAAAGGTGGTTTCATACTTAGCGACGACGGTAACCGTCAGCAAAACGGAGACAAACAGACCATCAAGCTACAAACCAGCGGTAAAGGCTCGCTATATGGAGCCGGCGAACGTGGTCATTCCATTAATTTACAAGGAGATACGCTCGTAATGTACAATCGTCAGAACTACGGATACACCAAAGGCGACGAGCGAATTAAGCAAATGAACATAACGATGCCACTGGTCATCTCGTCCAACGGATATGCGCTGTTGATGGACGATTATGCTGCAGCACAGATGATTACGGGCAAAACGATAGAATATACCAGCGAGAGTCCAAAGTCAGTGAGCTATTATGTGGTTGACGGAGACGGGACCCCCGCCGGAACAGTAGAAAATCTAACAAAATTAACCGGACATCAGGACCTACCGCCCTTGTGGTCACTAGGTTACATCACATCACGATATGGTTACCAGAATCAACAAGAGACACTCGGGGCAATCGACACGCTGAAACGCGAGGGTTATCCTGTTGACGCAATTGTGCTAGACCTCTATTGGTATGGAAAAGAGGAAGATATGGGGCGATTGTCATGGGATGAATCGTGGGGCGACTACAAGAAAATGCTAGCCGAGCTCAAGGCTGAGGGCGTGAAGACAATAGCGATATCACAGCCATACGTTCTAAGAAACGGGCGTGCGATAGACAACTATAACGCATTAGCACCCAAGGGGTTATTTGTGAAAGACTCGCTTGGCAAAGCCCCCCAAGAGGTAAAAATATGGGTTGGTGAAGGCGGAATGTGGGATGTGTCCAATCCCGACACAAAGGCATGGCTAAGAGCGCGCTATAAGCTATTGACCGACAACGGAATAAGCGGATGGTGGGGCGACCTTGGCGAGCCCGAAGTGCACCCCGAAAACGCAATACACCACAATGGGCTGACAGCAAGACAATATCACAATCAATACGGAAACGACTGGAGCAGAATCATTTACGACCTATTCAGGGAAGAATATCCCGAAACGAGGCCGATGATAATGATGAGAGGCGGAACGACAGGATTACAGAGATACAGCGTATTTCCCTGGTCCACAGACGTTTCCCGTTCGTGGGGCGGAATGCAACCGCAAATAACGATAATGCTCAACTCAGGATTGAGCGGACTCGGATATATGGGACATGACGTGGGAGGATTTGCAGTAGATAAGGCAAACCCCACAGACTCAGAACTTTACGTGAGATGGCTTCAACTAGGGCTCTTCTCGCCGGTTTTGCGCACCCACGCATCATACCACGCCGAGCCCTACTACTATCCCGAATACAAGGACATTATCAACCCGCTAATCAAAGAGCGATATGCCTGGTTACCATACAATTACACGTTGGCATACGAAAATGCGACGAAAGGCTATCCGCTAGTTAGACCGCTGAATTTCAACAGCATACGCGATAATTCGCTTGATGAGATAGATGACGAATTTTTGTGGGGCAACGATGTGCTGGTAGCTCCCGTGATGGAACAAGGGGCAACAAGCCGCGAGATAACGTTTCCCGAGGGCACGTGGATAGACTACAACGAGCTGACAAAAGTGTATGAAGGCCACAAACGATACAGCTATAAGGCTGATATAGAAAGACTTCCGATATTTGTAAGAGCAGGAGCATTTCTGCCGAGAGCAGAATATGCAATGGCAAATACCGAAGATTACAAGACCGACAAATACACGATAAAATACTTCCCGAAAGACGGTGTAACCAGCTCATACACAATGTATGAGGACGATTGCAAGTCACCAACATCAATCAGCGACAAGAAATATGCGCTCATCACGATGGACGGGAAATGCTTGAAGCGAACCATCACCGTCAAACTGACAAATGAAGGGAATTATGACGGGGCACCAAAAGAAAAAGACATAAAACTAGCGCTACAAGGCATTAATGCTCAAGACATTAAGCAAGCATACGTAGGTAGCAAGCTAGTCAAAGTAATAGACGAGAACGGAACAGCGACCGTGAGCGCACGCTGGAATGTGAGCAAGCCGTTGCTAATAACAATAATCACAGGTAAATAACACCAAATCAAATATATACAGATATGTTTTCAGGAATAGTAGAAGAACCCGCTCGCGTGGTAAAAGCCGAGCTCAGCGAAGGAAACTTGCAGTTAACCGTAAGTTGCTCATTTGTAGACGAATTGAAGATAGATCAGTCAGTAGCGCACAACGGAGTGTGCTTGACCGTAGTATCGCTCAATGACGACAAGACGTACACGGTAACCGCTATCCAAGAGACACTTGACCGCAGTAACTTGGGGAGCTTGAAGGCAGGCAGCCTAGTGAACCTCGAGCGCAGCATGGTGATGAACGGGCGACTCGACGGACACATTGTGCAAGGACACGTAGATTGCACAGCAGAATGTGTTGATATAGAAGAAGTTGAGGGCAGTAAATACTTCAAATTCAAGTATGCCGTAAATCCCGAGATGGCGTCAAAGGGTTATGTGACAGTAGAAAAAGGCTCAGTGACGGTGAACGGCGTATCGCTAACCGTTTGTGATTCAGAGCGCGACTCATTCCGCGTTGCCATCATCCCCTACACGCTGGAACACACTAACTTCAAGACAATTGAAGTAGGGACAAAGGTAAATCTCGAATTTGACATCGTTGGGAAATACTTGGCAAGACTAATGGAATTTAGCAAATAAGGTACAGCACGGTGTGTGTTAAGGATGGCAAAGGCTTGCGCCCAATGGAGGGATGCAAGCCTTTGTTTTATTGTGTGTTATAGGGTTTAGAGTAGCGAAATGATGAGGGGAGCGAGGACAGCCGTGAGGAGGCCGTTGAGAATGAGGCCGAGGCTGGAGTAAGCGCCAAAACGGTCACTGAGGCGAGTTGACTCGGCGGTACCGAGCGCGTGGGCAGCGGTGCCCATGCTAATAGCCTGAGAGATAGGATTTTTGACGCCAAAAAGCTGGAGAATGCGGTAACCGCACATAGCGCCGAAAATGCCGACGAGGATTACAATCGCGGCAGTGAGCGCGGGGATTCCGCCGAGCGTGTGAGAAACTTCGATGGCAATCGGGGTGGTTATCGACTTGGGAGCCATAGACATAACGACAGCATCGGAAGCGCCACAAACACGTGCGATGAGTACTCCGGTAATGATACCAACGACACAGCCAATCACCTGAGATACAGCAATTAAGAGCATCTGTTTACGTATCGCATTAAGTTGCTTGTAGAGAGGCAATCCGAGGGCGACGATGGCAGGTTTGAGCCAGAACGAGATGTAGGAACCGCCCTGCTGGTAGGTGGGATAGTCCACGCCGGTACATTCGAGGATAACGATGAGAGCTAAAATGGAGACCATCAGCGGGTTAAGGATAACCCAACCGGTTTTTTCCTGTAAAATCTTTGCCAAGAAATAAGTGACAAAAGTGAGAGTAGCGTAAAGGAGACTATTTTCGATTATTTCCATGACGACGCATAAATTGATGAGTTAAGCCGGTGACAACCAGCACAATGACAGTACTAACGAGGGCGGCAACGATGATAGGGAACCACTCGGCACGAATGAGGTCGAGATAGAGCATGAGTCCGACGCCAGCGGGGACGAAAAAGAATCCGAGATTTGAGAGAAGAACGCCGCAAATACCCTTGATGGATTCGGGCTTAACTAATTTGCACTGAAGGAGTAAGGTCAAAAGGAGCATACCAATAATGCTACCGGGGACTTTACATCCTGTGATACTGACCAATGCTTCCCCCACTGCCAAGCAAAGGAAAATAATGGCACATTGAAAAACCATACCTAAAACAATTATTTTTAATTTGACGGTGCAAAATTACAAAAAAAATTTGAGATTTTTTGTTGTTGGGAAGTGTTTGGGGGATTGGGGTTTAGGTGGTGGAAGGGAGTGTTAAAAAGTTATTAAAGGTTGGATGTTCGGATTTTTGGGTAGCGGTGGTAGTAATTTTGTGGCGAGAAAAGTGGAGGGACACACAGCGTGAACCAAAATGAGAGTGAACGGGAAATGAATGATAAAAAAAAATGGAGGAAATGATGATGGAAAATAGTGGGAATGAAAAGGTTAGCGGATTGAGAGTGGTGCCAACAGGGATGGTTGCAGATATTGTAGCCGGCAAGTCAGGTAGCAACAGTGGTTGCTGCGGGATGGTTGGCAAGAATGGGGAAGCTGATGATTGTGTGAATTTGAGGCCGGCTGTTGGGGGCGAAGTTGTGGCGGTGGGAAGTCCGAAAGTTTTGGCCGTCGGCGATTATAAGCCGTTGATAGTCATCAACATTGACCGATTAATAGCGAGTTGCGGAACAACTCTTGTGGAGGTTAGCGACGGCGAGGTGAAGGTTATCGGGGAATTGCCGAGTGTTGCCAAATGTGCGACAAGCTTGGGAAATGTGGTCACAGTGATGACCGAGCGAGGCCCCTACCTCATCGAGCTTGACGAGGAAAATGACGAATGGACAGCTTACGGTTTATTGCCGAAATTTCCCGAAGTGTCATTGAGAGCGAAAGAAATGGCTGACTATCAAGAGAATGTAGACGCGAGGAAGTTGTCAACAAAATACACCTCAGCAGATAAGCGATTGACGGCGAGCGACAGCAAAAGCATTTCGGAAGACATGATAAGCGCATACAAGGCGCTGGATGCACAAATCAAAGTTGACGGCTATCTGATGCAACCGGTGATGGCGCGATACAAGATTAAGGACAAGCGCGGGAACGTGTTGTTCAAGTCGGCACCGGTGCTGCTAGGGACTGCAAACGGGCTTCAATGCTGCGGGGCAGTGAGTATGAGCAGTAGCGACGGCCAGACAATTGACGAATATGCCCTGACAGCCAAAGGTTACCGCATTGAGGCGGTAATGCAAGAGAAGATAGCCAGTCCATGGGACAAAATCGCGGAGAGCATTGAGGTGGAAATCAGCGACCAAATGCACGTGCTAGACGATGGGGCGACGATGAGCTACAACATGAGCGGGAGAAACAACAACGACACATTTATTGTGGCACACGTACCCGGGAGCGTGGAATATGCCGGCAGCGTGTATAAACAGCAAGTTAACAAGCTGATAGACAGGATGGAGATGATTACCGCGAGCACAGTAGCGCTGAATATCAGCGAAATCACCCTCGGCGAGGCAATCGAGATAAAACGAGACAAGGTCGACATTGATGAAGAAGTAGCAACGATAGCCAAAGCGGTAAAAACGAGCGTTAGCAACACGATTGAGAGAGCCAAGCTGTCAAGTCCGCACACATTTACGGCATCGGGGGTGAGCAGTAACGGGGTGACAACAGTGTGGATAAAGCCACAACAATTGAGATGGGACGGATATGGCATAGAGATGTTTAGCAATACCACAGATGAAGGCATAGAGGGGAAATGGAAGGCCGCCATTATCGTGGAATTTAGCGATGGCGAGAGAGTGGTGAGAGAATCGACAGGAACCGGCAAGATGTCGACAACACTCGGGGCGTTGATAAGCTATCCCGCGGGCGACGCGGTGAAGATGACAATCATGATGAGCAGCAACGGCAAGACCTACAAAAAAGCGCTGAATTTGCAACAAAGCCAAGACCGGATGAGTGCATACTATCTGAATCAGCAGGGGCGAGGGATAGAACTTGAGGAAGTTGACGAAGATTATTTGGTGCCATCAGAGAAAAAAGTGTCGCAAAAAGAGAGACAAACCGAGGTGGCGGTGACCAAAGCAGGAAATGTGAATGAAGTATTGCTCGCCGAGGAAGTGAGCACAGGGAAGATAGAGTCCATCGCGCCGTTGAGCCACACGATATCATCGTGGGATGTTGTCAGGTCAAGATATCACGTGTTTGGCAGAAGCGGGATTTACGCATTGGCAATAAATCAAGATTGCACGAAAATCACTTCACAATTGCTGGATGAACGACCGGTTGCAAGTAAGGCTGTAGTGAGCAGCGGACGCGGCACCATGGTGGTGAGTGACGGCGAATTGTTGACAATCAATAACAGCCAAGTGAAAAACGAGGTAATCGGGATAAATGCGACAGCCGTTGGATGGTCAGGGAAGGCGCAAGAATTGTGGATGAGCAGTGACGATGGCAGGACATTGGTAGCGAATTATGGAGACAGCAAAGAGACAAAATACTATTGGCGAGGCGAACGAGGCATCAGCGAGATGATAACCGCCGGCGGAGAGCTATATGGGAGCGACGGGGAAAAGCTGATGAAGTTGAGCGAGGAGACAGACAACGAGGTGGAAGTAAAATGGAGCGGTATCATAAAATTGACGACAACGGCGACCAAGGCCGGCAGGAAGACAATACCGAGAATTCAGGCGGTGAGCATAGACATGAGAAGCGCGAAATATGACGGGACAATAGCAATAGATGAAGATGTGCTGAAGATAAGCGGGGCGATAAAGAGCGAAATCAGTGCGGACATATACAACAGGCCACGAAAAGAGAGTAAGGTGGAATTTAGCGGGGAAACGAATAGCGGAACAAAGATAAAAGAATTGTCGATATGGATATCAAAAAAATCATAGCAGAAAACGAGAGGCGAAAGCGAGCGTTGATGGTGGCGCACGACGTGGAAAGCGGAGAAGGATGTTCGGGGGAGCGCATAAAGATGAAGGTGGCAGTGATGGGCAAAAAAGAATATTATCTGCCACCCGAGATGAAGGGGAAACGATTCAAGACGGTGAAAGCGTGGGAGCTGGAGCGATTTAAGCACGACTTTGAATATTGGTGCTACAAATGTGTGACCATAAAAGATAAATTGAGCGGGAAAGACATCAAAATGGTGCTCAACCGACCGCAGCGCAGAGTGGTGACAGAGCTGGAGAAGCAACGCAGGGCAGGGTTGCCGATACGCATGATAATGCTGAAGGCGCGCCAATGGGGCGGATCTACCTTGACACAAATCTACATGGCGTGGATACAGTTGCTGCATTGCCGAAATTGGCATTCATTGATATGTGCGCACGTTAAAGACACGGCAGCGACGATACGCGGAATGTATTCCAAGCTTCTTGATAACTATCCCGAAGAATATTGGGAAGAGGATGTAAAGCCGGCATTTAAGAGCTACGAGCGGGCGATAAACATAAGAAAGATAGCAGGGCGAGATTGCAGAGTGACAATAGGGTCAAGCGAGAATCAAGATGCGGTGAGAGGTAGCGACTTTGCGATGGCACACTTGAGCGAAGTTGCATTTTGGAGGAAGACCGACAACCGTTCGCCGACAGAATTTATCAGGGCTGTGTGTAGCGGTATCGCGTTGGTGCCAAATTCGCTAATCGTACTGGAATCGACAGCCAACGGTGTTGGGAATTATTTTCACTCAGAGTGGACACGAAGCACGGAGGGCAACAGCGACAAGATAGCGGTGTTTGTGCCATGGTATGAAATAGACATCTATGAGCTGGAGGTGAAAGACGCCGGGAAGTGCTGGGAGATGTTGACCGATTATGAGCGGAAGTTGTGGGAAGAGCATGAGGGGATAACGCTGGAGAAAATAAAGTGGTATCATGCCAAATGTAAGGAATTCACATCAAAGCAGCAGATGCTAGCCGAATTTCCGAGTACGGCAAGCGAGGCATTCACCAACAGCGGGAATCAGGTGTTTGAGATGGAGAAGATAGACGAGTTGAGGAAGGGATGTACCAAGAAGGCGATGAAAGGCGAGCTCACAGCGAACGGAGCGAAGGGACAACGCGCGTTGCAGAATATAAGGTTTGTTGCTGACGAAACGGGCAATTTGGAGGTGTGGCAAGCGCCAGACAGGAGCCTGGGAAAGGTGAGCAACAACCGATATATCGTGGCGGTAGACGTGGGCGGAAGGTCGTTTAAGAGTGACTATTCGGTAATCGCGGTAATAGATAACGCGGAGGAGAAGCCCGAGGTTGTGGCCCAATGGCGCGGCCACATAGACCATGACTTGCTGGCATGGAAAGCGGCGACGATAGCGCAGTGGTATAATAGGGCGTTGCTGGTGTTTGAGAGTAACACGTTTGAGAGCGAGAATATAGAGGGCGACCAGTGTCTATTTATCTTGAATCAGGTGAAGGATTGCTATGATAATCTATATCAAAGAGTTAAGCAGGATGAGGTGACAAACGTGACGACAGCAAAGCTGGGTTTTCACACTAATAGAGCTACAAAGACGATGATAATCAGTAATTTGATAGCGGCAGTGAGGGATGGCGGATATGTGGAGCGCAGTAATGAGGCGTGTAACGAGATGGCAGTGTATGAGGTTAAGCCCAACGGGGCGTACGGAGCGAAGGATGGATGCCATGATGATGTGTTGATGACGAGAGCGATAGGGCTTTATATCGCGGAGACCGAGCCGCCGTTGTTGTATGATTTTAATGGGATTGCGGATGTGGCAATGTGGTAAAAGAAGAATCGCAAATAACTAGAAATTAGCTATTTGCGATTCTTTGTTGTGCTCGGAACAAGACTCGAACTTGCACGCCTTGCAGCACTCGCACCTGAAACGAGCGCGTCTACCATTCCGCCACCCGAGCGAAACCGGGGACAAAGATAGCTGTTTTTATTTAAAAAAGGTAAGGAATTGGAGATTTTTTTGTTATTTTTGCAAGACAAACGAAAAACATTGTATATATATAAACAAAAAAGGTTCATGGAAAATATTTTGAAGGCAGGCAAGAAGGTTGCAATGTGTAGCGATCACGCCGGGTATGAGTTGAAAAGTGTTGTAGAAGGTTATTTGGAATCCAAAGGTATCTCATACGATGACTTTGGTACCCATAGCGAAGAGAGCTGTGACTATGCAGACTTCGCACACCCATGTGCAAATGCAGTAGAGAGTGGAGTAAATTATCCGGGTATCGCAATGTGTGGTAGCGGAAATGGAATCGGCATCACGTTGAATAAGCACCAAGGCATCAGAGCAGCATTGTGCTGGACACCGGAGCTTGCAAGATTGGCTCGTGCGCACAATGACGCAAATGTATTGGTAATGCCGGCACGTTTTATTGATAATGTGACCGCATTGGCAATCGTAGATGCATTCTTGAGCACACCGTTTGACGGTGGCCGCCACCAAAGAAGAATCGAAAAAATTCCAGTGAAGTAAAAAATAGAAAGAGA
>CAYTFG010000041.1:0-16920 GCA_964436925.1 uncultured Bacteroides sp. | reverse complement strand
AATAAAAAAGCGTGTTGCGAAGGAGAGTCGCAACACGCTTGGTATTTTGAGTAATCAAGTTGATTATTCTTCTTGATTTTGTTCGGCGTATTCTTTCAAAAGTTTTTCTTGAACATCGCCTGGCACAAGTTCGTAAGAGGCAAACTTCATGGTGAATGAAGAACGACCACCGGTGATAGAACTTAATGCGGTAGAGTAAGATGACATTTCTTTTAGAGGAACTTTAGCGCAAAGTTTTTCGAAACCATTTTCGTGAGTCATGCTCATGATTAGACCGCGACGGCTTTGCAAGTCACTCATGACATCACCCATGAAATCGCCGGGAACGAGAACTTCTACATCATATACTGGTTCAAGGACTTTAGGATTAGCGTTGCGGAATGCTTCGCTGAATGCGTTACGTCCTGCCAAACGGAATGATATTTCATTTGAATCAACGGGGTGCATCTTACCATCATAAATGCAGACTCTTACGTCGCGAGCATAAGAACCGGTTAATGGGCCTTGTTCCATGCGGTCCATAAGTCCTTTAACGATTGCTGGGATGAAACGAGCATCAATAGCACCACCTACGATACAATTGTGAACGACCAATTTACCGCCCCAGCTAAGAGGTATTTCTTGGGTGTCACGGACGTTCATCTTGAATTCTTGACTGCCAAATTTGTAAGTGTCGGGGAGTGGCATACCTTCGGTGTATGGCTCGATGATGAGGTGTACTTCGCCAAATTGACCAGCACCGCCTGATTGCTTTTTGTGACGATAGTCAGCGCGAGCGGCTTTAGTGATTGTTTCGCGGTATGGAATCTTTGGCTCTTCAAAGATGATAGGCAATTTGTCGTTGTTTTCAACACGCCATTTGAGTGTGCGAAGGTGGAATTCTCCTTGACCTGACAATATGGTTTGTTTCAATTCTTTAGATTGTTCAATTTGCCATGTTGGGTCTTCTTCGTGCATACGAGTGAGGATGGCGCTGAGTTTTTCAGCATCACTTTCAGTGACAGGTCTAACTGCGCGTTGATATTTTGGAGCGGGGAATTTGATGAAGTCAAATGAATAGTCGCAACCTTTCTCGTTGAGGGTGTTGCCTGTGCGAACGTCTTTAAGCTTAACGGTAGCACCGATATCTCCGGCTTGTAATTCATCAATAGGAGTTTTGATTTGACCGCAAACAGCGTAAATTTGAGCGATACGTTCTTTAGAGCCACGAGTTATATTGTCAAGGTCAACGCCTGTTTTGAGGGTTCCTGACATAACTTTGAAGTAAGAAACTTCACCGATGTGTGGTTCAACAGTGGTCTTGAACATAAAGATGCTGAGAGGTCCGTTTGCATCGGGCTTTACTTCTTCACCTGCGGTATTGATTGGAGCAGGCATGTCTTCAACGAATGGCACGACGTTACCGAGGAATTCCATCATACGTCTAACGCCCATATCCTTCAGTGCGCTCACGCAGAATACCGGGTAAATAGAGCGGTCAATGAGGCCTTTGCGAATGCCTTCGCGCATTTCGTCTTCGCTGAGAGCGCCTTGGTCGAAGAATTTCTCCATAAGAGTTTCGTCGTTTTCAGCTGCGGCTTCAACGAGGGCTTGGTGTAATTCTTGTGCTTTTTCTAATTGGTCGGCAGGAATGTCTTCAATCTTAGGAGTACCGCCATCGGGGCCCCAAGAGTATTTCTTCATCAAAAGCACGTCAATCATGGCATTGAAGTTAGGACCGGCATTTAGCGGGTACTGAATAGGGGTAATTTTGCTGCCAAAGATTTCGCGCATTTGTTCAATGACGTTGTCATAGTCGGCTCTTTCAGCGTCGAGCTTATTAAGAGCAAAGATGACAGGTTTTTTAACTGAAGCACAAGTGCGGAAGATGTTTTGTGTGCCAACTTCAACGCCGTTACCGGCATCGACTAATATAACACCGGTATCAGTGACGTTAAGAGCTGTGATAGCATTTCCAACGAAGTCATCGGCACCCGGACAGTCGATAACATTCAGCTTTTTATTTAAAAACTCGGCATATAAAATAGTAGAAAACACTGATGAACCATATTCCTTTTCGACTGGGAAATAGTCACATACAGTGTTTCCGGCCTCTACAGTGCCACGACGTTTTATAACTCCACACTCCAAAAGCATCGCTTCAGCGAGTGTGGTTTTTCCCGAGCCCTTACTTCCAAGTAGGGCGATGTTCTTGATTTCGTTAGTTTTATAAACCTTCATGTTATTAGAGATTTAAAAATTTGTTTTCTGGTTTTAGTATTATGGAGCGCAATTTAGCGATAAAATTTTAATTTTGCAATACTTTGAATGGGTATTTTTTGAGAATTTACACAAAATATGAGCTATTAATGAAATATTATAATAGGGGTTAGAGGGAACGGTGATATTAATGTAAAAAGAAACTAAAATAATTTCTAAATAGGTGTATATTGCGTAACTTTGGCACACAATTTGCATGTAAGAAAATAAAACAGAATAGAATTTATATATGAGTAATAGGAAAGAGGATCATTCAGCAATAGTGACAATCGGACAAATTGACATAGATGCATCGGTAAAACAAGAGCCGGATTATGATATGTTACCAATAATGGCGACACGAAACTTGGTGTTGTTCCCGGGGGTAACTATTCCGGTGTCATTGGTGCGCTCAGAGTCGGTGATGCTGGCAAAGCAGGCATCGGAAGAGCGTTTCCCAATAGGTATTGTTTGTCAAATAGACCCGGAAGTAGAGTCACCAAGCTTGAAAGACCTTCATCGCTATGGCGTCTTTGCAGATGTAATGAAGGTGTTTGAATTACCTGATGGGTCTCAAACAGCGGTTGTGATGGCTCGCGGTAAGTTCCAAATCAAAGGTTCTTCAGATGTAGCCTCACTTCACGGCACAACGCTAGTGGCAAAAGTGTCACCTGTCAGAGATGTTATGCCAAGAAGTACAGATACTGAATTCCCGGTAATGCTTGAGCAAATCAGAACATTGTCAGAGGCTATCATACGCAAGACACCGGAAATACCTGATGAACTTGCTGCAATGTTGCGCAGTATTGATGATGCTCAGCAATTGATTAATTCAACAGCATCACATCTGCCGTTCCCTTCTGATGATAAGCAACAATTGCTTGCGATGTATCGCATGAAGGATCGTGCATTTGGCTTAATTGGTCAACTCACCGAAAGCCAAGAACGTGCAGACTTGACACGCGAAATTATGAACCGTGCGCGTCACACGATGGAAGAGCATCAACGTAATGCGTTCTTGCAACAACAAATGGACACCATCCGTCAAGAATTATATGGCGGAGATGATGACTTTGCACAATTACTCAGCCGTTCAGAAGAAATTGACCTTCCAGAAAGCGTGCGCACGGCTTTCAATAAGGAATTAGATAAGTTGAATAGATTTAACCCTCAAAGCCCTGACTATTCAGTGTCGTTGAATTATCTGGAAACGATATTGGATTTGCCATGGAATGTGGAGAGTGAGTTGAATGTAGATTTCAACAAGGCAAGAGAAATCCTAAATGAGGACCATTATGGACTCGAAAATGTCAAGAATCGTATCTTAGAACAAATAGCGGTTTTATTGAATAATCCAACCGGTAAAGCTCCGATATTGTGTTTTGTTGGTGCCCCGGGTGTTGGTAAAACATCATTAGGACAATCTATTGCTAAGGCGCTTGGGCGAGTTTACCAGCGAGTTTCATTAGGCGGCTTGCACGATGAAGCTGAAATACGTGGTCACCGACGCACCTACATCGGTGCAATGCCGGGCCGTATCATAGATGCTATGCGCCGTGCTAAATATTCTAATCCATTGCTTCTTCTCGATGAGATAGATAAAGTGGGTCGCGATTTTAAGGGCGATCCTTATGCTGCGCTCTTGGAGGTGCTTGACCCTGAACAAAATTGCCATTTCCATGACAATTATATTGATGTGGATTATGACTTGTCTAAGGTGTTGTTTATCGCAACGGCAAATACCTTGAGCACATTGCCCCAGCCATTGCTTGACCGTATGGAAGTCATTGATATTTCAGGATACATCTTGGAAGAGAAGGTCGAGATTGCTCGTCACCATTTGATACCACGTATTCTTAAGGAATTGAATATGACTGAGGAAGATGTGTCAATTTCGGATGATGCATTGGTGAAGGTTATAGAAGAATATACATCGGAGAGTGGCGTTCGTCATTTGGAAAAATGCATTTCAACAATTGTGCGTAAAGCTGTGCTCAAGAAGGTGAGCGGTGAAGATTATAATCATAATGTGGCTGCTGACCAATTGAAAGATTACTTGGGTGTAGCTCATTATCAACATGGATTGTATGATGGTAATGACTTTGCCGGTGTTGTGACAGGCTTGGCTTGGACATCTGTTGGTGGCGAAATCACAATGATTGAATCTTCATTGTCATTGGAAAAAGGTGACAAATTGGCATTGACCGGTAATTTGGGCGATGTTATGAAGGAGTCAGCAATGATTGCCTATCAATATGTGAAAGCTCATGCGAAGCAATTGGGCATTGATTCAGAATTGTTCTCGAAATATAAGTTGCATATCCACGCACCCGAAGGCGCAATTCCTAAGGATGGACCATCGGCCGGTATTACAATGGCGGTGTCTATTATCTCATCATTTAAGCAATGCAAGGTGCGCAATCGCTTAGCAATGACCGGTGAGATAACATTGCGAGGCAAGGTCCTTCCTGTTGGAGGTATCAAAGAGAAAATTCTTGCAGCCAAACGTGCCGGAATAACCGATATTATCTTGTCAGAAGAAAATATTAAAGACGTTGAGGATATCAAAGATATCTATGTCAAAGGATTGACTTTCCATTACGTTAAGACCGTTATGGATGTGGTCAAGATTGCGATTACCGACGAAAAGGCTGTTGACGCAATTGATTTGTAGTCTATATACTTGACGAGCAATTGAAATAAGCTCGCAATATAATAACAAAACCGCTTTACTTTATGGTTCAGTTCCTAAGTAAAGCGGTTTTTTGTGTTTTGTAATGTTGTTGACTAGTCGATAAATCTTTTAGTGATGTCAGAATAAGCATCTATGCGGCGGTCACGTAGGAATGGCCACCAACGTCTTACTTGTTCAGAACGGCTGAGGTCAACATCAATAATTTGGGTAACTTCTTTGTCGTTGGGCGCTTGATATAGGAATTCGCCTTGAGGTCCTGCGACAAAACTACTGCCCCAAAATTGAATGCCATTGGTTGCATGTGACGGGTCTTCTTCGAGACCAACACGGTTGACGGTGATTACAGGTAGTCCGTTTGCGACAGCGTGACCGCGTTGAACGGTAATCCAAGCTTCGCGTTGGCGAGCTTTTTCGTCGGCCGTATCAGTGCTTTCCCAGCCAATAGCAGTGGGGTATATGAGTACCTCAGCGCCTTTTAGAGCCATTAGTCGAGCAGCTTCGGGATACCATTGGTCCCAACAAACCAAGACGCCTAGCTTGCCAACAGATGTGTTGATTGGCTCAAAACCTAAATCACCGGGAGTGAAATAGAATTTTTCGTAGTAAGCGGGGTCATCGGGAATGTGCATTTTGCGATATTTACCTGCGATAGAGCCGTCTTTTTCAAAAACTACCGCAGTGTTGTGGTACAATCCTGCCGCTCTTTTCTCAAAAAGTGATGTAACGATAACAATGCCAAGGTCTTTAGCGAGCTTAGCATAAAAATCGGTTGCATCAGATGGAATTTCAACAGCTTGGTCGCACTCATCGACTGATTCAGTTTGACAAAAGTATAGACCGTCATGTAATTCTTGATTGACAATGAGTTGTGCGCCATCGTTGGCGAGAGATTTTATTTTCTCAGCGATGCGATTGCGATTGTCATTTCTATCGGCAGTATTACTTTGTTGAATAATACCTACTTTTAAAATTCCTTTCATTTTGGTAGTATGTTTTGTGGGAATTGCATAGTAACGCAGTGTAGAGAGCCATGTTGCTTGATAAGAGCGTTACAATCAATTGTGATTATTTCGTACTCCGGAAACGCAATTTTCATGAGCTGTTCAGCTAATTTGTCGTTTTGTGGTTGACCGTAAATCGGCATTAAAACGGCGTTGTTGAGAATCAGAAAGTTTGCGTAGGTTGCAGGTAATCTAAGACCGTCTTCATCATAGATGGGGTCGGGTAGAGGCAGCTCGACGAGATTGAAGGGATTGCCCGAGAGAGTAGTGAAAGTCATTAATTGGGCTTTCATCTTGAGTAATTCTTCAAAATGAGGGTCATTCTCATCGTTGCAACCAACATACATGATTGTGTCATGAGGACATAGACGGGCAAGGGTGTCAATGTGGCTGTCGGTATCATCGCCCATTAAGGCACCATAGTCGAGCCACAAGACTTTGGATACGCCAAAACTATTGCACAAATATTGTTCAATTTGTGCGCGAGACAAGTCTCCGTTGCGATTGGGTGATAGTAGACATTCTGAAGTAGTGAGCAGAAGCCCGTTGCCATCACTTTCAATCGAACCACCTTCGAGCGTAAATCCCAAGTGGTTTTTGTATTTTCCATTGAGAACTTTGGCGTCAACCATAGCTCGGGTGATGAGGTTGTCGTAGTTTGCTGCAAATTTGAGCCCCCAACCATTGAACTGGAAATCGTTGATTTCCCATTCGCCATCGTTGTTGATGGTTGTGATTGCCCCGAAATCTCTAGCCCAAGTGTCGTTTGTGTCGCAAGGAACAAACATTACATCGTCAAGCGAGATGTGGCGTGACAAAAGTTCTTTAACGTAGTCGCATTCCGGAGAAACAACAATGAGTCGTGCTTGCGAGGTAATTGCTTTAGCTATTTCAATGTAGCAATTAGTTACTTCATCAAGCATGTAGGCCCAATCGGTCTCTTTGTGAGGCCAAGAAAGAAGGACTGCGCCTTGTTGTTCCCATTCTGCAGGTAATCGAGAGCTCATAATTATTTTATTAAGTTTTGTTATTCATCAAAGTCGTTCAATGAATCCCAAATTGACTCTTGCGATTCCATGTATTCATCGCAAAAATCAAGGAATCCTTTCTTTTCGCTGCTTCCCACGGTATCGCACCATTCACGGTAGTCTTCATGTAATTCATCGTCCTCGACTATGAGTTTCTTAAACTCGGCTTCAGCAATGTCGATGCTACCGTATTGTTCAAGAAGATTCTCAAAAATTCGGGTTATGTCGTCCATTTAGATAATAAAATTAATATAAAAACTAGAATTAATAAATAAATTGTGATTTTTAGTGCGAAAGTAGTATTAAAAGTGACAATATGCAATTATAGATAGTTATAATTGGTTAAACAAAACATTGGAGAGGGGTAAAATGTTATTAATTAAAGCATTATTAATCTATAAAACAAAATTATGAAAAGACTTATTTATTTGTTGGCATTAGTCGCCGTAATGACGGGATGTAGCCCATATACGCTGGTTAATAGTGAAGTGTATAATGATGCTAACTTGGCGAGTTACCGAACATTTCGAATAGTTACGCCCAATGACGGGCATTTGCCTCCCGGAATGGAAATGGTGACGTATTATAACATTGCAGCGGCAATTAGGGAGCAGATGGTTCAGCGTGGTTTTGTGGAGGATGCACATGCAGTAATGTTGCTGAATATAGGGTTGACAGTCCATAAAGAGATTGAGACTGAACCTGTTATACCGCCGGCATATGCCGGTCCTGTTGGCCCTCCTCCGCCATATTTCAGAGGTGTTTATCCTTACTATATGTATCCCAGGAGTTTCTATTGGTCGAGCTATTATTCTAATGCAAAGGTTATTACTGGAATTTATAAGGAGGGCGTGTTGTCGATGGATATCATAAACATGGCTCAAAAGATACCCCTTTATTCGGCATCAGTTTCGACGATTTTGGAGAATGGGGACGGACAATTTAGAAATTTGGAGAGTATAGCTGAAGCGGTAAAGACTTTATTTTCAAGGTTTCCGGTACCATTATTGCCACAGTATAGAAAATAATTTCGCGTCGTAAATAATCCTTAACTTTTGTGTGCTGAGATACGGCACTGGGTTGGTATTATCTTTGTAGCAACAAAATAAACCACAGAAAAATAACTCTCTAAAACCTCACAAAAGTTATGAACGGAACAATAGTATTTTCACCGAAAGTTATCAATAAAATTCAGGGATTTCCTGAAGAAGAAAGAATTGCTATCGCTAGTGCATTGGCAAAGGAATTTATCCTTGGGATAACATCTGAAAATGATTTGACACCAGTAGAAGGCATGTTGTTATCGATGCTGAGATTCTATGTTAAGCAAGATACTGAGCGATATAATGCAGCTATGCAGAAATAGATAAAACGAGGGCTGATAAACCCTACATGAAGGAGTATCAGCCCTTGTGAAAAAGTATCTGTTGAAGTAATTGATTATAGCAGATTGATAGAGCGGGTGATGAATGAATTGAGGTCCTCACCCTTAAGAAGTCCATTGCTTAGTAAAGCCAAATCAAGTAATTGCTTAATGTCGCTTTGGGTCTCAGCGTATTTAGAAATAATGGCAGATTCCTCATCGCGAAGTTTTGATACTTCGTCTTCAAGCGCTTTGATATCGGCCTTTTGTTCTTCGGTGGCGTTGTCTTTTGAAGCATCGCGCAAAGTTGAAATGCGAGAATTGTTGTCATCAATAGATTTTGCAATTGGCTCAACATCTTTGCTAATAGCAGTTTCGGCGTTGTTGAGAATACGTGAAACGAGCTTGTGATTAGTGTTGAGAATCAAGTTGTAGCTGTCGGGTAAATCGCCGTAGAAGTTCATGCCGGGTTGAACAGCTGCCATGTCTTTCATTCTACGCATGTATTCATTCTGAGTAATGACGATAGGTTGTTCATTCTCAGATAGAGCCTCAAAAGAAACCAGGAATTGAGCTTTTTCAATCTTTGGAACTTGAGATTGGAAAGCGGTGGTTAAGATGCTGCGTTGAAGAGTTGTGAGTGATACTTCTTTTTTGTCATTCTTGCGGATAAGGTTGTCAATAACATCGCTGTCAACGCGCACAAGTTGAGTTTTCTCAATTTTGTTTTCAAGTAATCCAACGAAGTGATTGGCAAGCGGACCTTCAAGTTGAAGCACGTTATAACCACGTTGTTTAGCGGTGTTTATATAGCTGAATTGAGCGACCTTGTCGGTAGAGTATAGGTATATGACGTTACCGTCTTTGTCGGTTTGCTCGCCTTGAACTAATGTTCGATATTCGTCAAGAGTGAAGTGCTTGTCGTCAGTATCTTTGAGTAGAACAAACTTCATTGCTGAATCGCAGAATTTTTCATCGGTCAGCATACCATATTCGATGAAAATTTTGATGTCATCCCATTTGCTCTCGTAGTCAGTGCGGTCAGCTTTGAATAAGTCTTCGAGACGAGAAGCGACTTTCTTGGTGATGTAACCGGAGATTTTCTTAACGGCAGCATCACTTTGAAGGTAAGAACGAGAAACGTTCAAAGGAATATCCGGAGAGTCGATGACGCCTTGGAGAAGCATCATAAATTCAGGAACGACACCTTCAACAGAGTCGGTTACATATACTTGGTTGCAGTATAGTTGGATGCGATTTTTGTTGATTTCGAAGTTGTTCTTGATTTTTGGGAAATAAAGGATACCGGTAAGGGTGAATGGGAAATCGACGTTGAGGTGAATCCAGAACAATGGGTCATCTTGTCCGGGATAAAGTTCGTGATAGAAATTGCGATAGTCGTCATCGGTTAACTCAGACGGTTTTTTCATCCATTGTGGTTCAGTGGCATTGATGACTTTATCTTTGTCAGTTTCAACCCATTTACCGTCTTTCCATTCTTTTTCTTTGCCTGACGTAACTTGAACAGGGAGGAATCGGCAATATTTCTTTAAAAGAGTGTCAATGCGGTCTTGTTCAAGAAATTCTTTGCTGTCGTCGTCAATGTAAAGGGTGATATCGGTACCGCGGTCGGTTTTTTCGACCGGTTCCATTGAGTATTCAGGGCTACCATCGCATGACCACATGATGGCTTCAGCTCCGTCTTTGTAGGAAAGAGAGCGAATTTCCACCTTCTTGGAAACCATGAATGCTGAATAGAATCCAAGGCCAAAGTGGCCAATGATAGCGTTGGCAGATTCTTTGTATTTGTTCAAGAATTCTTCAGCGCCTGAGAAAGCTATTTGATTGATGTATTTGTCAATATCTTCGGCTGTCATACCGATACCGCGGTCACTGACAGTGAGTGTGCCTTTCTCTTTATCCACAGAGACTTTTACGCTTAATTGTCCTAATTCTCCATTGAATTCGCCGCAAGAAGCAAGTGTCTTGAGTTTTTGAGAAGCATCGACTGCGTTAGATACTAATTCTCTGAGAAAGATTTCGTGATCGCTATATAGAAACTTTTTGATGACGGGGAAAATGTTTTCAGTAGTAACCCCAATTGAACCTTTTTGCATAATTCAAATAAGTCTTTAAGTTTTATTTTTATCTGAATAGTATCTAACAAAAAAAATGCCACAATTAAAATTGTGACATTTTTGTGGAAATAGTGTGGTAAAAATATTATTCTTTAGCTGATTTTTCGATGTCGGCTGTTATATTGTCAGACTCTTTGTCATGTTTAATGACAATTGTGTCACCCTGCTCAAGGTCGGTATTGATAATCAATTCAGCGATATTGTCTTCCAGATATTTCTGAATTGCGCGTTTGAGAGGTCTAGCGCCATATTGGGCATCATAGCCTTTGTCTGCAATAAAGTTCTTTGCCTCGTCAGTGATGACAATATTGTAACCCAAGTCTTTAATGCGCTTGTAGAAGCCGACTAGCTCGATGTCGATAATCTTAAATATAGCATCTCGGTCAAGGGTGTCAAACATTACAATGTCGTCAATACGGTTTAAGAATTCAGGCGAGAAGGCTTTGTTGAGGGCTTTCATTAAGACGCTATGGGTGAAATCTTTATCGACGTCCTTTGTCGTAAATCCCACACCGGCACCAAAGTCTTTTAATTGTCTTGTGCCGATATTGGATGTCATAATCAAGATTGTGTTTTTGAAATCAATTTGTCGACCAAGGCTATCGGTGAGACGTCCTTCATCCATAACTTGGAGAAGTAGATTGAACACATCGGGGTGAGCTTTCTCTATTTCATCAAGAAGGATGACAGAGTAGGGGTGACGGCGAACTTTCTCAGTGAGTTGACCACCTTCTTCATATCCAACGTAGCCCGGAGGTGCTCCGACTAAGCGTGAAACGGTGAATTTTTCCATGTATTCGCTCATGTCGATGCGAATGAGTGTGTCGGAAGAATCGAAAAGAAATTCAGCTAATTTCTTTGCTAAGTGGGTCTTACCAACGCCTGTAGGCCCGAGGAACATGAAAGTGCCAATGGGCTTATTTGGGTCTTTAAGTCCGATGCGATTTCGTTGTATTGCTTTAACGATTTTGTCAATAGCTGGGTCTTGTCCAATGATTTTACTTTTTAATAGCTCAGGCATTTCACGGAGCCGTTTTCCTTCAGCTTGAGCTACGCGTTGAACAGGGACGCCTGTCATCATAGCGACAACTTCAGCGACTTTTTCTTCATCGACAACTTCGCGATTTTCGGCTATTTTCTTTTCCCAATCGGCTTTTGCGACTTCCAAGTCTTTGGATAGTTGTTGTGCTTTATCTCTATAAGCAGCAGCGCTTTCAAAATTTTGAGAGCGAGCGGCTTTTAGCTTATTTTCGGTTGCTTCATCTATTTGTTTCTCAAGCGATTCTATTTCGTGAGGAACGATGATGTTGGTGATGTGCACACGGCTACCTGCCTCGTCCATAGCATCAATAGCTTTGTCAGGGAAGTTGCGGTCGCTGATGTATCTGTCGGTTAGCTTTACGCAAGCTTCGATGGCTTCAGGGGTGTATGTGACGTTGTGGTGAGCTTCATACTTGTCCTTGATGTTGTTGAGAATGCAGAGAGTCTGTTCAGCTGTGGTTGGCTCAACCATGACTTTCTGGAAACGACGCTCAAGTGCGCCATCTTTCTCGATATTTTTTCTATATTCGTCAAGGGTGGTAGCGCCAATGCATTGAATTTCACCGCGAGCTAGAGCCGGCTTGAGCAAGTTGGCAGCGTCCATTGAACCAGTGGCATTTCCTGCTCCAACGATAGTGTGCATTTCGTCAATAAACAGGATGATATCCTTGTTTTTAGAAAGCTCGTTGAGGATGCCTTTGATGCGTTCTTCAAACTCGCCACGATATTTTGTGCCGGCGACAATAGAGGCCATGTCAAGAGAAATGACACGTTTGCCAAAAAGAATGCGTGAAACTTTGCGCTGAATGATGCGTAATGCAAGGCCTTCAACAATTGCGGATTTACCAACACCCGGTTCGCCAATAAGAACGGGGTTGTTTTTCTTGCGGCGGCTAAGAATTTGAGCAAGTCTTTCAATCTCAACTTCTCGACCGATGACCGGGTCAAGACGATTGTCTTCAGCGGCTTTTGTCATGTCGTTACCGAATCGGTCGAGCATAGGGGTGTCGCTGTTGGAGTTGCCTCGAGAGCCGGTAGTGGCTTGACGCTTTGACGGCTCCTTGTTCTCGGGATGGTCATCCTCTTCGTCATCATCGGTAAAACCGGCACCGGCATGCGGATTTTCGGCTACATTGGTGACGAGTTTGTAGATTGATTTGTAATCAATACCAGCGCGTTGGAAATTAATCATAAATTCCATATTTTGGACTTCAGAATTGTGAAGTAAAGCGAGCAAAATGTGTACTGGCTCAACGATATCGTTTTTAAGCATGCGTGCTTCCAAGACGCTTAACTTGATGATACGGTTAGTGAGCTCATTAGGATTTGGTTGAGACCCATCGAAGCTCTCGTTGACGTCAAAAAGACTGTTGTCTAAAGTCTTGTATAAGATTTCAAGTTGGTCTTCCGAATTGACGACACGAGCAATAATGTTGTAGGCTGCGCTACCGGAGTCTGCTAAAATAGCGAGCATAAGATGCTCCGGCATAATAGAGTCATTATTGTGCCTGATAGCTTCGTTGCGGCTATACTCTAAAAGAGTAGCAATATCTCGTGAAAATTTATTCTCCATTGAAAAATTATATAGTAGGTGATGGATTTTTTATAAAAGTAGTAACTATTTATCTATAATGCAATAATCGTGCCAAAAAAAAATGAGTGGCATAATTGTTTTTTTTAATTAAAATGTTAAATGGATGGCTTAAAATTACATTTTTTTCGCGGAAAAGAATTATCTTTGTATGATAATTTTAATAAGAAATAGTGGGTTTGCTTTGTAAAGACGAGGTGAGTCCTTCTAATTGATTAATTTATACATCATTATATAACAACATGCTGGAAGAAGATCGCATTCTTAAAATTAACATTGAGAATGAAATGAAATCGGCATATATCGATTATTCAATGTCGGTAATTGTGTCGAGAGCATTACCCGATGTGCGCGATGGTTTGAAACCAGTGCATCGTCGTGTATTGTTTGGAATGAATGAGATGGGTAATACAAGTGACCATCCGCACAAGAAGTCAGCAAACTGTGTGGGTGAGGTTATGGGTAAGTATCACCCACATGGTGATTCATCAATATATGGAACAGTAGTACGTTTGGCACAACCGTGGGCGTTGCGTTATACGCTTGTTGACGGTCATGGAAACTTTGGGTCGGTCGATGGTGATAGCCCTGCTGCTATGCGTTATACCGAGGTGCGTTTACAGCGCATGGGCGAGGAAATGCTTAGAGATATAGAGGCCGATACAGTGGACTTCCAGCCGAACTATGATAATTCACGTCGTGAGCCGGTAGTTCTTCCAACACGTTTTCCTAATCTTCTAGTAAACGGTGCATCAGGTATTGCTGTGGGTATGGCGACAAATATGCCACCTCACAATCTTACTGAGTCAATAAATGCGACAGTAGCGCTTATTGATAATCCGGAAATGGAGATTCCGGAATTGATGCATTATATCACAGCTCCAGATTTTCCAACAGGCGGAACAATCTATGGCTACGGTGGCGTAAAGGATGCATATGAAACAGGCCGTGGACGTATAATAATACGTGCAAAAGCTGAAATTGAAACTGAAGCCAATCACGAGTCAATAATTGTTCATGAAATTCCTTATGGCGTAAATAAGGCTGAACTAATAAAATATATTGCAGACCTCGTAAATGAAAAGAAACTTGACGGTATTGCAGACCTTAATGATGAATCAGATTATAAGGGAATGCGTATCGTTATCAAGTTGAAGAGTGATGCAAATGCAAACGTGGTTCTCAATAAGTTGTACAAGATGACTCAAATGCAAGCATCATTCTCAGTGAATAATGTTGCACTTGTAAATGGTCGTCCAAAGACATTGAACCTCAAGCAATTGTTGCAAGCATTTGTTGATCACCGTCATGAGGTTGTAATACGTAGAACTAAGTTCTTATTGGCAAAGGCTGAGGAGCGTGCTCATATCCTCGAAGGCTTGATTATAGCTTCTCAAAATATTGACGAAGTAATCGAGATAATCAAATCATCGGAGAATGCTGAGGTTGCACGTCAACGCTTGGCTGAAAGATTCAACTTGTCAGATGCACAAACTACTGCAATTGTAGAAATGAAGTTGCGTCAGTTGACAGGATTGGAACAAGCTAAGTTGCAAAAGGCATATGAGGATGTAGAGGCAGAGATTGCACGTTTGCAAGAAATTCTAAATGATGACGAAGTTTGTCGCAAAGTAATCAAGGACGAGTTGATAGAGATTCGCGATAAATATGGTGACGAACGTCGTACTGACATCGATTATACAGCCGGAGACTTTAACGCTGAAGATTTCTATGCTGATGATGATATGATTATCACTATTAGCCATATGGGATATATCAAGCGTACTGCATTGTCGGAATTCCGCGCTCAAAATCGTGGTGGTGTTGGTGCAAAAGGTAGCGATACTCGCAATGAAGACTTCATTGAATACATTTATACCGCATCAATGCATAGCGAATTGATATTCTTTACAGCTAATGGTATCTGCTATAAGTTGAAAGTTTATGAAATACCTGAAGGCGCTAAGAACGCAAAGGGCCGAGCAATTCAGAACTTGCTCAATATTGCACCTGATGATGCTATCAATGCAGTAATTCCTATTAAGACAAAGGATGAAAACTTGACCGACGAGCATAATCTGATTTTTGCAACTAAGCAAGGTGTGATTAAGAAAACATCATTGTCGGAATATCGTCGCATTAATACAAATGGTAAACGAGCAATTATCATTCGCGAAGGCGATCAATTGGTTAGCGTTGAATTGACTGATGGAAATTCAGAAATATTATTGGCTAATCGCAATGGTCGAGCAATTCGTTTCCATGAAAGCAAAGTGCGTACAATGGGCCGTGTTTCAACCGGTGTGCGTGGCATGACGCTTGACGGTGGCGATGATGAAGTCGTAGGAATGATTTGTATGCCTGAAAATTCAGGAAATAACGTGATGGTTATTTCAGAGAATGGATTTGGTAAGCGCTCATTGCTTGAAGACTACCGTATCACAAATCGTGGTGGTAAGGGTGTCAAGACAATGAATGCTACCGAAAAGACAGGACATTTGGTAACAATCAAGAGCGTAAATGATGATAATGACTTGGTAATTATCAATAAGTCAGGTATTACATTGCGCTTACGCGTTTCAGATATTCGTGTTATGGGTCGTGCGACACAAGGCGTCAGAGTAATCAATTTGGAAAAACGAAATGATTCAATAGCATCAGTATGTTGCGTGGCAACAGATCCTGAAGCAGAAGCTGATGAAGTTGAAGAAGGAGAAGTTTTGACAGGATTGTTTGCTGAAGATGTTGATACAAACGAACCGGAAACAAACGAACCAGAGAGTGATGATGAAATTTAATTAACTAAAAATCAAAATAATACAAGCACATTATGAAAAAGTTCACAATCTTAGGTCTTTGCCTAGCTGTAGGATTAGGTGCTACAGCACAAAACAGCCTCGTAAAGGAGGTTGAGCGTTCGGCAAAAAATGCTGAATTTAGCGATGTACTAAAGCAAATGGAACCGGCATTTACTAACCCTGAAACTGCAAATCAAGCAGCGCCTTACTATATTGTGGGTAAAGCAGGTCTTGATCAATATGACAATTCACTAGGTCGTCAATCACTTGGCCAACAAGTAGATGAGCTAAAGATGGCACAATCATTGTTGGGTGGTTACGAATATTTGATGAAGGCTCTTCCATTTGATTCTCTACCCGATGCAAAAGGTAAGGTTAAGCCAAAATATTCAAATAATATTGTTAGCTCTGTTGCCGGTCACTATTCAGACTTCCAACGTGCGGGCGTTTACTTCTGGGAAGCTAAGCAATTTAATAAAGCTTATGATGCATGGGAAGTATTTGTAACTATGCCTAACGATGTTCGTCTAGGAAAGAATGCTCCAAAAGCATTCCCTGATTCAATAGTACAAAGCTTTATCTTTAATCAAGGTTTAGCAGCGTATAACGAAGGTGATAAAGAACGTGCACTTGACAAGTTTATTCAAGCAAAGAATTGCGGTGACGCTAAAAAGACTGTTTATGACTATGCACTAAGCATTGCAATTGAAATGAATAAGCAAGACACAGTGTTGGCACTTGCTCAAGAAGCTCGTCCAAAATTTGGTGCTGAAGACAATTCTTATTTGAGATATATCATTAACTATTATAATACAAAGGGTGACGGTGAAACTGCACTCAAGTATGTTGATGATGCAATCGCAGAAAATCCAAAGGATGCAGAATTGTATAACTTCAAGGGATTCTTGAAAGAATACAAGGAATTGAACGATGAAGCAACTGAGCTTTATAAACAAGCTGCAGAGCTAGAACCGGACTTCGCATTGGCTCAATATAACTATGGTCGTATGCTATACAATAAGGCTCT
>CAYTFG010000040.1:0-16955 GCA_964436925.1 uncultured Bacteroides sp. | reverse complement strand
GAGACTGCGGCAATTGCTGCATCGAATTTTTGAGTGGGTAGTTGGTTAGTGATATGGATGCCGTATTCGTGTTGGGCAATTGTGGAGTTAGCCCAGGGGTCGTAAACGGTGATGTTGATGTTGTATTGTTGGAGTGTGCGGTATATGTCAATGACTTTTGTGTTGCGCACATCGGGACAATTTTCTTTGAATGTGAAGCCAAGGATGAGGATGTTTGAGCCGAGGACTTGGATGCCTTTTTTGAGCATCAGTTTGATAGTTTCGTCGGCGACGTATTCACCCATACCATCGTTCATGCGACGGCCGGCGAGGATGATTTCGGGGTTGTAGCCGTGACGTTGGGCGCATTGGGCGAGGTAGTAGGGGTCAACGCCGATGCAGTGTCCGCCAACTAGACCGGGCTTGAATGGGAGGAAGTTCCATTTGGTTGAAGCGGCTTCTAAGACGTCGTTTGTGTCGATGCCGAGGCGAGTGAATATTTTGGATAGCTCGTTGACGAAGGCGATGTTGATGTCGCGTTGAGAGTTTTCGATGACTTTGGCAGCTTCGGCAACTTTTATGGAAGGCGCGAGATGGGTTCCGGCAGTGATAACTGAGGCGTAAACTTGGTTGACGGTTTTGCCAACGCTTGGTGTTGAGCCGGAGGTCACTTTTTTGATTTTGTCGACTGTGTGAAGTTTGTCACCGGGGTTTATTCGTTCTGGGGAGTATCCGGCGAAGAAGTCGGTGTTGAATTTCAGGCCTGAAACTTTTTCGACCACGGGGATACATTCGTTTTCGGTGACGCCGGGGTAGACGGTTGATTCGTAAACGACGATGTCGCCTTTGCTGATGACTTTCCCGACGGTGGTGCTAGCGCCGTATAGTGGGGTGAGGTCGGGGGCGTTGTTTGCGTCGACGGGAGTGGGGACAGCGACGATGTAGAAATTGCAGTCGCGAATGTCGTCAATGGCGGTTGTGCAGGTGAATCCGTGGTTGTTAATGGCGTCTTGGAGGAGGTCGTCGGAAACTTCAAGAGTAGCGTCGTGGCCGTCCATGAGTGCATCAACACGGGCTTGATTCATGTCGAAGCCAATGGTTTTATATTTGGTGGAGAATAGTCTAGCGAGTGGTAAACCGACGTAGCCCAGGCCGATTACGCAGATTTTTATATTATCCATAAAATAGCGGATTTATAGTCGTGATTATAAGTTTTCTTTGTACCAATCAATGGCGGCAGCGATACCGCGTTGGAAGCTCCAGTCGGGGTCATATCCGAGGAGTTGTTTGGCTTTAGAAATGTCGGCATTTGAGTGCTTGATGTCGCCGGCGCGGTCGGGGCCAAATTCGGGTTCGACGTCTTTACCGAGGGCTTTGGTGAGACCGTAATAGATGTCGATGAGGAATTCGCGGCCACCGTAGGCGATGTTGAATGCTTGACCTGCAGCGGATGAAGGTGCAAGACAAGCTTTGAGGTTGGCTTCAATAACGTTTTCGATGTAGGTGAAGTCGCGAGATTGGCGGCCGTCGCCGTTGATGCGGCATTTTTGGCCATTGAGGAGCTGTTTGATGAATTTGGGGATAACGGCAGCGTAAGCGCCATCGGGGTCTTGTCGGCGTCCGAAGACGTTGAAGTAGCGCATACCGTATGTGTCAAGGCCGTAGTGGCGGGTGTATTGTTTAGCCCATTCTTCGTCGCAGCGTTTAGAGACGGCGTAGGGGGAGAGGAGGTTTCCTTCGATGCCTTCTTTTTTAGGCAGATTTGGCTCGTCGCCATAGACGGAGCTTGAAGAAGCGTAAACGAATTTTTTCACGCCGTTTTGGCGAGCGGCTTCCAGCATATTGAGGGTGCCTTGAATGTTGTTGAGAGAGTAGAATAGGGGCATTTCGATGGAGCGAGGCACGCTACCCCAAGCGGCTTGATTGAGGACGAAGTCGACGTCTTTGCAAGCAGCTAAGCATGTATCGAGGTCTTTGATGTCACCTTTAATAAATTCGTAGTTAGGGTTGTCGAGGAACATATCGACGTTTTTTTGTTTGCCGGTAGAGAGGTCGTCAAGAGCTCGAACGCGATAGCCCATATTAAGGATTGCTTCACAGAGGTTGCTACCGATAAAACCTGCGGCTCCGGTAACAAGGAATAAAGAGCCTTCAGGGAATTTAAGATGCTTATATGACATAGATACTTTTATTATAGAAAATGAATGGGGTCAATAATGAAACCTCGTGATGCAAAGGTAGAAAATTTTTCAGTGAATAAAGGTATTATTTGAGGGAATGTTTAGCAGTTTTGGCAATAATGTTGGAGAAGTTAAGAAAAACGGGGCTGAGTCATATTATAAATATGGCGCAACCCCATTAATAATTCAGTGAATGGTGGATATACTAGTTCTTTTGTGATTTGTTGTAAGAACGGTTGTGGGAGTGTTGTTTCTTGTTTTGTTGAAACTTAGCTTTTTGGTCTTTGGTAAGAACAGCTTCCACTTTTTTGTCGAGCTTTTCGCGTTCAGCTCTGAAATCTGATTTGGAGTCTTTAGAGGCAGTTTTTGCTTTGTTGTCGAAGTCAGTGTAAATGGCCTTGACTTTCTTAACTTGGTCATCGGTCAAGTTGAGTTCTTGCTTGAGGTTGTTGACACGGTCTTCAACGGATCTTTGTTTATGGTCGCCATACTTTTGAGCGGAGATACCGCCGATAGATAATATAGAGGCGACAGCTAAAATAATTGCTTTTTTCATAAGTTGAATTTTGAAGATTTTATACTTTGATTGTATAGGAATTGAATTTCAAATATAACAATATATAAATGGCTTGGTTTAATAGAATGGTCATTTGAGAAATCAAAATTATAACAAATTCTTTACATTGGAACGAAGATGCCTATGGTTTATATAAAAATCTAGTTAATGGCTGTTAATATTAATTCATTTTGCTGTCTTTTTACTAAATTAGCATGAAATAATAATAGTACTTATTGGGAACAACTATTATATACCATCTTAGACAAAATTTAATTCCAAACATATATCTAACTCATGATTTTACAAAAACAAGTTTTGACGTGTTTGGCAGCAATAATGATGACAGGAACAGCGACGGCGTTCAATCCGAAAGCGATGACGGCAGAAGAGACCAAGCTGAATAATCTGTTGCTTAGCCAACGACACAATGTTGATGGAGAATCGCTTGATGAATCATTGACATTGGCGCTAGACACATCAAATGCATGGAAGGTAGGCACTTCCACACGCTCTACGGCGAAATATGTGTCAAGCCGGAGAGTTACAGCCAACGATGTAGTCGGTTTCTATATAGATACCGATACAGTTTCAACAGGAACTAGTTATCGTATAAGGAGTTCCAAAATCACAGCAGATACATCGGAAGACGGTGATGTGCTTGTGAATCAACTTTATGGCATTCAGTTGACAAATTGCCATGCGTATGTATCGGGTAATACGTTTAAAATTCCGGCAGCTGAGGTTGTTGATGTGTCAACGACATCGGGCGGAACGGTGAAAGGCGTTATTTGTCCGGTGGATTTGGAAGCATCGACAGTGAATACAAAGGGCGCAATTGAAGGCACAATTCTCGATGATGGGACAATCGTATTGCCATCGTGGGGTATTTTTGTAGTGACCTCATCGGGTGTTACCCAAGTTTCTAATGTGATTAAGACTTCAATCTTGCGCAAATGTAACGCATCGGTTACAGCAAAGGTGTATAATACCGACAATACATCAGAATGGGGTGTTGTCGTTAAACAAACATACAAAAACCGTATTGAAATTGAGAACTTCAGTAATACCGGAGCGTCGGTAGAAGCAGACTTAGACCATAATAAAGTAGTGGAAGTGACTCCACACTATATGGGTAGTTCAACACAATATGGGGAACTTGATTGTATGCCGATGAACACGTCGTCGGCCGGAGAAGTGCAACCAATGGTTTTCAGTATGTCAAATGACGGCTTGACGGCAACAACCGGAAGTTGGGGCGTTTTTGCGGTATCCAGTACGGGTACAGCGTTGTATCGTTATGATAACATGAACATAACATTTAGCTCGGCCTTTAGCTTCCCTGAAACGCTAACAGCAAATTTCTCGGGCTCGGGTACAGAGTCAGCTCCATATGAGTTGAAAACAGAGCAAGATATCAGAACGTTGGCCCAAATAGTTAATGATGGCGCTGACCAAAAGGGCGTTTATTATAAACTTGCCAACGATATTGATTGCCAAAACTCAGAGTATATCTATACGCCTATCGGAAAGGTAGCTAAGGGCGATGATGTGGCACACACAAATACTTATCCCGATGGCTACAAGTTCAACGGTAATATTGATGGTAATGGTTATTCCATCAAAAATATAACGTATACGACCAGCGGACGCCGTGGTTATGTGGGCTTTATTTCCTATCTCGGTGAAGACGGTACAGTCAAGGACTTGAACGTAAAAAGTTGTCGACTACTAACTTATGGCGCAGGTGTAGGCTCGGTTGCCGCATTGAGTTATGGTAAGATATCAAACTGCAAGACTACCGACAATCAACTCCTCACTGCAGCATTCCACGCCGGCGGTATCGCAGCCGTTTCGCGTGGCTCAGTCAGCAATTGTTATGCTGATAATACCCTCTATGTTTATGGTAACGCCGGCGGTATAGTTGGATTTACATCAGGCCCTGTTCATAATTGCGTGTCAAGCGGTTTGCTGACAATTGCAGGTATAAGCAGTAATATTTTCTTTACCGGTGGCGGTATCGCAGGCTGGGTCAATAATGCATGGAGTACCAACGGTTATACAGCCGAGGTTGACTCATGTGCAACCGGCATAGTCATCCGTGATTACAGCATTTCAGGTAAAGTGGGCGGTATTACCGGTGCAGTTACCGGAAATACAAAAACCGGCGCAGGTCAGGTGAAACGAAGCATGAGTATAGCTACAATTTCCAGTGCGGCATGTACCGATGAAGATGGCTCAAACGGATGTGCTGCAGCAATTGCCGCAAATCTCTATAACGGCCAAATCAAGGATTGCTGTACCGCAGGTCTTATCTATGTGCCAAATACACCGAAGGGCACAGGTATAGTAGGTTACATCCTTGCATCAAATCTGAATAAGGTAGAAAATGTCTACTCCGCAACTCAAATATATGTTCCGTCATCGGCAACCGATGCAAAAATTGCGTTAACCGGCTATATGTCAGAACAATTTATGAGTTATTTCTCAAATGTTTACTATGATAAACAGATGATGGGCTTCAATTTCACCGACTATGGCTATAATGGCGCACTCACGACAGCGCAAATGACCACAGCCGACGGCCTCAGCGGATTAGATGCAGATACATGGACATTTACCGAAGGTTTGTATCCTCGCTTGAAATGCATGGAAAATCAAAGCTACATGCAACTTCTAGCAGCGCCATTCTACTTGACCGACAATCAAACAGTGCGCAAAGTCATGTCAAACTATACAGCATCAACAGCAAATGATATCAGTTGGGGCGTATTGACAGAGGACGGCATGACCGATGAAGGCGCAGGATTGACAGTTGACGGTGGAAACGTCAAGGTCAGCGATGCATACACCGACAACTATTTCTGCGGATATAAATCAAATACTCCATACTTCAAGGAATATCTTGTAAAGACTCAGCCATTCAGCCTCTTTGATGGTTCAGGTACAGCCGAAGACCCATATCAAGTAAAGACTGTTGAAGACCTCATAAACATTAATGAAGGTATTGTTACTTACTCAAATACCTATGAGAATGTTTACTTCAAAGTGATGAATGATATAGATGTAGCCCGCAATCCACAATTTACCGGTATTGCTGCAGATGGTAATACAGCGCATGAGTTCTATGGAACTTTTGACGGTGACAATCACGTGATTGACAATATCTATCTTTCAAAAGTGGGTTATGATGAAGACGGCAAGGGCATTTCATCAGGCTCAACATCATATTGCGGACTATTTGGTCGCTTAAATGCTAAGGGCGTTATTAAGAATGTAATCTTGGGCCCAGGCACCGACATGACATTCTGGATGTATTCAGGTGGTATTGTAGGTAATGCAGCAGGACGTGTAGAGAATTGCGTCAATATGGGCACAATCTCGAGCGTTTCATCATCAGTTGGCGGTATTGCCGGATATGTAGTAAAGACCACCGGAGAAGTCGCAGGATGTCGTAATCTCGGTAAGGTAACCGGCGGACTATTGTATGCCGGCGGTATAGCAGGACAATGTTTTGGAACGATAGAAAATTGCGAGAATGATGGTTATGTAGCCAGCGATTCAATAAACGCTTATAACACAGTAGCCAAAGCACGTTATGCCGGTGGTATTGTGGGTTATGCATCAGCAGCAAAAATCAATAATTGCGTCAACAACGGACAAGTAGTTGGCGGTAGTCAATATGTTGGCGGTATTATCGGTGGTTTGGTGCCACTCAATTCATCAGTGAACAACTGTATCAACAATGGTATCGTAAGAGCACCCGCCGGCGAGGCAATGGGCGCAATTATCGGTTATCTGACAACAACAGCTAACTACGAAGCATCAAATAACTTCTATGATAATCAAATAGTTCCAAACGGGGCAGTAAACTATGAAAATCCCGATGGATTTACAGGCCTTTCGACGGCTGAAATGACATCAGGCAAGGCTCTCGGCGAACTGACCAGCGAAGTGTTTGATTTTAAAGCGGGTTTATATCCCGTTCTTGCTGCTTATTCAGAAACAGAGCCATCAGTTGCAATGAGAAGCATGGTGATGACATTGCAAGACGGCCAAACAGTTCTCGATGTAAACGGTACAGCAAAACTTGCTCAAGTGGATGGACTGACTTGGAGTGTTCTTCACAATTCACCCATTTATACTATTACTCCGGGCTTGTTGACAATCGGTAAGATTACCGACCAAAACATTGTGAATGACACAATCGTTGCAACAATGAACGGTTATTCACGTCAATTTGCCATTCGCACAGTTCCTTCATTCTTTGAAGGTAACGGAACAGAATCAGTTCCATACCTCATAAATAATAAAGAGGATATGGCAACTTTGATTAAACAAGTTGACGACAATCTTGCTTCATTTGATGGTAAATACTTCAAGCTTACGGCAGACCTTGATTATACTGATGACGCAACATTCCGTCCCGTGGGATATGACAACGCAACATTCGGTGGAATCTTTGATGGAGACAACCACTCAATCAAGAACTTGGTCATTAATAAGCTCACCGATGCATCAGTTGCTCTGTTTGGAACCGTAAAGGAAGGCGGAGTAATCAAGAATTTAACGCTTGAGGGCGGAAAATTCACAACTACTGTTGCAAAACCGATTGCAGGATTTGTTCATTCACTTGGCGGCACGGTAGAAAATTGCGTAAACCGAAATGAAATAGACGGTTCGGCAGGAAATTATGCAGCAGGTATCGCGTATGAATTGAAGAGTACAGCGCAAGTGACTAATTCAAAGAACTACGGTTCAGTATCATCAAAGACAGGTAACTGTGGTGGTATCGTAGGTACAATGGCTTCTGGTTCAAAGGTTGCAGATTGCGAGAATTACGGTGAAATTCATTCCAGCGGTACAAATAATGCAGGTATTGCAGCGCGTTCAGCATCAGTCGTAGAAAATTGTACCAATTACGCTAATATTTCTATAGAAAAGAATGTATTAGGTGGTATAGTTGGATACGCAACCGACACTTGCTTTGTAAACAATTGTGTCAACAAGGGCAATATCGAGCTCACAGCAACCGCACAAAAAGCCGGAGGCCTTGTGGGTTATGCAGCAAGTCGTATTCACATCACCAATAGTGAAAACTATGGAGATGTTTCAGCAATAGGCAGTACGTCATACACTTATGTTGGCGGTCTGATTGGCCAAGTTGCCGGAGCAGGTTCATCAATTGTTGATTGTAAAAACTATGGTAATGTGGCATCCAAAGCAGGTCAATATTCAGGTGGTATCGCAGGATATGTTGACGGTTCATCAACCAAGGGTAGTGGCACATTCCAACGTTGCTACAATTATGGAAACGTTACCGGAGTTAAAAATGGTATCGCCGGAATTATCGGTTACTGCAAGACTTATAATGACTTGATGGACTGCGGAAACTACGGAACAATCTCCAGCACGTCAACAACGGCAAACTTGATTGGCGGTATCTGTGGCTATGGTAGCGCAAGCACTTATACACGATGCTTCAACGTGGGTGACGTCAGTGGCGTGGGCTATATGGTATCAGGCTTTGTTGGACAAGGCTCTGATTTCACAATGACCGATTGCTTCAACTTAGGTAACGTAACAACTACCGGTACAGGTAACTCAGCAGCCAACTTTGCAGCAGCAGGTATGCTCTGCTACGGTAGCGGTAAGTTCTACAATTGCTACAACATGGGAACAATTACCGCAGCTGATAATGTAGCAGGATTTGCAGGCTATATAATCACATCAGGCACAGTTTCTAATTGCTACAATGCAGGTAATGTTGTTGCAACTGCAGCTTCACCTGAAAATGTTGACGCATTTATAGCAGGTAGCAAAGTTGACCTCACAGTGTCAGGTAATTATTATGATTCAACCGTTGTTACAGCCAAGGCATCTCTCACAGCAGCTACAGCTAAGACAACCAAAGAACTCTTGTCAATGGATATGGGTGATGCTTACACAAATGTTGCAGCAACATATCCTATCTTGACCTCAATGAAAGATGTTGCAGAAGCATCATTTGCTGCAGCTCAAATCCTCTTCCAAGAAGACAGTGAAAGCGAGACAAATGTGTGCAACACAATGACAATAGGTATTCCTGAAAATGTAACATGGACAAGTAGCGAAAACCTCACCATTGAAGGTGATAAAGTCAAGTTGCCAACATCAGGAGCCATTGGACAATCAGCAACATTGACCAAGACAGCAGGGGAAAGCCTTTCAAAGACTTATAACCTCGTGATAAATGCGTTGTCGGGCGTTGATTCAATTCACAGCGATAGCGACATCGTATTACGCACCTATTACAACTTATCGGGTATCGAAATTGCAGCACCTCAACAAGGTGAAGTGGTGATAGAAAAGACACTCTATCGAGACGGTACTACAACAGTGCGCAAAATAGCTGTTAGATAATAGGTTAACAATAATAGAAATCAAAGGGCTCGGGAATTTTAATTCTCGGGCCCTTGTTATGGTAAATGATAAAATTATGTGTTTTTAAAGAGTTGAGGTTTGAATAATTGTAATAAAATTAGTAATTTTGTAAAGATATGAGCACTAATTATCACATTGTTATCATATTTTAATGCCATTACATACACCACAAACATAGTTTATGAGCGACGATTTCAATATAGAAGACCCCGAAAACGAGTTAGAGCCCCAGGACGATGAAAATAGCGCAGAACATTCATCGGTTTATGACGGCGATGACGTGATTACGCACCATTTGAAAGGTATGTACCGGAGCTGGTATCTGGAATATGCATCTTATGTAATTCTGGAGCGCGCAGTGCCACACATTGATGATGGCCTGAAGCCTGTACAACGCCGAATATTACATTCAATGAAAACCCTGGATGACGGTCGATTCAATAAGGTGGCTAACATCGTGGGAAATACCATGCAATATCACCCGCATGGAGATGCGTCAATCAATGATGCGTTGGTGCAATTGGGTCAGAAAGATTTGCTTGTGGAGACACAGGGAAACTGGGGAAATATATTGACAGGCGCATCGGCAGCTGCCGGTCGTTACATCGAAGCTCGACTATCGGCATTTGCATTAGAGACATTGTATAATCCCAAGGTTACCGAGTGGACGTTGAGTTATGACGGTAGAAAGAAAGAGCCGGTGACGTTGCCGGCCAAATTTCCGTTGCTGTTGGCTCAAGGCGCTGAAGGTATTGCAGTGGGGTTGTCGTCAAAAATCTTGCCTCACAATTTCAATGAAATCATAGATGCAGCAGTAGCTTACCTAAAAGGGGAGGAGTTTGTGCTGTATCCCGACTTTGTGACCGGCGGATTTATTGATGTGTCGCGTTACAATGACGGTGAACGTGGTGGAGTGGTGAGAGTTCGCTCAAAAATAGAAAAGATTGATAATAAGACGTTGGCCATTACTGAAATTCCTTATGGTAAGACAACAGGCACGTTGATTGATTCAATCTTGAAGGCGTATGAAAAAGGAAAAATCAAGATAAGAAAAGTCGATGATAACACCGCCGAGACGGCATTGATATTGGTGCATTTGCAACCGGGCACGTCAAGCGACAAGACGATAGATGCGCTGTATGCGTTTACTGATTGCGAGGTGAACATATCGCCAAACTGCTGTGTGATATCAGAGGATAAGCCTCACTTTGTGGGCGTGAGTGATGTTTTGCGCCACAGTGTGGATACGACCAAAAATATCTTGCGCAAGGAATTGCAGATACAGCTCGGCGAGACTCAAGAATTGTTGCATTTTGCTTCGCTAGAGCGAATCTTCATCGAGGAGCGAATCTATAAGGATAAAGAATATGAACAGGCTAAGAATGTGGACATAGCTATTGACCATATTGATAGCCGATTGGTGCCGTTCCATGACCAATTATTCAGAGAGGTAACGCGAGATGACATTCTGAGACTGTTGGAAATCAAGATGAAGCGAATATTGAAGTTTAATGCTGTTGAGGCTGAGGAACTTATCGCTTCATATAATGAAAGAATAGCCGACTTGAGAAATAAGCTAGAGCACCTCACTGAATATACTATTGATTGGTATGAAGGATTGAAAGCAAAATATGGAGCAAACTATCCGCGCCACACAGTTATAAGAAGCTTTGATAATATACAAGCATCGACTGTGGCTGAGGCTAATGAAAAGCTGTATATCAATCGAGAAGAGGGCTTCATAGGAACAGCGCTCAAGAAAGATGAGTTTGTGTGCAACTGCTCGTCAATTGATGATGTGTTGATTATCTACAAAGATGGACGTTACAAGATTGTCAAGGTTCAAGAAAAATTGTTTGTTGACAAGAATGTTCTATATATCAACGTGTTCAAGCGTAATGATGACCGCACAATTTACAATGTGATTTATCAGAGTGGAAAGGGCGGCATTTATTACATGAAGCGCTTTGCAATAACCGGAGTGTCCCGTGATAAGGAATATAACATAACTCCGGGCTTACCGGGGACAAAGATTATGTGGTTCTCGGCAAATGCTAATGGAGAGGCCGAAGTTGTCAAGGTTACGTTGAAGCCTAAACAGAGACTCAAGACGTTGCAATTTGATATCGACTTTAGTGAGTTGGCAATCAAGGGCAAACAGTCGCAAGGTAATATCGTGACTAAGAACGAGATACATCGCCTGTCACTCAAAGAGAAGGGTACATCAACACTTGGCGGACGCGAAGTGTGGTTTGACCCGGATGTATTGAGATTGAATTATGACGGTCGAGGTAATTACCTGGGCGAATTTTCGGGCACCGATTTGGTATTGGTTGTTCTCAAAAACGGTGAATATTATACGTCATCATTTGATGCAACCAATCACTATGAGGACAACATTCTGCGCATAGAGAAATTTAAGTCGTCAACAGTGTGGACGGCAATCTTGGATGATGCTGACCAAGGCTATTATTATATAAAACGTTTCACGTTTGAACAATCGGCTAAGCGACAACGTTTTATAGGTGAAAATCCTAAGTCACAGTTGATAGCTTTAAGCCCTGAAGCAGGTGCAAAGTTTGAAGTTAAGTTTGGTGGCGCCGATTCATTCCGTGAACCGTTGGAAGTTGTGGCTTCAGAATTTATTGGAGTGAAGTCATTGAAAGCCAAAGGAAAACGCTTGTCGGTATATGCCGTGGATACGGTTACCGAATTAGAGCCAATACCTGTTGAAGAACCTGAAGAGACTGAAGTAGTGGAGGATGTTGACGCTGAAGAAACAGAAGAAACACCATTGCTTGAAGAACGCTCTGATGATGAAGTGAGAGACGAAATTAATGGACAAAAGAGAATATTTTGATGCTTAAACGAGTATTATTGAGTTGTGTAGGCTTTATTGTGGCATTGCTGAGTGTCGATGCGCAAGAAGTTTTACGCCCGGTCAATGCCTTTTATAGTGCAGAGGTGGGCGGAGCGCAACTTGTGGATACTTATTTGACGCCGTTGAAATATGATGGATGGTCCACGTCGTTGAGCTACGACAGGTGGCAGGCGATGAAGTTTAGCCCTGAAAAATGGGTCATGAGGTTGCATGCCGATGCAGAAGTGGATAATGCAGAAAATCCGGCACGAAATGCCACAATGTGGTATTGGGGCGCAGATTTTTCATGGTCCATGTTAAGACGCTGGAGCGTTCCTGCCGGAGTGAAATTGGGCTTTGGCGGAAAGACGACCTTAGACTTGGGCTGTCTATATAATGAGCGTAACGGCAACAATCCGGCGTCGGTAAAGGCAGCGTGGACTGTAGATTTAACCGGATTTGCAGCAAAACGTTTTATGCTAAAGAAACTGCCTATTGACGTGAGATACACCACGTCATTGCCGGTTGTGGGCGCATTTTTCTCGCCTGATTACGGTGAACTTTACTATGAAATTTATATGGGAAATCACAATGGCTTGGCTCATTGTGCTTACCCCGGAAATTATTTCAGTTGGGATAACAATGTGTCGCTTGATTTCCATTTTGGTAATACAATATTGCGCATTGGTTATCATGGTAAAATCTTGTCAACCAAGGTAAATGACTTGACGTCGCGCATAACCACCAATGCATTTGTGATAGGTATTGGTGGCGATTGGGTGTCAATGTCGCCAACCAAAAAGCCTGATTTGGCAAAGAAAACGATTTACGCACCTTATTGAATTGAATAATAGCGATGAAAAAGATTCTATATACCATCTTGATGGCTGTGATGATGCAGTCGTGCCATTCAATTGAAGAGTGGGATAATGACTCGCGAGGTAACTTCGAGGCATTGTGGACCATTCTGGATGAGAATTATTGCTTTTTCAAAGAAAAAGGTGTCAATTGGGACTCGATACACACGGTTTATCAGAGCCGCATTGTTGACAACATGACTAATACGCAGTTGTTTGAGGTGTGTGCCGATATGCTTAATGAGTTGAAAGACGGTCACACAAACTTGTCGGCTGCTTTTTCGTCATCCTATTATCGTAAATGGTGGAGCGATTATCCCCAAAACTACGATGAACGCATTGTTCAAGAAAATTATTTGAATTTTAATTATCGTCAAGTGGGTGCGACTTATTATGCGATATTGCCGGAAAATATAGGCTATATGCGCTATCCGAGTTTTAGCTCGGCCATAGGCGAGAGTAATCTGGACTATATTTTGGGCTATTTCATTACCTGTGACGGTCTGATAATTGATATTCGCGATAATGGCGGCGGTTCAATGACAAACGTTGAGAAGCTCGTGGGCCGATTTATCACTGAAAAGACACTAGCAGGATACTTTGTGCATAAGACCGGGCCGGGCCATGATGACTTTTCAGAACCGTATCCTTATTACTATGAGCCACAAGGCGGCACGTCAATAATTTGGAGCAAGCCTGTTGTAATATTGACTAATAGAAGCACATTCAGTGCAGCAAATAATTTCGTGTCGATAATGCAATATTTACCGCAATGCAAGATTGTAGGGGCTCGCACCGGAGGCGGTAGCGGAATGCCATATTCATCAGAATTGCCATGCGGATGGAGCGTTAGATTCTCGGCTTGTTCAGTGCTGGATGCCTATAAACAAACAACCGAAGCCGGGATAAATCCAAGCGTCGGTTGCAATGTCAATATGGCTAGTGATGCGTCAATGACAGGCAAAGACGCAATACTTGATTTGGCTATTGAAGTTATAAAAAATCAAGTTCCAAATGATGCCGACTAGAAAAGGCGGTCATTTTGAACATAAGAGGTGATTGCTTCTAAATTGCGGCGATAATCCTTAGATGCCAAGTAAGCTTCGATGGCATCGGCATGACGATGATTGTGCAAGTCAGTGCCTAGAAAATCAACCATACCATGTTGGAGTAACCATTCAGCGATATTTTTTTCCTCTTTGCCGTAGAAGCCTGCCAAGCTCAAAATATTAACTTGGAAGCGAGTTCCGGCAGCGTGGATTTGCTCATAACGATTTTTCTTACCATAGTAATAGCTGTATCGCTCGGGGTGAGCCAAGATGGGCTTAAAACCATTAACCTTAACAGTGAAGAGTATCTGGTCCAAGTTGAGCGGTTCTTGGATGAAAGAATTTTCCACCAAGAGATAATCATTAGGATAGGGGACCAAAATTTTATTATCAAGGTGACTCAAGAACAAGTCATCAAGACGATATTCGGCCGAATGGCTGATGTCGATGTTGTTTCCTCGGTTATTTAATTCGATACGTAACTTTTCAAGTGCATTGTCCATCGTCTCGGGGGTGTTTTCAAACGTGGTGTCAGTGACGTGAGGTGTGGCAATAATGCGGGTGATACCCCAAGATTGCATTCGCTCGATGAGGTCAGCCGAGGTAGATGGGTCGGGAGAGCCGTCGTCGATACCGGGAATGATGTGACAGTGGATGTCGGTGTGGAAACACAGTGACTTTGGCTCTGATTTTTTACGAAATATATTGAACATTTTATATGTAGACTAAATATGATGCAAAATTACGCATAAAGTATCATTTTTTTGATAAAAAAATACGGATAAATTTCCGTAAATACAATAAAAAGTGTTACTTTTGTCATTGAAGTTTCTTAAAATAGATTACCATTTTAAACATACATATAATTATGGAACGTAAACTTAAAATTAGAGATTTGACGTTGCGTGACGGGCAACAGTCATTATTTGCTACTCGCCTAAACCAAGCTAATATCGACAAGCTCTTGCCGTATTATGAAAATGCCGGATTTTATATCATGGAAGTTTGGGGTGGCGCTGTTCCAGACTCAGTCATGCGATATCTAGATGAATCTCCATGGAATCGTTTGCGCAGTGTTGACAAAGTGATGCACGGAAAGTCAATGTTGTCAGCTTTGTCAAGAGGTAGAAACTTATTTGGATATGTGCCATATCCTGATAATGTTCTTGAGGGATTTTATAAAGAAGCCATTGCAAACGGTCTAAATGTAATGCGTATTTTTGATGCATTGAACGATATCGACAATGTAAAAGAATCAATACGTATGATTAACGAGCTGGGAGGTATACCTGATGGCGCAGTATGTTACACCGTTGACCCTAAAGCTCCTGAAGTAGAACAACCTAAGCAAGGATTCTTTGCAAAGCTATTTGGTAAAAAAGCTAAAGTAGAAGAGCCTGAAAAAATCTTCACCGATGATTACTTTGTAAACAAAGCAAAAGAAATGGAAGCTTTGGGCGCAAAAATCATTACATTGAAAGATATGGCCGGTCTTGTAACTCCATTGCGTGCTGCGTCTATCATATCTAAACTTAAGGCTAATGTGAAGGTTGAGGTAGATTTCCACACCCACTGTACACCCGGTTATGGCTTGGCATCAAGCCTTATGGCTATTATTCACGGTGTTGATATCCTTGATACCAATATCTGGTGGTTTGGTGGCGGTTCAGCAGCTCCTGCAATTGAACTCATCTATTTGTTCTGCCAAAAATTAGGCGTAACAATTGATGTTGACATGAAGGCTGTTGGTGAAATACGCAATCGCTTGAAAGCTGCGCGTGAATCACTCAAAGACTTCGACCTCGGCAAGATGCCACGCGAATTTGACCCATTAAACGATAAATTACCTGCCGAAATTGAACAATTGGTTGACAAGGCTATTTCTTCAGCCATGACTAACCAAGAAGCTGACTTGCTTGATGCTTGCCACGCTATTGAAGACTACTTCGGATTCCCCAAACCAAACGAATTGGTTAAAAATGCAGAGGTCCCCGGCGGTATGTATTCAAACATGGTAGCTCAATTGAAGGCATTGAAGGCCGATGAATTGCTCGATGATGCAATGCGCTTGATTCCACAAGTACGTAAAGATGCCGGTTTGGTACCATTGGTAACTCCGACCAGCCAAATCGTTGGTAGCCAAGCAGTGTTTGTTGCTCTCGACCGCAAGAACGGTAAGCCCGACTATTCAAATACTTCTAACCAATTTATCTCATTGGTTAAGGGTGAATATGGTCACACTCCTGTTCCCGTTGACCCGCAATTCCGTGAGAAAATCACTGGTAGCCCTATTGAAAAGCCATACGATACTTCTAATTATAAGAAGCCTGAAAATCCTGAATTACCCGAATATGGTAATGTCAAATTGGCTACAAACAACGAAGAAATGTTGTTGATGGAATTGCTGCCTAACGTAGCTAACGGATTCTTGCGCCGTCGTCGTGCTGAAGAATATGCTGCAGTACAAGAAAGCAACAAGCAAGAAGTCGTAGAAGAAGCACCTAAAGCAGCTGAAGAACCAATTACCGGCGAAACTATCAAAGCAATGATGGGCGGTCGCATTATCGAAGTTAATGTTAAGGCCGGCGATGCAGTTAAGAAAGGCCAAGTGGTTTTGGTTTATGAAGCCATGAAGATGGAAAATGATGTAACAGCACCTAAGGATGCTGTCGTTAAGCGCGTATTTGTTAAGACTGACGATGTTGTCGGTGTAGACGCAGTGCTTATCGAATTTGCTGATTAATAACACTTCTCATTGAAATAATTTCGGTTCCACTCAGCCAATTGTGGCAGGGTGGAACCGAAATCATTATTATCCAATCGGTAATCAAAAATAACAAAGGAAAAAGTATTAAGTTGAAAATTTTATGTGAATAAATTTGTCAATTTCAAAAAAAAACGTTAACTTTGGCGCGCAAGGCAGTCCTAAACTGTTAGGAAGATTACACACCCTCGGCAATTCAGCCTCACAAGCTGAAAGGTGTGGAACGGCTCATCTTCCTTGACTCACTTAAGTCTAAATTTACATATTTTTTGCGTCCCGTTTTGCAA
>CAYTFG010000039.1:0-17029 GCA_964436925.1 uncultured Bacteroides sp. | reverse complement strand
CCGTTGAAGTGGGGGCATAAAAAAAGTCCACTGCGCCCTTCAGCAGGGAACATTGGACATAAGCCATTTATAGGCATGTGATTTTTAGAGATTATATCATACTTACATTTAATATAACATCCTGAGTTTCATCGTGTATGCGCTTCACAGCGGCCGACGGTAAAACCATGCCATAGCTTAGTCCTAAATCTAGTTGCGTAAATAATTAATCAGCCTAAGATATGCATTACGGGTGTTATTTACTGATGCAAAGTTAATATATGTTTTTTGTTTTACAAAATTTTTTCTGCAGCACAAATACGTTTAATCTTCATCTTTTACCGATGAAACGATTGAATGTACTGATATATAGTCAATAAACGCTTGCTTGTAGGTGTCGGAAATTGGAATAAAATGTTTTCCGAAAATGATGCGGTTGCGTTCAATTGTTCTTATTTTTGTGGTGTTGACGATAAATGAGCGGTGAACTCTCATGAATTTATCGGAGGGCAGAGCTTTTTCCAGCGCCTTCATGCTCATGAGTGTCATGATTGAGCGGTCATCGCTGTCGGTGTAGATTTTCACGTAGTCTTTTAGACCTTCGATGAATCTTATCTCGTCAATGGGTATTTGCACCAAGCGGTATTCGCTTTTCACGATGATGTGGGATGCAAGTGATGAGTCTGTTCCCAAGCCGCGTCTTTGTTCAGCCCATTTTAGTGCTTTGTTGGCAGCGATGAGGAATTCGTCATAGCTGATGGGCTTCAGTAGGTAGTCGAGGGCGTTGACTTTGAAACCTTCAACGGCATAATTTGAATATGCAGTGGTGAAGATTATTCGGCATGTATCGGGAATGATTTTGGCGAATTCCATGCCGTTGAGTTGTGGCATTTGTATGTCAAGGAAAACGAGGTCGATGTTTTCGTTGAGGATGGTTTTGACTGCATCTTGAGCTGAATTGAATGAGCCTGCGAGTGTCAGAAATGGTGTCTTTTCAACGTAAGATGCTATCAATTGGCATGCCAATGGTTCATCGTCGATTACGCAACATTTTAATGGTGTCATGATTAATTAGTTTTGAAAAAGTTTTTTTAAGTCTGTGAGTTAAATGGTATAGTGAGTACCGATGTGTAAGTAACGCCGTCATTTTCTACCTCCAATGAAGCTTTTTCGCTATAGAGTAGTTGTATGCGTCGTTTAAGATTTGCTATTCCAATACCGCCTTGCTTGTCGGTGCTGGTTGATGCGCTAATGAAGTTATGGGTGCGGCACACAACTTTTTCCTCGTCAGCCACGATGTGTAGCTCGATGGGCTGCTCGGCGTTTCCGGTGTTGCCGTGTTTAAATGCATTTTCAAGCAGACAGATGAAAATCAATGGCGGAACCATTGCATTATCCTGTCCGTTGGCTTCTAGTTTAATGTCTAGTGGGGTTTGGCTTAAACGCAGTTTCATCAAGTTGATGTAGCCGCGAGCAAAGTCTATTTCTTGAGAGAGTGTCACCATTGAAGCATTTTGGTAGAGTACATATCGCAACATTCGGCTTAATTCGTGTACTGCTTCTTGTGCTTTTTCGGGCGAAATGGTGATTAATACATAGATGCTGTTCAGTGTATTGAATAAGAAGTGGGGATTTAGTTGGCTCTTTAAGCTCTTTAGTTCATCTTCGCGTTGAGTGGCAACTAGTTGTTGGTGGTTGCGTTCAAATTGTGCCCATTGATTTGAAACTTTCAGTGTGAAGCTCAATGCGATGGTCAACACAATCATAACGAAGTCTCTCAAGATGAATGATAGAGCTACAATGAAGTGGTGAGATTCACCCATTTCGCGTGGGTGTGGTCCGTGAGGGCCTGGACCCGGTCCGGGGCCCGGATGGTCGCTTGCCATTTCGAGCATTTGGTGGGTGTCAAGCAGACGCCATGTAGCGTAAGAAACGCACAAGGCAACGAATATAACCACTAGGTTGTAGGCCAAGAAAGTGATGATTTGGCGTTTTCCTAAAGTGAAAGTTTTTGCTAGGATGAAATAGTAGTTGATGTAGAAAACGCAGATGTAGATGGCTGATTTAACGTAGATTCCCCAATGGATTTCTTTCTCGGGATTGTCATCACTGAAGTTGAGAAGAAATTCAGGGAGAATAAAAAGCATAGAAATCACAATCAGGTGAATGATGAAATTCACCTGATTGCGGGTTAATCTATTTTCTGCTATTTTATTCATAACGCAATGCTTCGATTGGGTCTAAGTTCGCAGCTTTTTGTGCAGGATACCAGCCGAAGAATACACCGGTGATGGTACATACTGCAAATGAGAGGATTACCGAGTAAGCCATGATAGCTACTGGCCAGTGGGCAAGGATGTTTACCAAATAAGTGGCAATTACGCCCACAAAAACACCGAGGATACCACCGGTAACGCTGATGATGATTGCCTCAATCAAGAATTGAGCCAAGATGTCGATGCCACGTGCACCGATTGACATTCTAAGACCAATCTCGCGAGTGCGTTCAGTAACTGATACATACATGATGTTCATGATACCGATACCACCAACGAGGAGTGAGATACCGGCGATACAAGCGAGCAATACGGTCATCATGTCGGAAGTTGAGTTCATCATTTCGCTCAACTCTTGTTGTGAACGTATTTCGAAGTCGTCGTCAGCATCGTCTTTCAACTTGTGTTGTTGACGCAAGATTTCGGTGATTTCGTCAATAGCTTCGTCGGTCATGTCTTCGCTGAGAGCTGAAGCAAACAAGCCTTGGAGGTAGTCAACCGCAAGTACACGTTTCATCACGGTGGTGTAAGGAGCAAGTACAACGTCGTCTTGGTCCATACCCATGGTGTTGGTACCTTTGGCTGTCAATGTACCGATAACGGTGAAAGGAATTTTGTTGAAACGAACAACTTTACCGATGGGGTCTTCACCGTTAGGGAAGAGGTTGTCGATTACGGTTTGACCGAGAAGACACACTTTAGCAGCTTGCTTGATGTCTTGTTCGGTAAAGATTTCACCGCTGGCTATGGTTATTTTGCGGATATCAAGATAATCGGCATTCACACCGTACATTGATGACGGGTAGTTGTTGTTGCCATAAATGAATTGGCCTGAAGATGATACGTTAGGTGAAATTGCTGAAATGTAGGCAGTGCGATCTCTCAATGCCTCATAGTCAGATAGTTCAAGTGATTGCATATCATCTTGGCTTTGGCGCACACCACCACGGTCCATATTTCCCGGATGAATCATAATCATGTTTGAACCCATCTGTGAAATCTGGTCGCGGATGCTATTTTTAGAGCCTTGACCGATGGCGAGCATGGTGATTACCGATGCAACACCGATGATAATACCAAGCATTGTTAAGAAACAACGCAACTTGTTATTATTCAAGGCTTTTATTGCTATCTTTAGTAGATTCGCTATATTCATTGTTTATACTTTTCTAGTTAATCTAATCTTCTTCCTTGGGAAGTGCAGCAAGGGCTTCTTTGGCCGATGCGGGCGATGGATTCAATGTGTCGCTGATGACTTTACCGTCACGCAGCACGATGTTGCGTGATGAGTAAGCTGCCAATTCAGGGTTGTGAGTCACAAAGATGATTGTTCTTCCGCGAGCATAAAGTTCTTGGAACAACACCAAGATAGAGAATGATGTGCGAGTATCAAGGTTACCGGTTGCTTCATCGGCGAGGATGATAACCGGGTCGTTAACAAGTGCACGGGCTATGGCAACACGTTGTTGCTGACCACCTGACATTTGATTGCTCTTGTGATACAAACGGTCGTGCAACCCAACGGCTTCAAGCGCTTTGACGGCGCGCTCGCGGCGTTCTTTTGCACCGACGTTTGAGTTGTAAAGCAATGGTAGCTCAACGTTCTCAATTGAAGTGGTCTTTGGAAGCAAGTTGTAGTTTTGGAACACAAAACCAATCTTGCGGTTACGAGTCTTTGCACGCTCGTTTTTGCTCATGTCTTTCACTGAGGCTCCATCAAGGATGTAGTTACCCTTGGTGGGGGTGTCAAGGCAACCCAGCATGTTCAGCATGGTTGACTTACCAGAGCCTGAAGTACCCATGATGGTGACAAATTCGCCTTCATAGATTGTGAATGACACACCGCGTAGAGCGTGAACCACCTCGCCGCCCACTTTGAAGTCGCGGCGAAGGTTCTCGATGCGGATTATTTCTTTCTTTTCACTGCTCATTTTTATCGAGGCTTAGTGTTTATTTCTTACGTTTTGGACCTTGAGGTGCAAATGGGCTGGTTTCTTGGTCGCTGCTTTCTTCGGCTGCAGCTTCGCTAGCTGTGCCGACGCTGTAGCTCATAGCGATAATATCGCCATCATTGAGCCCTGAAGTGACAGCGAGGGTTAGGCCGTTATTTGCGCTGGTGGTGATGTCAACAGGTTTCAACTTGCCGTTGCTGACAACCCATACACGTGATTTGCCTTCAGCGACTTCAGTGTTAGCGCTTGCGGGGTCAAATTCGGGAAGATTCTTAGCTTCGGGATATTCGTGAGGTGTGAAGTGAAGAGCTTTAACAGGGATTGTTACCACGTTTTGTTCTTGAGTAACATAGATGGTCAAGTTAGCGGTAAGACCGGGGATGAGCTTGTGCTCGGGGTTTGGAGCAGAAACGAGAACTTCATAGGTTACAACGTTGCTTTCGGTAGTAGGGCTGATGCGCACTTGGGTAACTTCACCTTCAAAAGTGTCGTCAGAGTAAGCGTCAACAGTGAAGGTAACTTTTTGACCAACTTTTACTTGGCCTATATCAGCTTCGTCAACGTTAGCAACAACGCGCATATTGTCGAGGTCACCGATGGTGAAGAGGTTAGCAACGGTCATGTTAGATACGACAGTTTGGCCCACTTCAACGTCACGTGAAATGACGATACCGTCCATTGGAGAGTAGATTTGAGCGTACTCAAGATTCTTTTTAGCGCGTTGGATTTCGGCTTGAGTCTTTTCGTAAGCTGCTTTAGAAACGCGGTAGGTGTTGTAAGAAGTGTCAAACTCGTAGTCAGAGATGAGTTGCTTGTCGTGCAAAGCCTTGTCGCGTTCGTAGTTTGTTTTGTTGTATTCGTAGGTCAAGCGAGCTTGTTCCATGCTTTTTTGAGCGCTTTCGAGGTCGCTTTGGAGCAATACTTTCTCGATTTCAGCGATGAGTTGACCTTTCTTAACTTCAGAGTTGTAGTCAACGTATATTTGGTCGATGATACCGGTAACCTGAGTACCGACATCGACAGTGTTAACCGATTCAAGAGTACCGGTAGCGGTAACTGTTTCACTCACTTCACCTAGTGTTGCCTTGGTAGTTTCAAGCAAGATGGTTTCTTTTTCGCTGCAAGAGCTCAACGCCATCACCAATGTAGCAGCACCGGTCAAGAAAACCTTGAGGGAATTTTTATGTCTCATTGTAATGTTGTATGTTATGTAGTTTATTTATTTATCGAAATTTAAATCAGAATTATTACGGCATAGTAACAGCAGCAGTGCGATAGTATTCAATCAATTTGTGGTCAAGCATTGCAAGATATTTTGATTGAAGGAGTTCGCGACGAGCTTGGAGGTAAGCGTTGTGTGCGGTAATCAATTCAACGGTGTTGACAAGACCGAGTTTGAATTGCTCGTTAACCAATTCGTCAGAAAGTTTGGTTGATTTGATTTGTTCTTCACCTGAGATGTAGCGTGCTTGAGCGGCGCGCAAGTCAATGTAAAGACCTTCAACGGTTTGAGCAATTTCGTTTTGACGAGCTTCCTTGTCAAGTTCGGCGTTAAGCTTGTCGATATTAGCTTGAGCGATAGCGACTTTAGCTTTCTTGTTGTCGAGGATGGGAACGCTAACTGTGAGGCCGATAGTTTCGTTGAGACCTTTCTTCATTTGGTTGCCGAAAGAGCTACCGGGAGAGCTGTAACCTGTACCAACGCCGGCGTTAAGGTCGATGCTCGGGAGGCGTTCAGCTTTAGCGATTTTTTCGCTGTATTCAGCGCTTTGGATTTGAAGGTCGGTTGCTTGCAAGTTAGCATCGGTTTGCATAGCTAGTTGGTAGCTTTCAAACATATCGGGGAGCGCTGCGAGCACTTGTTCTCTTGTCCATTCAACGTTTTGAAGGGTAATTTGTTGGCTGAGACCGAGTTCAAGGAGCTTCTTCATTTGCATGCGTTGGCTGTCATAAGAACCTTCGGCATTAACAACAGAGTAACGGTCTTGCTCATATTGAGATTGAATCTGTTGATAATCAACGCGAGAGAGCTTGCCCATTTCCATGAGTTGACGAGCACGTTCAGCTTGTGCGTAGCTCACTTCGGCAGCTTCTTTGTTGATGTCGATGGCTTCACGGCTGTACAAGATGTTGATGTAGAGCGAGAGAATCTCAGTTTCGAGGTTACGGAAAATGTTGTAGGTGTTAAGCTCGTTGATTTTGGTTTGGAGCTCTGATTTTTTGATGGTGTTTTCGCGACTACCACCATTCCAGACAGTCCAACCGGCGTTCAAGCCGTAAGAGCTGTTGTAAGCGTTTTTGTAGCCTGAATCGGCAAAAGGCGAGTTGGTGTAACCTTGTGATGTCGAGAAGTTTAACGACGGTGTCCATTGGGCACGAGCGGCTTCAAGCGAGTATTGAGCCGATTCCTCGGTTAATTGAGATTGCTTGAGCGTAATGTTGTGTTCGCGGGCATAATCGACACAATCTTGGTAGCTCCATTCCCCGGTTTGGGCGAAGCTACACAAAGCTGATGCGCTGATAGCCAGAACACTTAAGACTATTTTCTTCATATTCCGATTTGTGTAATAGATATTTATTCTACTTGTAATTCTACTTGCAAAGTTACTGATAATTGGCAACTTAAGCAATGTAAATAGATGAACACAAACAAAAATTTATACAAAGTACGGTTTTTTATCAGCAAAAACATTTGATGGTTAATTTTTTTTAATCTCTACATTTGGTCGTTTTATACCGTTGGAAACGCTAAAAAGTTTGCTAAGTGGCGATAAATTCGTAACTTTGCAATATGGGTAGATTACTTTCAATAGACTTCGGGCGCAAGCGTTGCGGCATAGCTGTGACGGATACGTTGCGCATAGTTGCAAATGGGTTGGCGACTGTTCCAACACACACTCTCATCGACTTTGTGAAGAAGTATATTTCAACCGAGCAAGTGGATGAAATAATAGTTGGAAAGCCCACGACATTGAACGGAGACCCCAGTGAATCAATGAAATATCTCACGCCAGAGATTAATAGATTAAAAAAAGCAATCCCCACAATTCCCGTCAAATTCTATGATGAGCGCTTTACGTCAGTTTTGGCGCATCGCTCGATGATTGACGGCGGAATGAAAAAAATGGCGCGTCGTGACAAGGCAATTGTTGATGAAATGTCAGCGACGATTTTGTTAAACGATTATATATCAAGTAATTACTACAATAAAATATAAAATGAAATTACCCATTTATTTGTACGGCCACCCCGTTTTGCGTCGCGTTTGTAAAGACGTGCCAGCCGATTATGCCGAGCTGAAAACTTTGGTTGACAATATGTACCAAACCATGTATGCCTCTGAAGGTGTGGGACTTGCAGCTCCACAAATTGGCCGTGATGACCGCATTGTTGTCATTGATTCAGACCCCGTAAAAGAAGCGTTTCCCGAGTGTGAAGGCCGCAAATTAACCCTCATAAATCCTGAAATCGAAATTCTTGACGGTGAAAAAATTACTCGTGGCGAAGGTTGCTTGAGCCTCCCGGGACTTTCAGAGAATGTGACTCGCGTAGAGCACATCAATCTCAAGTGGGTCGATGAAAACTTTGAAGCTCATGAAGAGGAAATCAGCGGTTACTTGGCTCGTATAGTTCAACATGAGTGTGACCACTTGGAAGGAAAATTGTATATTGACCACATTTCTCCTATCCGCAAGCAACTAATCAAGAATAAGTTGCACAATATTATCGCCGGCAAGATACGTTGCGATTATCCGGTGAAATATGCTCCCAAAAAATAATTCTCAATTCTAAATAAAAGCTATGGCTGACGACAAGAAAGTTATATTTTCAATGGTAGGAGTAAGTAAGACTTATCCTCCACAGAAACAAGTGCTTAAGAATATTTACCTGTCTTTCTTCTACGGAGCGAAGATTGGTATTATTGGTCTTAATGGCTCGGGTAAATCTTCGTTGTTAAAGATTATCGCCGGCATAGACAAAAGTTATCAAGGCGAAGTGGTATTCTCTCCGGGATATTCAGTGGGATACCTCGAACAAGAACCACATCTTGACCCTGAAAAGACTGTAATTGAGGTCGTTAAAGAGGGCGTGCAACCCATTATGGACCTTCTTGCAGAGTTTGACCAAGTAAATGCAGCATTTGGTGACCCCGATGTGCTTGAGGACCCTGACAAGATGGATGCATTAATAGCTCGACAAGCTGAATTGCAAGACAAGCTCGATGCTGCCGATGCATGGAACATCGACTCAAAGCTCGAGCGTGCGATGGATGCACTTCAATGTCCACCTGATGACCAAATCGTTTCAACACTCTCGGGAGGTGAGCGCCGTCGTGTTGCTCTAATTAGATTGTTGTTGCAACAACCCGATATTTTGTTGCTCGATGAGCCTACCAACCACCTTGATGCAGAATCAATTGATTGGTTGGAACAGCACTTACAACAATATCCCGGTACGGTAATCGCCATTACACACGACCGTTACTTCCTAGACCATGTGGCAGGTTGGATTCTCGAGCTAGACCGCGGTGAAGGTATACCCTGGAAGGGCAACTATTCATCATGGCTTGACCAAAAGACCAAGCGTATGGCGCAGGAAGAAAAACAAGCCAGCAAGCGTCGCAAGACTCTTGAGCGCGAGTTGGAATGGGTGCGCATGGCTCCGAAAGCGCGACAAGCTAAGGGAAAAGCCCGTCTTTCATCATACGATAAATTGCTCAACGAGGACCAGAAACAAAAAGAAGACCGTTTGGAAATCTTTATTCCCAATGGTCCGCGTCTCGGTAATAAAGTTATTGAAGCTCAAGGATTGTCTAAGTCATTCGGAAAGAAGACTTTGTTTAATAATCTCAACTTCAATCTTCCGCCAAATGGTATAGTTGGTGTCATCGGTCCTAACGGTGCCGGTAAGACCACATTGTTCCGCTTGATTATGGGACAAGAGACCCCCGATGCAGGAACATTTGATGTCGGCGAGACCGTGAAGATTGCGTATGTTGACCAAACACACCACGATTTGTTACCCGAAAAGTCGGTGTATGAGGTTATTTCTCAGGGCGTTGAATCATTCCGTATGGGTGGCCGTGACGTAAATGCGCGTGCTTATCTATCAAAATTCAACTTTACCGGAGCTGACCAAGAAAAGAAAATAGGCGTGTTGTCAGGTGGTGAGCGCAATCGCTTGCACCTTGCAATGGCACTCAAAGAAGAAGGAAACGTGTTGCTACTTGACGAACCTACCAATGATATCGATGTCAACACTTTGCGTGCACTCGAAGAAGGTCTTGATGACTTTGCCGGATGTGCGGTAGTTGTCAGCCACGACCGTTGGTTCTTGGACCGCATTTGTACTCACATTCTCTCGTTTGAGGGTGAAGGAAATGTAGTGTTCTATGAAGGTTCTTACAGTGATTATGAGGAATATAAACGTGCTCATAATGACGGCAAGGAGCCCACACGTCGCCGTTATCGCAAGCTCATGGAGTAAGCATATTCAACGAGAAAATCAGATATAACTTGAGGAATCGGTTGCAAAACCTGTTCCTCAAGCTTTTTTATGGGGCTAACATTTTGAGAAATCGGAAATTTAGCTTAATTTTGAACCACAACATCTGTTGCTGTTGTTTGTAATAGATAACGGCATTAAAATCTAATTTTTAAATTGAAATCACTAGGGCGAATAATACGTAAATTCTTTGGTTCGATTACCTTGCTGTGCATGTCAGTGATACTGTTTGTGCTGGGTATCGTCTTGACCATATATTCGCCATGGTTTCAAGATAGAATTACGCCTGCAGTCATCACTTATTTGAACAATCAAAACGATGGAATGCATTATGAATTATCGCGATTCAGGCTTAATTTTCCTCTTGAAATTGAGTTTGATGATTTTGTGATGCAAGACACCCTTTCGGGCGATACGCTGGTGAAAGCCATGCGATTTCGTGGCGATTTGGGCTACAAGGAGCTTGCCAACGGTCATGTGGAAGTGAAACGAGCCCAATTGGATGACGGTCGTTATCAGATGGGCACACGTGACAGCTCGCTTTATCTTGTTGCGCAGTTGCGATATGTTGATATTCATCCTGCCGATGTGGGTATAGATGAAGGCATAGATATTGATTTAAAGAATGTTACGCTCGAAGGCGGGCAAGTGACTATTGCTCTCAATCCCGACACGACGACAACCGAGAAAGAAGATAGCGCCCAAATGCTAAAAATCAGGGTGCAAAATGCTAAGTTTAAAGACTTTGGCTATTCAATGGCAATGATGCCGACCATTGATTCGCTGGGAATGCACATCAATGAGGCCGAACTTCACGGCGGATTGATAGATCTTGCAGAACAAACTGTCGATATAAAGAGTTTTACCGGTACCGGCATGGATGTCAAGTACTTAATGCCCGATTCGGCAGCCTTGGCAGCTTATCAAGCGCCACAGATTAACGACTCAACCGAGAGTAAGCCGTGGACGGTAAATGTTCAAACTATACAATTCACTGATTCAAAAGCACTTTACACAACTCGCGGCTATAAACCGCTTCCCGGTATGGATTTTGGCTACATACAAGTTGATAGCTTAGACTTCTATGTATCAGATTTTTATAACTGTGCCACCGATGTAAAAATTCCTATCAGGCAGTTGAAAGGTATCGAGAGAAGCGGGGTGAAAATAAGTCAGGCCAGCGGAGATGTGATTGTAAATGATTCAACGCTCACCCTCGATAATTTTGAGCTGTTGACGCCAAATACTGCGCTGAGTGCTAATGTGTTACTCGGTATGGGCGACCTAATGACAGACGAGACTGTGCCAATTTCGTTAATCGGTTCGGGCCAGGTTGGCGCAAAAGATATTGCACTTATGTTCCCCGATATGTCAGCTATGCTCAATACTTTCCCTGGAAGCACGCCTGTTGAAGTTGATATGGTAATTGCGGGAACTATGGGTAAATTGAATATTTCCAAGGCTAAAGTGCAGATTAATAAGTGTATAAACCTCACTGCCAATGGTACGGTTAATCATGTGATGGATATGGACCGTATAGGTGGTAATCTGGCACTAAAAGGCTCAATAACAGGCGGTAATCGCATTAAAAATGCATTCCTTGATGCTTCCACCGCTTCCGAGATAAACATTCCGCCGATGACTCTTGATGGAAATGTCAAGATGAATTCAGGTAATATCGCCGGTAATTTGAAGGCAGTGACCAAAGGCGGAACTTTGGCGATGAAGGCCGATTGGCAAAGTCGCCGTGAAATCTATTCTTTGGACCTGAATACCAAGAAATTCCCTGTAGATGCGTTTATGCCGAGTTTGGGAATTGGTAATACAACAATAAATGCCAGTGTGAATGGTAAAGGCTATGATTTCTTCAGCCGAAAGACAGTGCTAAACGCTGATGTAGACGTAGTTGAGGCCACTTACAATGATGTGCTTTACACCGATGTACGTGGTAAAGTGACATTGGCTGAAGGAATTGCCGATATTGATTTCAGTGCTGTCAATGAAGATGTTGATTTTGACTTGGCAGCTCATGGTAATCTATACGGCGACACCTACATTTGGAATGCCAATATCGGTATGCAACGCGTTGATTTATTGGCGCTAAAGTTTGCCGAGACCACAATGACTGTGTCAGGTGATATCGCTGCAGAAATGGAATTGAACCCCAAAACTCGTGATTTGGCAGCCAAATTAAATATCGCAAGTCTTGATATTGCAACCGAAAACGGAATGATAAACATTACCGATGTTGTTGCAAGGGTAAATGCTAACGACTCGTTGACCAATATCTCGTTGAGAAACAAAGATTTATATACATATTTTAGTTCGGAGAGCCCGCTTGATTCAGTGGTGACAAAGTTTAGCTCGGCAATGGATGTTGTCAATGAAATGATGACAAATAAGCGCGTGACGGTGAGCAAGTTGCAATCATCGTTGCCCGAATTTACCATGGATGTAACAGCCGGTAGCGATAATCTTCTCACTCATGTTCTCGCCGATAGCGATATGGGCTTCAAACGACTCAACATTGACGCATCAAACGATAGCTTAATCAACATAAATGCCAGAGCAATAAGGGTAAATTCAGGGACGACAGTGCTTGATACTGTTGATGTTAAGCTTTATCAAGAGGGCGATGTGTTGTATCTCAAGAGCAATATCAACAACAAGCGCGGAACGTTTGACGATTTTGCGCATGTTGCCGTTGACGGATATATCGCCGACACGCGCGCCGGCTTCATGATGACTCAGAAAAATATTGACAATGAAGTGGGCTTCCACGTTGGAGCAATGGCTGATATTGACGGCTCAACCGTGAACTTGACACTTGTGCCCGATAATCCGACAATCGGCTACAAAGAATGGACGATAAATGAGGATAACTTTGTGTTCTATAACTTTGATACAATGCATCTTGACGCAGACGTGAGAATGCAGAGTGCCAAGAGTTATGTCCAATTATACACCGAGCATGACGGAAATAGTGAAGGCTCAGAGGAAGAACAGGAAGATGTCATCGTGAAAATCGGCGATGTGGCAATTTCTGACTGGTTGTCATTCAACCCGTTTGCACCACCGTTGAAGGGCGATTTGTCGGCCGATATGCGCTTTAATTGGGATAAAAATACCACTACGGTTGTGGGTAAGGGAAGCGTCACTCTTGACGAACTTTATTACGGCAAAGAGCGAGTAGGCTCATTCCTCGCCGATGTTGATGTGACCACCGACAGCAAGGGCATGATTAGGGCAACGGCTGAACTTTCGGTGGATAACGTGCGCACCATCACTGTGTCAGGCGCTTTGAACGACAGTTCTTCAAGTTCGCCATTCAATCTCGACTTCTCAATGATTCAATTCCCGTTGAAGGTTGTTAATCCATTCTTGCCAACAGGAACAGCCTCATTATCAGGTATTCTCAATGGAAAGATGGATATTTCGGGCGATGCCGATAACCCTATTTTCAACGGATGGATAGACTTTGACTCGGCAGCAGTGAAGGTGAATATGACCGGCACGGCTTACAAGTTCTCAGAAATGTCTATTCCGGTGAAAAACAACGTGGTAGAGTTTAATAACTTCACAATCAGCGGCGTAAATGCCAATCCGCTGTATGTCAACGGTAAGGTTGATGCGTCAAACATGATGTCACCGAGTTATGACTTGACAATGAAAGCCAATAACATGCAGATTGTCAACACAACACGAGCCTTGAAGGGCGCTGATGTTTACGGCAAAGCGTTCATTGATTTGGATGCAAAAGTCAAGGGAAATATGCGCTTCATGAACCTCGATGCGTCATTGGCCATTTTGCCGACCACAAACGTGACTTATGTGATGACCGATGCTCAGAGTGCAATAACATCACAGAGCACTGGGGATATGGTTCACTTTGTGCAATTCAATGATTCTGTGGCTGTTACCCACGATTCAATTGACAACAGCAGTATGGTGATTATGGCTAACGCATTGCTGGATATCAAGGAAGGCTCAACGATAAACGTTGACTTGGCAACCGATGGAAAAGTACAGTTGCAGGCTGACGGTAAGCTGAATTACACTCAGGCGCCAATGAGCGATGGCCGATTGACGGGCCGCATAAATATCAACAAGGGTTATGTGAAGTATTCTCCGCCGGTATTGGGCGAGAAACTCTTTAATTTCCAGGAAGGTAGCTATGTGGCGTTCAACGGCGAGATGATGAATCCTACGCTGAATATTCATGCGATAGATGAAGTGAAAACCAACGTCACACAGGAAGGCCAAAACTCTAGGTTAGTGAACTTTGACGTGGCGCTCAACGTGACAGGAACGCTCAACACGATGAATGTAGCGTTTGACCTCTCAACCGACGACGATATTACCGTAGCCAACGAATTGCAGACCATGAGCGCGGAACAACGCTCAAATCAAGCGATGAACTTGCTGCTGTACAACGTCTACAGCGGTCAAGGTACATCAACGGCGACAGGTAACATCGGTAGTAACGCGTTGTTCTCATTCTTGGAGTCGCAAGTGAATACATGGGCTGCGCAAAACATTAAAGGCGTGGACCTTAGCTTCGGGATAGACCAATATAGCACGACTACCGACGGCTCAAAATCGACAGCGACATCCTATAGCTACAAAGTTTCCAAATCGTTGTTTAACGACCGCTTCAAGATTGTTGTGGGTGGAAATTACTCGACTGATGCCGATACCGATGAGAATTTATCACAAAATTTGATAAACGATATCTCCTTTGAATACTACCTAAATGACGCAGGGACAATGTATTTCAAGCTATTCCGCCACACGGGGTATGAAAGTATTCTTGAAGGCGAAATCACGCAGACAGGCGCCGGTTTTGTGTATAAGCGCAAGATTGGTACGCTACTGGATTTGTTCAGGCCATACAAGCGTAAGGTGACAATCTCCTTGCCTCAGGAAGGTGCTGTGGTTCAATAAAATAAACACTTGAAGATGAAGATAAAGCCGATTATATATCCGATGATTGTGGTGGTGATGATACTTGTGGTGTCATCATGTTCGACCACGCGTCGACTGCCTGAAGATGAAATACTCTATACGGGTATTAAACCGTTGGATATCAGTACATTTGATGATGAGAAGATGCCGACAGATGTGTCGGACCAAATGACTGAGGCTGTGGGAGTTATCCCCAATAACAGCTTGTTTAACTCACCGTATGTTCGTCATCCGTTCCCGCTCGGATTGTGGGTCTACAACAACTGGAAAAATCCGCCGAGCGGTTTCCGTCATTGGATTTTTGAGAAGTTGGTAGAAGAACCTGTTCTCGTGAGCGATGTTCGTCCCGAGGTGCGCACCAAAATGCTCAATGAGATACTGGAAAATAACGGATATTTCAGAGCATCAACCGATTACGAGTTAATATCAGGTCGAAATAAACGCAAAGCCAAGATAAAATATAACATCAATGCAGGGCCGGTTTATTTGCTCGATTCGATAACGCTGTTGCCCGATACGTGTCATCTTAATCACGTAATTGACTCAGTAGCAGCGCGATTGCCATATCTGTCAAGCGGTTCACGTTATTGTACCGACTCACTGAGCCAAGCGAGAGTGGACATCGCCAACGTGTTGCGCAATCGCGGATACTATTTCTTCCGCCCCGAATATATTGAATATCTGGCAGATAGCACAATCAATAAGTACAAAGTGGCGCTCAAATTGACAACGGCGGAGAATGTTCCGAAATTTGCCGACCAGCGCTACTACACCGGAAAGGTGACTGTCTATCTTTATCGCAATCGCGGTGGAGGCGAGCCCGATACTATCAAGACGTCGGTTGGAGATTTGATACAAATGATGCCGTCACGATTCAGAACGGCGCTAATTCCTGAAAATGTGAGGTTTAAGACCGGAAAAGTGCTGTCGGTACGCGATATGGACCGAACACAATCCAACCTTTCACGTTTGGGAATTTTCAGCGCAATCAATATCGAGGTGACGCCTGACACCGTGTCTTCCAAGAAGATACTTGACGTGGCAATTTCGTGTACTTTTGACAGCCCGCTCGAAGCATCAGTCGAAGTTAATGCTTCCTCAAAATCAAATAGTTACATAGGTCCCGGAATGACTTTCGGTGTAACGAACCGCAACATTTTCGGCGGTGGTGAGCAGTTTAATGTGAACCTTACCGGAACCTATGAATGGCAAACAGGAAAGGGTAGCGGTCGCTCCATCTTCAACTCCTATGAAGTGGGCTTAACTACCTCATTATCATTCCCTCGCTTGCTCGCGCCCAAGTTTATTCCGCGACGAAACAGACAACTAAACTGGACCAAAATTTCGTTGAATGCCGACTTGCTCAACCGTCCGCACTATTTCAAAATGGCCCAATTCAATGCCGCATTCAGCTATGATTGGCAAGCTACTCGTCACGTTTACAACTCGTTAAGCTTGTTCAAATTGACTTATACCAACCTGATTAATACAACAGCTGCATTTGACTCAATTATGGCTGAAAATCAAGCTGTTGCATTAAGTTTTCAGAGCCAATTTATACCCCAAATCGCCTACAGCTACACATACGACCGCGATTTTGGCAACAACACGCTCAACTGGCAATTCACGTTGCAGGAGGCGGGAAATATTTTCTGGAGTATCTGGGAATTGGCAGGTCAACATGGCGAGAAAAAATTGTTTGACACGCCATTCTCTCAATTTGTGAAAGGAACCACTCAACTCGTTTGGGGACACCGACTTGGCGGTGAACATTGGCTGGTAACGCGCGCAGCTGTGGGGGCTGCCCATGCCTATGGAAATTCATCGCAGGTTCCTTATGCCGAGCAGTTCTATGTGGGCGGTGCAAACTCAGTTAGAGCGTTCACAGTGAGGTCAATAGGACCGGGTAGCTACCGTGCGCCGGGCATTACGGCAAACGACTATTTTGACCAAACCGGTACGTTTAAATTTGAATTCAACAGCGAATATCGCTTCCCGATATTGGGCCCGCTCCATGGTGCGCTGTTCCTCGATGCCGGAAATGTGTGGTTGCTCAAGAGCGACGCGCAGCGCCCCGGAGGCGAGTTGAAAGCGTCTACCTTCTTGAAAGACTTGGCGTTAGGTACAGGTTGCGGCCTTAGATTTGACATCGGAATGCTTGTTCTTCGCGGAGACCTCGGTATCGGCATCCATGCGCCGTATGAGACCGGAAAACGTGGATATTACAACATGACATCGTTCAAAGATTCACTGGCTTTCCACCTAGCCATCGGTTATCCGTTCTAATCAACAGTATATCAATGAAATAAAAAAAACAGCAAGCGTGTCAAAATGACTGCTTGCTGTTTTTTA
>CAYTFG010000038.1:0-17572 GCA_964436925.1 uncultured Bacteroides sp. | reverse complement strand
TAGAGTGGTTCTGCCTCGGATAGTTTTAAGCGTACCTGCACCTGCTTTAATTCATTAAAAAAGTTAGTAACTTTGCATGATTATCTCAATAAATAAAAATTTCAACATAAAAAATTCAAATTATCCGATTTTAGATTTAGAAAATGGAAGAAACATCTAAGGTAAATGTGGTGGTGGCTTCAGAGCAACACGTTGGCTATGTCGAAGAAATTCTTGAGACTATCAACGCTGCTGCTAAAGTTAGAGGCACCGGTATTGCTAAGCGTTCGCCTGAGTATGTCAAGCAAAAAATGCTTGAGAGCAAAGCCGTAATAGCGCTATCTGAAGAAGGCGAATTCGCCGGATTCAGCTACATCGAGAGTTGGTCAAACAAAGAGTTTGTCGCTAATTCAGGTCTAATAGTAGCACCTAAATTCCGAGGTACAGGTCTAGCCCGACGAATTAAGAACCGCATCTTCCAGCTTTCACGAGAAAAATACCCTGAAGCTAAAATATTTTCATTAACCACCGGCGCTGCCGTAATGAAAATGAACTTTGAACTTGGTTACCGTCCGGTAACGTTTGATGAACTTACAACCGATGAAGCTTTCTGGCGCGGTTGCGAAAGTTGTGTCAACTTTGACATTTTGCAACGCAACGGTGGTCACAAATGCCTTTGCGTCGGATTACTTTACGACCCAAAAGAGACTAAGTATCACCAAAACAGATAATTATCAGGAATCTATTCTAAATTAACAATAAAAAAATAACTACAAGATATATTCAACTATGGAAAAGAAAAAAGTTGTACTCGCATTCAGTGGTGGTCTTGACACATCATTTGCTGTTAAATATTTGTCAGCCGACTGTGGATATGAAGTTTATACTGCTATTGCAAATACAGGCGGTTTTTCAGCCGAAGAACTCAAAGCTATCGAAGAGCGCGCTATCGCCCTCGGCGCTAAGCAACACGCCACTCTCGATATCACTCAAGAGTATTACGAAAAATCAATCAAATACATGATTTTTGGTAACGTTCTCCGCAATGGCACCTACCCCATTTCAGTATCATCTGAACGTATTTTCCAAGCTATCGCTATTATAGAATATGCCAAGAGTGTTGGCGCTCATTATGTTGCTCACGGTTCTACTTCAGCCGGTAACGACCAAGTGCGCTTCGACTTAACTTTCCAAATCTTGGCTCCTGAAATCGAAATCATCACTCCTACTCGCGACATGAACTTAACTCGCGAATATGAGATTAATTATTTGAAAGAGCACGGATATGTTGCTGACTTCAAGAAACTCGAATACTCTATCAACAAAGGCCTTTGGGGCACCAGCATCGGTGGTAAAGAGACTTTGAAGAGCAACGAGACTCTTCCTGAAGAAGCTTATCCCACTCAAATGACTGCATCAGAAAATGCACGTCTCACAATCGACTTTGAAAAAGGTGAAATTTCAGCTATCAACGGCGAGAAATTTGACGATAAAGTTGCTGCAATCCAACATCTTGAACAAGTTGTTGCTCCTTATGCTCTCGGTCGTGATATGCACGTTGGTGACACCATCATCGGTATCAAGGGCCGTGTAGGCTTTGAAGCAGGTGCACCTATGGTAATCCTCGGCGCTCACAAAATGCTCGAAAAGCACACTCTCACAAAGTGGCAACAATATTGGAAAGACCAACTAGGCAACTGGTATGGAATGTTCCTCCACGAAGCTCAATATCTCGAACCGGTTATGCGTGACATCGAAGCATACTTGCAAGAATCTCAACGCAATGTAACCGGTCGTGTTATTGTTGACTTGAGACCTTACCACTTTGTCCTTGTAGGTGTTGAAAGCGACTACGACTTGATGAAGACTTCATTCGGCGAATACGGCGAAGTTTCTAAGGCTTGGACCGCTGATGACGTGAAAGGCTTCACCAAGATTCTCGGTAACCAAATGAAGATTTACCACAACATTCAAGAACGCAACAAAAACAAATAATCCACAATGATTAAAGCCGGAATTATTGGCGGTGCCGGGTACACAGCCGGTGAATTAATTCGCCTTCTCCTCAACCATCCCGACGTGAGCATTAAATGGATTCACTCATCCAGCAATGCCGGTAACCTCGTCTCAGACGTTCACCAAGGTCTCATCGGAGAAACGACACTTCGTTTTACCGACACAACCAATTGGGATGAAATTGACGTTCTATTCTGTTGTACACCTCACGGTGAAACTCGTCGTTTCATGGAAAGCAATGACGTTCCACAAGATTTGCGTATAATCGACCTATCTACCGATTATCGCATTGAAGATGGCACTCATGACTTTGTCTATGGTCTCCCCGAGCTTAACCGCAAGCGCATCGTTCGCGGTGCCAAGCACATTGCCAATCCCGGATGCTTTGCTACAGCTATCCAACTAGGATTACTACCTCTTGCCAAGAACTTGTTGCTTAACTCGCCTATCCAAGTGACCGCTATCACCGGTAGTACCGGCGCAGGTGTAAAACCCTCAGCTACAAGTCACTACTCATGGCGCAACGACAATGTATCGGTTTACAAGCCGTTTAAGCACCAACACCTTGCCGAGATTAAGCAATCGCTCAAGACCTTGCAATCAAGCTTCAATACTGAATTGAACTTTATTCCTGTGCGTGGGTGCTTCTCTCGTGGCATCATGGCTATCATTTACCTTGACTTGGATGTTGAGCTTGATGAAGTGCGTCGCCTATATGAAGAATATTACGAAGACCACAACTTCACTTTCATCTCTGACAAGGCACCCGACTTGAAAGATGTGGTAAATACTAACAAATGTATCATCAATCTTCAAAAAGTTGACGGTAAGCTACTCATCACAACTGTGATTGACAACCTGCTCAAGGGAGCGTCAGGAACTGCAGTTCACAACATGAACTTGCTATTCGGTCTCCACGAGCGTGTTGGTTTGAAGCTTAAACCATCAGCATTCTAAGAATTTTTCATTGCATACTACACAAAGGCGTGTTTCTCAATCTGAGCAAAACACGCCTTTGTTGCTATCTCTACAATTCGCACATTTCTTTGACCATATCAGCTGTATTTCCATCGGCTACGACTCGACCGGAATCCAGCAATACCGCGCGCTCACATATTTGCTGAGCCAAATCCACATCATGAGTAGCAATGACACAAGTATGAGGAAATGCTCTGATTATTTCGATTATTTGACGCCGTTGACGGCAATCAAGGCCGGCTGTTGGTTCATCCAGTACAAGCACATCAGGCTCCATTGACAACACGGTTGCAATTGCACAACTGCGTTTTTGCCCTCCCGAAAGTTTAAATGACGGACGGTGTCTATGCTGCAACATTCCCACTGCCGAAAGCGCGCACTCCACTCGGCGACTCACCTCCTGCTCCGGAAGTTGCATATTCAGCGGTCCAAACGCCACATCATCATCAATTGTTGGCATGAACAATTGATTATCTGAATTTTGGAAGACCATTCCAACATGTTGTCTAACAATCTTGGCAGTTTTTGACGAAACCTCAACACCTCCTACAATCACTTTTCCCGAAGAGGCAATCAAGAGGCCATTCATGTGAAGCAGTAGCGTTGATTTACCTGCGCCGTTAAGTCCCAAAAGCGCCAATTTAGTGCCATGAGTAATACTGAACGACACATCATGCAAGGCTTCACTACCATCAGGATAGCTATAACTCACATTTTCAAATTTCATATAGTGGTGACTCATACAACTTTAGCTATTAATTGTGATATATCAACAAACCTCAACAATGCAAAAATAGTAATCCATAAAATTAGTATTTTAGTATCCACTATTTTCCACTTAATAGTATCATAGTAAATAATACTACCATTGAATGCACGTGCCGTCATTGCTTGATGTATGTGATTGCCACGCTCAATCGTTCTCAACAATAGTTGCGAGATAAAACATCCCCACATTTTCAATGGGAACGAGCGCCTCCCCCAGCCTCTCGCCACACAGGCATTCTGCATAGAAGACGCTTCCTCAACAAGTACTAGAAGATGTCTATATACCATCGACAACTGCGTTATCAAGAAACGCGGGCACCTCATCACGGCTAACGCTCGACATATATCAACAAATCCGACAATGCGCATCAGCAAAACTATTGACTGCACGGCAAGCAGACTCCTCATTAATATCGAATAAAACTTAACCCATCCAACCGAAATCGGTACAAAGCCTATGTAAAAAGCGATTCTTCCATCGGTAATGGGATTAAAAATTGCCACGAGCAACACAAATGGCAATGCCACTAATGATGATTTAAAAATGTGGCGGTAATCTATGTCATTACAATAGGACTGCGCAATAGGATATATAAAGAACCATGTCAACATTGACGGATTCTCAAGATTCACACTCAATACCACGACAACAAAAGTTATCGTAACAATGAGGTATGCCAAAGCCCCGGGACAGACATCTCTTTGCCTCTCGTCCGCCCGGAGCCGATTCACTATTTTATCGATTTTCACGTCGTCGTCTTTTCATTAAGACCGTCGCTATTATCCACAGCAACAGCATTACCACTGCACCGCCAAATACTCCCGACAATGCATTATCATATCCGCTTTTCACTTCATCACCGGCTTTTACTGATTGTATGGTATTATTCAACGACCACTCCAACCCATCGGGAGCATTAGATGATAACCACATAAATCCGAGCCCCAATACCAGCGAAACAGCCAAGAACACCAATACCGCACCAATTACCGATTTTGCTCCGGCTTCAGATGAGCCGTCGAGCAACGTGGGATTATATCGCCGGGCAGTACACAATATTGCACCCGTTGCAAGGCCGTCAATGACACCGATAACCAAGTGTATCGGCAGCATATACATCAAGAAAGTAGATAAAGACAATGATACAACGCCCGACAAATAGGTCTCAAACGACACTAAAACAGCGCCCAATTCAAGGCCAACTATCGAAGTTGCCACCGACGCAACAAATATGCGTTCTACACTTGCCCCTTGTTTTACCATTGGCTTGAATATCAATGGATATGCGACCAGACACGTCATTGCCGCCATATTCAGTATATTGCAACCCAACGCCAACAATCCGCCATCGCCAAAGAACAAACTTTGTATTATCAAGACCGTACTCAGCACTATAAATGCTGCCCAAGGCCCCAGAAATGCTGCAAGAAGTACTCCACCAATGACATGGCCGCTCGAGCCCGTCCCCGGTATGGCTATATTTATAAGCTGGATAGTAAACACAAATGCGCCAAGAACCCCCATGAGCGGAATAATATCCTCACGCTTGTTTTTCGACAACTTATTTCCGGCAACGCTCAACAGCGGTGCGACAACCAATATTGCCACACCCGCGACAACCGGCGATACTAAAGCATCTGATACATGCATAACTTATTTCTTTTTAAATTCTTCAGTAACTTCTTCCTCAATCTCTACCAATCGGTGATGCCACTCAGTGTGGTCCACCGGCTCTTTGGCGTCCATTTTATAGAGCGGCAACAAGAATAGCCATGTGGTTATACAAAACGGTGCTGTCAACGTTGGCAAGCCATACGGCATCAGCATCGCATCCATTGCTGCTTGCACAAATACAGTAACAACTACGCCCGCCAACGCCCACAATGCAGTTTTATAGTTAGGTTTATAGAAAGTACAGCCCAGTGCAATTGCTGTCAAAACAGGGCTGAACGAGAACAACCCATGACTGATATTTACCGCATCAGCATGAAATAACATAGCTACAGCGAGCGACAATGCCGAGCCAATCATTGCCCATATTGCAGCCCATGTATTGCAAGAGAGCAAAGCCATAAGTATCAAAGCACCGGTAAACCACGAATCGACCAAGAACACCTGAGAGATTCCTTTCAACCAATATATCAGCAACGATTGTACTGATGTGTCCAAGCTGAAATGATAATGTATATCAAGTTCGGGCTGCGATAATCCCGAGCCCTGCAATCCGCTCATAAAATATGATGCAAACAAGAAAATCCATGTCATCATCACAAACGGGAAAGTCATTGAATTTATCTTCCACCTTGCCATCACGTTGTTCAAGCCTCGTCTAACCCACACCGTTGATGCTGAGCACACTATCAATGCCACCCACATCAAAGGGGTGTTAGACAAAAACGTTGGGATAGCACAGCCCACTAATAGACCGTTAAATCCACTCAACCCATATTTCAGTTCGCTAGGTTTTTCGCCCAAGATACAAGCCACAGCGTTTGCCACAAGACATCCCACGACTGCACCCCAAGCCACTTGCCACTGATTATTCTCATAAGCGCCCCAAAAGATTGCAATAAGGATTATCCACCCTGCGCCGGCATTTCCTTGAAACATAACTTGCGCAACGCCTCTTAAATATCCTTTTACAGCCATGCGCCAAACGTCGACACTCGACTCTTCCTTTTGTATTTCTGTCATATCTCTCTACTTTTTAAATTATCTCCATGGAAATTCATTCGGTACAGGCACACCCTTGACCGTTTGCCTCACAATCGAACAAAATTCTCTTACTTTTATCTTTATTTGCCCTACATCAACCCCTAAAACCTTGTACAAAAGTCCGGCATTTTCAGGCAAACGCGTTATTCCTTCAGCAAAACAGCTATTACTCGACACCGACACAGCATCATAGATTTTGTCAGCACATTCTTGTGGTGTAAGCACCAAAACATTGGCAAACACATCGTAATCTTGCATCAGCCCTATTCTATCAATCTTTTGACTATAAGGCGTAATTACAAATTTTTCTCTAAACAGTTGATGCCCATCAGGTCGTTCTCCATGACAACACACTGACAGCACATCATATTGAAATCGCTCGCCAATCGAATAAAATTTTCTGCCCGATGTAAAAATCTCAGAATAAAACAACGTCGCTGATTCATGTGCAACTATGCGTGTATCACTGATAAATCGAGAATGGCGACAAGGAATTATTGGCTCAGGCATATATTCCAAATAGGCATCCTCTTCAAGTATTATATTCTGTCTCAAGCCCGAATAATTATACTTCATTTCGGCCAACTTTGTTGATGCTCCGGTCAATACGCAAGCCTTGGCACGACTTTTTACCGTTATATCTTGGCGGTACCTGTCTCCGTCAACATTAGGACCTCCCGACGACAAGATATACACACACGGCAAGTCACGCATATTCTCATCAAAATACAGTTCTTGTTGCACTATCAATGGCACACGGCGCTCCAATTCTCGCAACACCGACTTTCCGCTACTATCCTCGTCAAACACAAGTTTTAAATACCCATGTTTTCCGATAGCTCCGGCTTTCATAGCCGGCGGTTGTCGCAAATACGGCGCCATTTCTCTTGCTTGATCAAACATAAATTCTACTCTACTTTATCAAACAATGCCATCTTTAATATCAAGTCTATCAGCTCAGAAATGCCCTCTCCCGTCATACAATTGGTGAAGACAAACGGCTTGCCGGGACGCATCAACTCGCTATCATGCTTCATGACCTCTAGAGAAGCTCCAACATAGGGTGCCAAATCAGTCTTATTTATCACCAAAATATCACTTTGAGAGATTCCCGGGCCATCCTTCCGTGGTATCTTATCGCCGGCTGCGACATCAATAACGTAGATAAAAAAGTCGACCAAAGCCGGGCTGAATGTCAACGTCAAATTATCGCCGCCCGATTCAATGAGCACTACATCTGCATCAGGGAAACGAGCTTCCATTTCCTCAACTGCTGCAATATTCATTGACGGGTCTTCTCTCACTGCGGTGTGTGGGCACGCCCCGGTTTCCACACCAATGATGCGTTCCTCCACAAGTATTCCCTTAAGTGTTTTTCTCACATGCTTGGCATCCTCGGTTGTAACAATATCGTTGGTTATAATCAACACTTTCAATCCCATGTCAAGCATTCTCGGCGTAATTGCCTCTATCAATGCGGTTTTACCCGAGCCAACGGGCCCGCCTATTCCTATTCTACAGGTACTCATATATCATTCTAATTCATAAACATCCTCATGTCGCCTTTTTCATGGAGCGATGCTATCACATCCATTTGAGGCGCAAAACTATACATATCTTCTAACGTCATCTCCATTACTTGAACAAACATTTCATCCAAGCCATCACTTAATTCACTCATTATCTGCTGTGTATCAATGTGTGATACTCGGCTACATCTTAATGCCGCTCCTAATATCATATTCATCACGCCATATTGATGCATACAAAACAGCTGTCGCAATGTCAAGCCTGCTACTGAGGTTGCCATTCCTTGAATAACTGCATGACAACAAGGCGTTTTATCCTCATCAACATCTTGCTTAAATTGATGCAAAATCGGCGATGGGAACAAAAGCACGCCTAGTTCCAGCATTTTCTTGCCCATACGACGAGACATCAACCTGGACTCATGATTATTTTTGGAGATATACAAGCGTTTATCTATCGCCCTTATCGCCAAATAATCTTCTCTTGACATCGCTTTCCACACCAATATTGCAGCCAGGCCATCAGTAAATGCGGTCTGCCGCAACGCCGTCTGCACATACTCCTTCAATGTGGCTCGATTATGGACTATTCCATGTCGACAAGCAGCCTCTAATCCGTTGGAAAATGAGAACGTTCCTATTGGGAACGATGAATCACTCATTTGCAACATCTTCATTGTCTTTTTCATATCCCCGCTGACGTTTAATGCCCGGTACTGCCAAACAACCGTCTGATTTCATGAGGTGCCAAATATGGTATCACTTCATGTCCCGGTTGAAAGCTATAAGATATTCCTTCAAAGTTATGTGTATTCATTACACTCATCATCACTTTTGAGTCAACGGTGAGTGGCACATAAACTTTGCTATCCTTCACCACAGCCGCCCAATGCTGATTACCTATTGCATGACCAACTTCCACGGCTACTCTGATAATATGCTCCGAGTTGCAGGTTATTAAGCGGGACAAATCTATCACCAACACTTGACTGAGGTTTAACCTTATCACTATCGCCCGTCGTTCTTCAGGCGAATAATACAGTATATCTCCATCTGAAATATGATGATTCCGCTTCAATGCCACAGCCCATTCCTCGCCGTCGCCGGTCTTTATTATAAATCGGCTTTTCTGTGCTGTCCATTGGTCAACATATATTATTTCAATAGCTCCTTGGTTAACGATTTGGCGCCACTCAGGCGAATGTACGTTACCAATCACGTGTGTTAATATCTTCATTCTGTATTGTATTAAAGAAGGAACCGTCACTACATGGATAGGAAGTATCGAGAGAGCAAGAAATTAAAGTAACGGTTCCTTCAACCGTAAAATTAGCGTCAATGACTAACTGAACCAATATAATTGAGATAAAGAAAAGGTCGATGCTGCAGGTGCCGTTGCGTGCACTCCATTCACCAGCACCTCAAAGGTTTCCGGATTAATATCAATCTGAGGCGCAACATTGTTTAGAACCATGTCGTTTTTGGTGATTTGTCGACAGCGCGACACAGGATAAACAATTCGTTCAAGGCCAAGTTTTGACTTTATTCCACAGTCATAGGCTTGTCGAGACACAAAGCTCACTGCTGTGCGGGGCATAGCACTGCCGTATGCGCCAAACATTGGTCGCATAATGCATGGCTGAGGGGTTGGCAACGAAGCATTAGGGTCACCCATGTTCGCCCAATTTATCATGCCGCCTTTAATCACCATTTTGGGCTTTGCTCCAAAGAATGCCGGTTCCCACAATACCAAATCGGCCATCTTGCCCACAGCTATTGAGCCTAGGATGTCGCTGATACCATAGGTTATTGCCGGATTTATGGTAATCTTTGCCAAATACCTCAAAACTCGATAATTATCGTTACCATCACTATCTTCAGGTAATTTTCCTCTCACCTGCTTCATGTAGGATGCCATCTGGAAAGTTCTCATAAACGATTCTCCCACACGCCCCATGGCTTGCGAATCACTCGATACCATTGATATTACTCCCATATCGTGAAGCACATTTTCAGCCGCCTGTGTTTCCGGGCGTACACGGCTTTCTGCAAATGATACATCCGACGGTATCAACGGGTTCAAATTGTGACAAACCATAATCATATCAAATAACTCGGCTTGTGAATTGATGCCAAAGGGCAATGTAGGATTTGTCGATGAGGGAAGCACATTCATCATTGATGCAACTTTGAGCAAATCGGGTGCATGACCGCCGCCGGCGCCCTCACTGTGATATGTATGGATTGTGCGCCCGTCTATCGCTGCCAGCGTATCCTCTACATATCCCGCTTCATTGAGCGTGTCAGTGTGAATTGCAACCTGCACATCTGCGGCATCGGCCGATGCCATACACGCTCTGATTGCTGCCGGAGTTGAGCCCCAATCCTCGTGGATTTTAAAGCCCATGGCGCCGGAGGCTATCTGCTCATCGAGAGTCTCACGTACCGATGAATTACCCTTGCCCAAGAAACCAACATTTATAGGCAAGCCCTCAGCGGCTTGTAGCATCTTTGCCATATTCCAGCATCCTGGCGTTATTGTCGTGCCATTAGTCCCATCTGTAGGGCCTACGCCACCGCCCACAAGTGTGGTTATGCCGTTACTCAAACAGTGGTAGGCTTGCTGTGGAGAGATAAAATGGACATGGCCGTCAATTCCGGCAGCTGTCAAGATGAGATGCTCGCCCGAGATTGCATCGGTTGACGGACCGGTACACAATGTGGGCGTAACGCCACACATCACGTTTGGATTCCCGGCCTTGCCTATACCGGCAATTTTTCCGTCTTTGATGCCGACATCAGCCTTAACGACGCCTAAAATCGGGTCCAAGACAGTTACATTGGTTATCACCAAATCAAGCGAGCCGGCACGGTGAGTGATGGTATTGGCCGTTCCCATGCCATCTCGGAGTGTTTTTCCTCCGCCATAGACCACTTCATCGCCCGGTACTCGCAAGTCTCGTTCAATCTCAACATATAATTGTGTGTCCCCCAAACGGATTTTATCGCCAACCGTTGGGCCAAATAGATTATTATATTCTTGTCTTGATATTGTTGCCATAGTTATTTATTCTTCAATTTATCACCGGATTTACAGCCACATGAACATTTAAAATCATTCTTTCTCATTCGGCGTAGAGCCTTTTCTCTCACAGGATAATACCCGGGGGAGTCTTCCAGCCCCACATACCCCTGAGTCAATCCATTAAAGCCTATAATGCGTTGCTTTCCACCGAAGCTCACCAATTCCACTTCTTTTTCCTCTCCGGGCTCAAACCTCACTGCTGTCGTAGCCGGGATGTTGAGATGCTTTCCAAAGGCTTGACCTCGGTCAAACTCCATATATCGGTTCACCTCAAAAAAATGGAAATGTGAGCCCACTTGTATGGGTCTATCTCCTGTATTACGTACTTTGATTTTTACAGTCGGCCTGCAACAGTTATACTCTATCGTGCCTTCTTTTAAGATGACTCCGCCCACAATCACCGGTGTTGACGGTTCAAATCCGGGTGTAATCACTCCACCCGCTTGTGTATCATTCATAGGTTTAAATTTATATTCTACGTGTGTGTTATTATATCACTTGATGGGATGATGGATTGATACCAACCTCGAGCCATCGGTAAAAACTGCCTCAACCTGCAACAATGTCATCATATCGGCAACGCCCTCCATTACGTCATCACGAGTCAGCACGCTCGAAGCGTCATGCATGACCTCTTCGACTGTTTTTCCCTCGCGGGCACCTTCAAGTGCCGACGACGTTATCAGCGCCACAGCCTCAGGATAATTCAATTTTAATCCCTTACTACGGCGTCGCTCAGCGATTATGCCCATCGTTAATAATTTAAGCTTATCAAGCTCCCTTGGTGTTAAATGCATAGTTTACTAATTCGATTAAAAGGTTTATATTTAGATAATCATGTATTGTTACAACCACAATCACGTCCTAATTGTTCACCACGCCTTTCAATTATTCCCCCATATAATTAACAAAGGAGCCGCCACAATCCCGTGACAGCTCCTTGCCATAAATATTTTCTATCGTGTATTATTTATTGAAATAGCCCTTTGCTGACTCATTAGTTGGGTCTACTTCAAGCAACTTGCCGAAATAAAGTGAAGCATTCTCTTTATCCTTATTGTTGTTGTAGTAAATACCTAATAGAGTATAAGCTGACTTGTAAATTTTCAATTGATTTGATGGGTTGTTAGCATCCTTGTTTGAAGCATCTGCATCAAGAATTGAAAGCACTTTCTTCATAACGGTTGCTGACTCTTCACTCATTTCGTTATTGTTACCCACGAGAATCAATTGGCCCTTACGTTGCCATAGACCGGCATTGTTAGGAGCAACTTCAAGTGCACGGTCAATATAAGTTACACCCTTATTGGCTGTTGCTTTACGTTCTGCAAGATCAGTCATTGATGATGCAGCAATCAAGTAACGACCTGCAGCCATTGAATAATCGGTTGCTGTTGGGTTTTCCTTAACGCTGATATACTTATCCATTGTTGCTGCTGCTTCAGCGTGACGATTTGAATTGGTATATGCTTCAGTAAGTTTTGAAAGAAGTGCCTCATTTTCAGGGTCAGCTGCTACTGCTTTTTCTACTTGAGCCACAGCATCATCCTTGCGGTCAACCTTTGTCAAGACATCGGCATAAGTTACATAGTCATTACCGGTGAAGTAACCCTTCTTGGTGAAGAATACTTCAGCTGCTGACACAGCTTCATCGTTACGACCTAATGCTGCAAGGTTAAGGAATTTAATACGGTTCATCAAGAAGTTATCAGCATCTTGTGCAAGCATTTCTTCTGATACTTGGAGTGATTGAGTATATTTTTCACCGTAGTAAAGAAGTACTGCATAACGAGCCTTATCTTCGGGGAAGTGGTTAGGATTCTTGATGTATTCGCCATATTGGTCTGAAGCCTTGAGCCATTGATTGTTTTCGTAATACTTTTCAGCAAGTTCACGTTGTGCAAGTGCTGAATTAGGTTGCTTAGTCAACAATTCCTCAAGTTTTCTCACTGCATAATCAGGATTTACTTGGAAATATGCGTTTGCATACTTCACATAACCTTCTGAATTGCCTTCCTCGTAGTAGATGGCATTTTCATACTTAGCTGCAGCATCACCAACTTTCTTTTCTGCCATGTCCATATCACCTTCGAGGATATAGATTGATGGTTCTTGGTTCTTTGAATCTTTACGAGCTTTTGCTAAATATGAAGAAATTTCTTTTGTATACTTTACAGGGTCGGCATTGTAGTAAGCACGAGCTATGAGCACGGTTATTTCAGCATTCTTCTTGCTCAAATTTTGAGCTGTTTTGAAGTTTGCTTCTGCAGCGCTCTTGTTTCCATTGGTAAGTTCGATATTACCTAGGCCCACGTAGTTATAAGGGCATTCTGCGTTGGCTTGTACACCCTTGTCAAAGTTAGCCTTTGCTGTTGCCTTATCATTGTTGTGTAAAGCAATAGCTCCGAGGTAGTAGTAAGTTACTGCCTTGTCGGTTCCGGCATTGTTCAAGTTACGCTCAAGAATTGTCTTGGCATTGTCAAATTGGTCGGCTTTGAAATATTCAATACCATCCTTGTAACCTTCAGCCGAGGCAACCAATGATGCCCCTAGAAGAACTGAAAATAAAAATTTGATTCTCATCGTTGGTTAAATGTTGGTTTTTATTTCGATTAATATTTTTGTTACTTTTCCCGGTTTTTTAGATATTAGACTAATCTTTGCCCCCAACGTTTACTACCTGGGGATGAATTACTGCCGGCATAATTCCGGTTTTAAGAATTATTTTCTGTCCGATGACGCCGGTGACGAATGAATAGAAGCCATGTGCCAAGCCTCCGTTGGCGCCTACAGTAATCATGTAAATTTGTCGGAACAATGGATAAGTTCCTTCATAAATATTTTGTTGATACGGCTTATATGCCTTGTAATCATTATCACGACACACCTTCAACACCTTCACTTGGGATGCGTCAAGGTTTGTCCCAATTGTTGGATTATCGCTGTTTAGCTCGGCTGTGCGCTCTTCAATTGTTTGGTCACGTCCGTCAAGGTCGGTGGTCAACCAGCTGACACCGATAACACCTATCGCCGACGGATTTTTCTTAACGGCCTCAAATACTCCCATTACCGAGTCTTGAGCATACACGTTATCTCCAAAATCACCGCCATTCATCAGCGAATCTCTCATGTATTGCACCGTGCTTGCAAATTTGCTGTCAAACACGACCTTAATTTCGCCCAATTTATTAGGCGATATATCATTCCATTGCTTTAGACGGCCGGTGAGTATCTCTGATATCTCTGACTCCGTCAATATATCACATGGATTTTCGGGATTTACTATCAACGCTATTGCATCCACAGCAATCATCTTTGACTTTGCCAAGCGTTGCTTACTCTTGAGATATTGCACCTCTTCCTTAGTAAGGTCTCTCGGTATTACTATTGTCTTGGTCTTTAGCGCCAATAATGAATCTATTGCTTCCCTTTCAGGTGTATATTGTGCCAATATATGAGCTTCGGGATATTGATATTCAAACACATCTATTTCCTGTTCCATAATGTTGCGGAAACTGTCATCACACATCATTGATGTCGTGCCTGATGTTGCGGTATCAGTTGTCGGTTTCTCATATTTCATACAACTAGGCAACATTATTGCCAAAACAGATATTAGAAGGTAAAAATATTGACGTTTCATTGTTTTCTCCTTTCTTTACTCTTTATTTTTAATATTTTCTAGTGTAGTCCAGTCCTTTCCATTGACGGTAGCCACGCCAAAAACCATATATAACCAGTATTACGCCCATTAGATATCTTCCCGAGAGCCAAAGTAGTGAGTTTGTTGGGAAATTAAAGAAATTGATAAATAGCAGAACGCCCATCCCCACATACAAAAAGACCATGAAAATGCCGAAGATAGTACGTATTATTCTATCAAATTTTCTCACTTCCGAGGTTTCGCGTTCTTCTTGATTATCCATAATTTTATTTTGGCTTTTTAATATTCTAAATGAGTTGTTTATAATTTTACGGCACTGTCGGAATGTCTATAAAATTACTTCTTTAACACTTTTGTTATATCTTAGGTTCATGATTGATTATAAGCCTACTGCTTAAAAGTCTATTATCACTACACTATGAGTGTGTAAAGATAGATAAAAACTTTTAATTTTGGCATTAAAAATGTTCTCAATTAAAATCTATTAACAATACAACAATGCGTAATATTTGTTATAAATCATAAAATTCTATAAACTACCAACCTTTACTTGTTTTACTGAAAAATTTCCGTATATTTGCAACATTCAATTTCACTTAAATTTATCAAATAGATAGAATATAAACCTAACCAACTTTTTTAAGATGAAAAAACATAATTTCTACGCTGGTCCCTCTATTCTCAGCGAGTACACCATTAAAAACACCGCCGACGCAATCATTAATTTTGCCGACACCGGTCTTTCTATCCTTGAAATTTCTCACCGCAGTAAAGAATTTCAAGCAGTTATCGACGAAGCTTCTGATTTAGTGAAGGAACTTCTTAACATCCCTGCAGGTTACCACGTTCTCTTCCTTGGTGGTGGCGCCAGCTTGCAATTCTACATGATGCCTCTCAACTTCCTCAATAAAAAGGCTTCTTACCTCGATACCGGTACTTGGGCTAACAAAGCTATCAAAGAAGCTAAACTCATCGGCGAAGTTGACGTGGTTGCCTCTTCTAAAGATGCTAACTACACTTACATTCCTAAAGACTACACTGTCGCTCCTGACTCTGAGTACTTCCACTTCACATCTAACAACACTATCTACGGTACTGAAATCCGCAAAGACCTTGAAGTTGGTGTACCCTTGATTTGCGACATGTCATCTGATATTTTCTCTCGCCCCGTTGACGTCAGCAAATACACCGCTATCTATGCAGGCGCTCAAAAGAACTTAGCTCCTGCCGGTGTTACCATCGCTATCGTTAAAGAAGATGCTCTCGGCCACGTTGACCGCGTGCTCCCAACTATGCTAAATTACAAGACCCACGTTGACAAGGGCTCTATGTTCAACACTCCTCCTGTACTCCCCATCTACTCAGCTCTTCAAACACTCCGCTGGTATAAACAACTCGGTGGCATCGAAGCTATCGAAAAACTCGACCTCGAGAAAGCCGCTGTGCTTTACGACGCTATCGACTCCAGCCGTCTATTCGTGGGTACAGTCAAAGAAGAAGACCGCTCTATCATGAACGTTTGCTTCGTTATGAAACCCGAATACAAAGAACTTGAAAAAGACTTCATCGACTTCGCTACCACTCGTGGCATCGTTGGTATCAAGGGTCACCGCTCAGTTGGTGGTTTCCGTGCTTCTCTCTACAACGCTATGCCTCTTGAAAGCGTTAAGGTTCTCGTTCAAGCAATGAAAGACTTCGAAGCTCAACACTAATTTTTAACTACAACTATCATGAAAATATTATTAGCAACTCAAAAACCGTTTGCTGCCGCTGCGGTTGACTCTATACGTCAAGTTGTTGAAGACGCAGGCTACGAGCTTGTCCTCCTCGAAAAATATGCCGATGCTGAAGCACTCAAGGCTGCTGTTGTTGATGCCGACGCAATAATCATACGTAGTGACATCATTGATGCGCCCGTGCTCGATGCCGCTAAAAACCTCAAAATCGTCGTTCGTGCAGGTGCAGGATATGACAACGTTGACCTCGCTGCAGCTACAACCCACAAGGTTGTTGTACAAAACACACCGGGCCAAAACTCTAACGCTGTTGCCGAACTCGTTTTCGGTATGACCGTTATGGCTATCCGCAATATGTATGACGGAACATCAGGCACTGAACTACGTGGCAAGACTCTCGGTATTCAAGCTTTCGGTCAAGTTGGTCGCAACGTTGCTCGCATCGCCAAAGGTTTTGAAATGCAAGTTTCAGCCCTCGACCCTTATTGCCCCGACGAAGTCATCGCCAATGCAGGCGTTAAGCCCGTTGATAAAATCGAAGACCTCTACAGCAACAACAAATTTGTTTCTATCCACATTCCAGCAACTCCCGAGACTAAAGGCTCTATCGGTTATGACCTCATAACCCGTATGCCTAAAGGTGGTGTTCTCATCAACACTGCTCGCAAGGAAGTTATCGACGAAGCCGGTTTGGCTAAGGCTTTGGAAGACCGTCCCGACTTGAAATATGTCGCTGACGTTAAGCCCGACAATGCTGCCGAACTAAAAGAAAAATTTGCCGGCCGAGTATTCTTCACTCCTAAGAAAATGGGTGCTCAAACCGCCGAAGCTAACATCAACGCCGGCATCGCTGCCGCTCGTCAAATCGTCGCTTACCTCCGTGACGGCGAAAACCGCTTCCAAGTTAACAAATAGAACTTATATTTCCTTTATAATTCACTACAACGAGCAAGGTCTCAACACCTTGCTCGTTTTTTATTTAATAATACCCGAAACTTAATTATATTTTTACTATTTTTCCGAGTTTGTCACTTTTGAGGGTTATGGCTTTGGCTGTCAATGGTTTAAGCTATATTAGTTTGTACTTAGCAGATTTTTCGA
>CAYTFG010000037.1:0-17696 GCA_964436925.1 uncultured Bacteroides sp. | reverse complement strand
CCCCGAGATTACAAATCACGTGCTCTGGCCAACTGAGCTAAAGAGGCAATTTCAATTTTCTATTTGCTTTTGATTCCGTTGCCGTATCAAAGCGCTTGCAAAGTTACAACTTAATTTTCAATCTTCCAAATTTTTCAGCAAGAATTTTTATTTTTTTTTCTTTCGCCAAACTCTTTGTTTAAGACCTCTGTCTCGTTGCGTTTGCGAGTGCAAAATTATAAAGAAGATTTGAATTGTGCAAGTATCCACGCGCTTTTTTTCGCTTTTTCTTGCATTATTTTTCTCACACTCCTCTCCTCTTCTTTATAATCTCCACTGTTATAGATTAATAGCTATTTCTGCTCAAGTTGCGAACTTTTGAACGGAAGCACCGGCAAATCGTTCTTTCCGCGCACATCCCCATTGGGACAATCTGCCCAATCATACAAAACTTCTACAGGAATTACTGTTTTTACCGGCGTTACCGACAAGGTTGTGCGGTCTTTAGCTATCGTATTTCCTTTATAATATTTGCCATCGGCACCCAAAATCACAAATCCGCTCAACTCGTATGGGCCCACAACCTCATCATCAAATGTTATTTCCATTGACGGTCCGTTGCAATGACAGCTCACAGGCCTGGGCGCTCTCGCCGGAAAATCCAGCCCATAATCTTGGTTCAGCACCATCTCGGCCAAGCGGCGAGCCACCTCTTGCTTATTTTTAGGGTGAATGTCATCAGGATTGCCCACATCTATCGCGGTCACCATCGAGACCTTCGGCTCTTTCAAGGCCACTGCCTGCGCAGCCCTCAACGCTGCCCATGTCGATTCCGGCTGAATGTCCTGCTCCCTCAAAAATCCTGCTAGCTGCACAAAGTTGAACGACACATCTTGGCCCCACAACTTGCGCCAATCCCTAATCATCGTTGGGAACAACTGAGCATACTGCTCGTCTCTTCCCACATTTGCCTCGCCTTGGTACCACAAAAAGCCCTTGACAGGCATAATGCTCAACGGCTTCAACATCGCATTATACAGCAATGTGGGATATACCGGATAATCTCCACCTACAGCAGCAGGCTTCTCATTCAATTTGGTAGCATCATCACCAAGTCGATAGGACCAGTCTCCGGCCAACGAGATATACTCGCCGCCAACTTCCAGATACACATCCTTGGCATCGCCCCATATTCCACCGCCTTGTTGATAATCCACAACTTTTACGGCAATCACATTGGCGCCTTTCTTCAGAACGCCCTTCTCCACCTGATAAACACGTTGCGCATCAAATCCGCGGGTATGTCCCACAAGTTCGCCATTTAGATAGGTCGTGTCATCATCATCTATTTTGCCCACATGAAGCACTGCCGGTTTCCCTGCCAGCTTCTTAGGCAAATCAAATTGATAAGTCAACCACACTACCCCATCAAAGTCCACCAACGGCGCATCAGCCCAATATCCGGGCACGGCCACCGTAGGCATATCTCCGCCCACTTGCATTTTATCATAGTCAGCGTCAAGCGCATCTTGCTCTTTATTCCATTGCTCAATCTGCTCTTGATTATCTTGCTTTATGCGATTATAGTCAAAATCATTGCGCTCGATTGTCGCCACTTCGCGTTCAAAGCCCGGCACGCCCTTTATTGCCTCAAGCGAAGTCCAGCACTCGGCAGCGCTTCCGCCCCATGTGCAATCTATTATGCCAATCGGCACATTCAGCTCGCCAAGAAGCCTCCGGCCAAAGAAATATCCGATAGATGAGAAATTCTCAACTGTAGATGGACTACAGCTCACCCATCCACCCATATTTACCTCTGTATCATCATACGCCTTAAACGATTCTTGTTTTTTGATTTGCAAGAGTCGCAAGTTGGGATAATTGGCATTCGCTATTTCCTGCTCATAATTCAGGACCTTGCCCCATCCGCCAACAGGCATCTCCATGTTTGACTGTCCCGAACACAACCACACTTCACCAATCATCACATTTTGAAGTGTCAGTACGTCACCATCGTTCACCTCAATGCTATAAGGGCCTCCGGCTGCCGGTGTGTTTAGTTTCAGCTCAAATCGGCCTTCACCATCGGTTTGTGTTGTATAGCTTTTCCCATCCCATTGACACTTAACTGTCAGTTGAGCATTACTATACGTACTTTTACCCACCAGCTTCAGCACGGCATTTTGTTGAATAACCATATTATCGGTCACAAAATGTGGTAATGTAACTGCTCCTTGGGCAAATGTGGCAGTTACAAGCGCTACTGTTGCAAATATATTTCTTATCTTATTAGTACACATGGCATTAATATTTTTAAATGCATAATTTTTATTACAATTCAAAACGGCGTGGCCTGGATATAAAATTAGCAAAACGGATGCGCCAATTATATATCAGATGATGAATCAAAGTGTCACGCCTCAACTCTTTAGGATTATCTATAAACCACAAAATCGGTTTCTTAATCACCTTATTTTGCTTCTTAGCATACAACCAAACGTTAAACAAGCGCTCGGCCATATATCCAAATATGCGGCGTTGTACCGGGCTGTAGTGGGATATATCAATGCGTTTCTCCGCCTCAGCCAATATACCAAACAGCCAGCTGCAATACTCATCATAGTCAGCTCGGCTCATCATGAACATATTATAGTGCATTAATTCGGAGCCATTCATCACCTTGAAAAATGCTTGTTGCATCGCTTCATCTTGCGTCTCCTTGATTATGGACTGCAGCACTCTCATATCATCGCTGATATGCGCATTTGCGTAATCTAATTTCAGCGACAAATAATATTTGGGCTTGACACACACCACATATCCGTCTTTTACCTTCTGCAATATTTCATCAGGTATTTGACGATTTATTTTATCAAAATCTGATGTCGGATACGCTGCATGAGCCAAATACCATGGGCACTGATTGTGGAAATCAAAATATCGGCGATAATGGCACAGACCCACCACGTCAACGTTTTTGAGATTCTTCCAAGCCCAATACATTCCCGTGAGCTCGCAATATGACGCATTTTTATCACTTATATTGTCGCCGGTATCATCTCCCGTTATTCCCAAGTCGACACCGGAAATAGCCTTACCCACTTGTATTGGATAATACGGCGCTTGTGTCTCCATGACATCTTGCTTGTGGCAGCAAACCAATATTTTCGCTTCCATGATATCTCTTTTTTATTTGAATAGGTTCAATACTTGCTCAATTATCGGAGCCATATCGTAATATTTATATTCTGCCAAACGGCCGCCGAAAATCACGTTTTTCTCTTGCGCGCTCAATTTTCGGTATTTCTCAGCCAAGTCATTATTTCTGGCATCATTAACCGGATAATACGGCTCCATGCCTTCACTCCATTCGGTTGAGTACTCTTTTGATACTATCGTCACGGGATTATCATAAACCGCCTGCCCGAAGCTTTCAAAATGCTTATGCTCTATCACTCTTGTGTAGGGCACATCACTTGCAGTATAATTAACCACCGCATTTCCTTGATAATTAGGCGTCTCTATACGTTCTTCTTCAAAGCGCACGGTTCGATACTCAAGTTTTCCATATCGATAGCCAAAATATTCATCAAGCTTTCCGGTAAATACAATTGTATCGGCTATTGACTCCCAATATTCTCGATTCTCAAAGAAATCAACTTCAGTTTTTGTCTCCGAGCCGTCTAGCAAGGCTTCAATCAGCTTATTATATCCACCGATTGGAATCCCTTGATATATATCATTAAAATAATTGTTATCATAAACCAGTCTCACCGGCAGACGGCGAATAATAAATGCCGGCAACTCTGTGCATGGCCGTCCCCACTGCTTCTCGGTGTATCCCTTGATGAGTTTTTCGTAAATATCCTTACCAACGAGCATCAGCGCTTGTTCTTCTAGATTTGCCGGCTCTCGACCACCAAGTTGTTTGCGCACGTCGGCTCGTTGCTCATCAATCTTTGCTTGCGCCTCTTCGGGCGTTATGACTCCCCACATTCGGTTGAACGTGTTCATATTAAACGGCAGGTTATATAACTCGCCCTTATAATTTGCCACCGGACTATTAGTGTAGCGGTTAAACTCCACCAAGGAATTCACAAACTCCCACACCGTCTTGTTTGACGTATGGAATATATGCGCGCCATACTTATGGACATTTATGCCATCCTGCTCTTGACAATAGATATTTCCGCCCAAATGAGAACGCTTATCAATCACCAAGCACTTTTTTCCTCGCTTAGTCGCTAGATGGGCAAACGTTGCGCCATACAACCCTGAGCCCACAATCAAATAGTCATAATGAGATGCCATACATTTATGTTCTTGAGTTTTCAATGTTTACTTACTTTAGATTTAACGAAATCCTTCACCATCATTATTGATGGATTCTTTGCCCAAAGCAGCAGCGATGCATAGACAATCGCTCCCGCTATTGGTATCAAAATTACTGATATAATATCATTTAGATGAAGCTGTATCATCAACACGCACACAGCGCCCATAACTACAGCAGCCAGCACGCTCTTCAGGTGTTCACTGTTGAAAAGCGTCACATACAAGTGATTGCGTCCAACTAAAAACATAGTCACTGTCACTGCAGTTTCCCCAATAACCGATGCGATTGCTGCTCCGTTTTGGGAATATTTGGGGATTAGCAACATATTGAGCGTGAAGTTGATAAGCGCTCCAACTCCCGTGGATATTATCACTAGTTTTTCTTTACCTTGCGGATATAAAATTTGGATGCCAAACATATTTGACAACGCAATGACGAATATTATCGGCGAAATTATCTGTAGCGTCAAGATTGCCGGCGCGTAACTTTCGCCACAAAACAATCTGATTAATATTGGCGCCATCGTCATCACACCTATCATTATCGGCATACTTATAACCACCACAAAATCTACTGCTTTCTGCGCCAGAGCCTTAAATTCTTCTTTTTGTCCCTGCTGTATCAAGTTGGACAATCGCGGCAACATAACCGTGCCCAATGACGTAATAATGCCCAGCGCCAACCTCGTCAACTTCGTCGCACCAGTATAATATCCCACCGGTGCGCTATCCTTTATAAAGCCAAGCATCACCGAGTCAAGATTTACATAAATGCACACGATAAGATTCAGCACAAAAATGCGTAACGACGGCACCAAATGCCTCATTGGGTGCAACTCCTTGAGTCTTATCCGCTTAATGCTTATATGTTTCCTCAGATGGATAAAGTTCAATATATTATTACCCACGGTGCCAAACACCGTATATGCCGCATAATACATCAAGTCTTGACGTGTCTTGACAAAAATAAACAAGAACACCACGCATATCGTGCGCACAATCAATCCTCTGATTGTGATATACTTGAATTCCTCAACGCCCTGATAAAACCATTCAACGCCCAGTGCGTTAAACAATATCGTCGTACTTATCAACAAAAACAAAGGTATATCCACCTGTATCTTTGCCACTGTGGCGCATAATATAAACACAATAAGATAGCCTATTGCTGTCAGCCCCGTGTGCAACAATATTATTTCCAAAGTCGTTTTATTCAGTTCATTTTTATCATCTCTCACCCTGGCCGTCTCTCTTATCGCATACATCGGTATTCCCAAACTTGTCAGTAAGGATATATACGAGACGATGGATGTAAAGAAATTGACTTGCCCTATCATATCCGCCATCAATACGCGCGCAGCATACGGGAATGTTATTACCGGAAATAACATTGACGAGATGGTTGATATCAGGGTAAATATATAATTAGATTTAATCGATTTTGCCATATTTGCCTTTTCGGACAACCCATACTTTAGTCATCCTCTATAATCGTTGTGTTTTATTTCAGGCTAATTTACAAATTTATTTTCAATTAGCAATCTATTTCTCCATGTTTTGGCTTTTATGCCACAAAACAATACAAGCTCGGCTGAAATCCACGTTCCAACCAAGCTTGTACTTTCTTTTTTTTGTTTATGCTTTATCAACTCAAGCCATACATCTCGCCATCGCGATAATCTATCAATTCGGCTTGAGGTCGTGCGGGCAATCCGGGCATTCTCATGATGTCGCCGGCTATAACAACTACCATTCCGGCACCTGCATTGATAACAATATCATTGATATCCAATTCAAAATCGGTTGGTACGCCCAATTTCTTTGCGTCGCCCGAGAATGAATATTGTGTCTTCGCTACACATATCGGAGCCTTATCCAGCCCTACTTTGGTCGCAAATTGAATACCTTTCAACGCTCTCTTTGAGAAATTCACGCTCTTTGCGCCATAAATTTCTTTTGCAAGCTTCTCAATCTTGACGGGTATTGAATCTTCAAGCTCGTATGCGTAGTGTGGTTCAGCGGTTGTGGCCTGAGACAACATCTCGTCTACCATGTTTGCCATTTCTACCGCGCCTTCGCCACCTTGAGCAAAGGCATTGTTGATAACCGATGGAACACCGAGCACCTTTTCGCAATTTTCTTGGATTGCTGCTATCTCCTCATCAGTATCACTTCCAAAACGGTTCAAAACCACCATTACCTTTTGGCCAAACTTCTTTATATTCTCTACGTGCTTGTTCAAATTGCAAAGTCCGCGTTTCAAGCCCTCAACATCGGGAACAAACAACGAATCTGCTGCTACACCTCCATGGAATTTCAATCCTGAAGCGGTGGCTACAATTATTGTCAAGTCGGGCATCAAGTTATTTTGTCGTCCCACGATATCATAGAACTTTTCTGCGCCCAAGTCAGCACCAAATCCGGCCTCAGTGATGCAATAATCACACATTGAACGGCCCATTTTTGTCGCAATTACCGAGTTACAACCGTGCGCTATATTTGCAAACGGTCCGCCATGAATAATCGCCGGCGTATTTTCGGTCGTTTGCACCAAGTTGGGTTTTACCGCCTCGGCCAACAATGCCATTACTGCACCTGTCGCGCCCAAATCATTTACCGTAAACGGGCTGTCATCATAGTTCACCGCAATGATTGTATTGCCAACACGTCGTCTCATGTCGTCCTCATCTGCTGCCAAACACAATATCGCCATCAATTCTGATGCCGCTGTAATATCAAAACCTGATTGACGAGGTATTCCATCCATAGTTCCGCCCAAGCCGGTAACGATGCTTCTCAATGAACGGTCATTCACATCAAGCACTCGCTTCCACAAAATCTCCTTGAACGAAAATCCGGTTTTGCGACGCTGAAACACATAATTATCGAGCATTGCCGAAATCAAATTATGTGCCGATGTTATTGCGTGAAAATCACCTGTAAAGTGCAAGTTTATCTTCTCCATTGGCAATACTTGAGCATAACCGCCACCTGCTGCACCACCCTTCATTCCGAAGCATGGGCCTAGTGATGGCTCTCTCAATGTTACTATTGCCGACTTCCCTATTTTGTTTAAGCCTAATGCCAGGCCTATTGATACTGTAGTTTTACCTATACCGGTCTTTGTAGCTGATATCGCTGTAACCAATATTAGCTTACCATTCTTTTCTGTCTTGTGAGTTAATGAAACTTTGCCGATATACTTCCCATAGTGTTCCAACTCATCTTCATGAACGCCTATTGATTGTGCTATTTCTGAAATAGGTTTCAACTTGGTTTCATGAGCAATTTCTAAATCTGTCTTCATTTAGTTTATTTAAGTGACTCTTTTTCTTAGTAAAATGTCTGATTCTACAAAATTAGTTATTTTCAGAAGCGGTTTCAACATCTTCCGCGTTAATCATTACAAATTAACCTTTTACCCCTTCTGTTCCCTCTTTTTCCCTTGGCTATAAAACAAAAAGTGCTGTTACCCATCATTCTAGGCAGCAGCACTTATCTTTTTTCTTAATTGGTGGCATTCATTATTCGCCCGGAGCGATTGCTTCGCTAGGACAAACTTCTGCACATGAACCGCATTCGATGCAAGTATCTGGATCGATGTGGTATTTGTCGCCTTCAGAAATAGCTTCTACTGGGCATACAGAAATACATGTTCCACAAGCCACACAGTTATCAGAGATTACGTAAGCCATGAGATAATTAAATTTTAGATATTATACGAATTCGATTATTTTGTTTTTACCGTTGCAAATGTAATTCTTTTTTTTTGAATACACACTTATTTTTTACAAAATTTCTCCTACTTTTTTCATTTATCGCGCCACAAAGCTCTTATTCGCCCACTTTTTACTCCACCAGCGGCGCACGAATATCACGCCGCGAGTTATCTCATCGGCCGATATCATTAGCCACAACGCATTGATGCCCAAGCCCAAGAATATTCCGAAGAACCATCCTCCTGCCACTTGCATGCTCCACATCACCACCAAGCCAACATAAAATGGATAGTTCACGTCGCCCGTTGAGCGCAACGCATTTGTCGCAAAAATATTTATTGGTCTACCTATTTCCACCAATACATCTATTATCAGCAACGTTGCTCCTATTGATATTATATGAGGATTATCTGTCAACAACTGCAACACATATCGTCCGCCAAAAGCCAATGCCACCGACAACGACAATGTCACTATCAACGACCATCTCAACACAAATTTGCCCAAAATAAACGCGCCTTGAACCTTGTTTCGCCCTATTAAATGACCTATGGAAATTGCTCCGCCCTGTGATATCGCGATGCAGAACAGATAACCAAACATCACTATATTTGCCACATAAGTTCTCGCTGCAAGCACCTCCACTCCCAGCATATTAATAAAATAGGTCATGATTATTTGCGCCGAGCTATAGCTGAACTGCTCTCCCGCCGACGGTAATCCTATCTTGAGCAAGTTAACAAGCTCTCGTCGCGGAAACTGCTTGAATATCTCCCACGGGAATGTACCTAAAACGTGTCGATACAACAACACCAGCAATACAACCATTGCTATTCCTCGACTTATCACCGTTGATATTGCCGCACCTTCAACTCCTAATGCCGGAGCGCCAAAGTGTCCGAAAATCAACGTATAGTTTCCAAATATATTGAGCACATTTACCATCGCCACTACCATCATCGGATATACAGCCTTATTAGTCGCGCGCAATGTCGCCGATGCAGTAAACGACAACGATTGGAAGAACGCCAACATTCCCACGATGCGCATATACACAACGCCCTCTGCAAGAATATCGTCACTCAACCCCATCAATTTCAATATATTTTCAGCTCCAAAATACAAGCCTGCGCTCAAAATCACGCCCACTACCAAATTTACAACAAGCGACACGCCCACTACCTGTGACACACGCTGCTTCAAGCCGGCTCCTATATATTGGCTCACTAATACTGACGTTCCTAGATTGATAACCTCAAACACCAAAAAGCACAACATTACTATTTGATTCACCACACCAACAGCTGCCACGGCTACATCACTGTGACGCGACAACATAAACGTATCGACTGCACCCAAGGTCATCATCAATAACGTCTCTATAAATATTGGTATTGCCAAACTTCCTAACTGGCGCTTCAATCCGCCAGCCTTACTTGAACCGTCGTTATTCTTAAACATAGTGATATAAATAAATTCCTAAAAACAATCTAAACTACAAAGTTACGACAATTTCTTGTATATCTCTAAGCTATCACAGAAACAAATCACGCCGACTCACATTTTTAGCAAAGATTTCCTAATACTTCCCAATTACACATAACTCAACTCAATATATTGCCCTATTATTTTGTAATTACACTCAATGGCTGTACCTTCGCGCTCGGTTTTAAATGCTCGGGACATTGAGCGCCATATAGACCTAAGTTTTTTAAGTTACTGACAAAAGAGTTTGTCAATCAACTTCGCTTATTTTACATTTTAATCACATACAAAAAAATATTGTTTTATGTTCTTGAATTTCATCATTATGACTCTTTCCAAGAAAGCTATTAATTGGTACACCGACACTACTTCAAGCTCTACTGCTTTAGTACCAACAGGTATGATTATTCCAAAGGACTAATCTACCTGTAAATTCCGCCCCTCGTGAGGGGATTTTTTTTGCCCTTTTCTCAATAGCTCACTTTTCACTCAATCACCTAACCATCTGTCAATTATCCATTCCCCATCCCAATTCTTTATCTTTTATCTTGCCACTTCGCCTTTATTTTCATATATTTGCAAATACATCTTAAAAACTTAACATCAAAATGAAAAAATGCCCTTACTGTCAAGAACTAATACAAGATGACGCTATCAAATGCCGCTTCTGTGGCAGTGTACTCAATCAACCACCTCATTTTTCAGGTAATAACACCAATCAACAACAAAACGCCAACACTAACGACGTTTTTTACTGCGGTCCCGAAGGCAAAAGCCGTGGCGTTTTTGCTTTACTTGCTATCTTCCTCGGCACTCTCGGTATCCAATATTTCTATGTAGGCAAAACTACGGCCGGAATCATTTCCCTTGCTATCTCGGTGTTATCATGCGGTATATTAAGCGCTGTATTACAAATATTATTCTTAATTCAAGGAGTAGTTGCTTTCTTGCAAACCAACGATGAATTCCGCCAAAAATACGTTATCAGCGACAACAAATTCCCTCTTTTCTAGGCCTCTCACTCTCCCATGCTCCTTAACGTAATTACTCTTATCGGTGGATTAGCTATGATTCTCTTCGGTGCTAATGCTCTCACCGATGGTGCCTCGGCTATTGCCCGCCGTCTAGGCCTTTCTGACCTCATTATCGGCTTGACAATCGTCGCTTTCGGCACGTCTGCTCCTGAACTGGTCATCAGCATCGTCTCCGCCATCAACGGCAGTGGCGAGCTCGCCATTGGTAACGTCGTCGGTAGTAACATCTTCAATATTCTCATGATTATTGGAATCACGGCCATCGTTCTCCCCATCAAAATTGAGCGGAGCATCATGACCACTGAAATTCCGCTCGTGCTCCTTTCCTCCATCATCCTGCTGATTATGGGCAACGGCGTTTTTCTCACCAACGCACCGTTTAACAGTCTCTCCCGCATCGACGGTCTCATCCTCCTCTGCTTCCTCGCCATCTTCATGCGATATATGTTCGGTATTGCCAAGTCATCCGACACCTCCGCCGATAGTGCTGACACGGCTATTAAAGAAATGTCAATCACTCGAGCCATTATTTACACCATCCTCGGCCTCGCTTTACTCATCTTTGGCGGTGACCTCTTTGTTGACGGAGCCTCAGGCATTGCTTCCGGCCTCGGCGTCAGCGACGCCATCATCGGCCTCACGATTGTCGCCCTCGGCACATCACTCCCCGAACTGGCAACATCCGTTACCGCTGCGCTCAAAAACAAGCCCGGAATGGCTGTTGGCAACGTCATCGGCAGCAACATCTTCAACATCTTTCTCGTCCTCGGTTGCGCCTCTTCAATCACCCCGCTCTCCCTTGGCAACATCACCAATTTTGACCTGCTGACGCTCATCCTTGCTTCTCTTCTCTTTTGGCTTTTCGGTTGGTTCATTGGCGAACGAACTATCACCCGCATCGAAGGCGCCATTCTCGTCATCGTTTACATTGTATATACCTCTATATTAATTTTAAACGCTTAATACACCACTCGTGTGGGATTTTTTCACTAATTTTGTACACAACATAATCATAGATACATAGATATTTCAAAAAAATGGCACAGAAACCTTCTATTCCCAAGGGGACTCGCGACTTTTCGCCCACCGAAATGGCTCGCCGCAACTATATATTTGACACCATTCGTGAAGTTTTCAAATTATACGGATTCCGTTCTATCGAAACTCCCGCTATGGAAAACCTTTCCAGCCTTATGGGCAAATACGGCGAAGAAGGCGACAAACTTCTCTTCAAAATCCTAAACTCAGGCGACTACCTCCGCAACGCTGACCACCGCCTCGTTGAAAACGGTGACTACGTTCACTTGACTTCTCAACTCTGCGAAAAAGGCCTTCGTTACGACCTCACTGTTCCTTTCGCCAGATACGTCGTGCAACACCGCAACGAAATTCAATTCCCCTTCAAGCGCTTCCAGATTCAACCCGTTTGGCGTGCTGACCGCCCTCAAAAAGGCCGTTATCGCGAATTCTATCAATGTGACGCCGACGTCGTTGGCTCTGACTCTCTCATCAACGAAATCGAACTTTTACAACTCATTGACGAAGTTTTCAATCGTCTCAAAATAAATATCATCATCAAGCTCAACAACCGCAAAGTCCTTGCCGGTATCGCTGAGCTTATCGGTGCCCCAGAAAAAATTGTCGACATTACTGTCGCTATCGACAAAATCGACAAAATCGGCATCGAAAACGTTAACGCCGAACTCGCTGAACGCGGTTTATCTGCCGATTCTATCGCTAAGCTTCAACCCATTCTCAGCATCTCCGGCTCGCTCGAAGAACGTCTCACCCAATTATCTGACCTTCTCCAATCAAGCGAAATAGGAACCCTCGGTGTTCAAGAATTACGCACCGTTACCGCCGGCGTTCAAGAGCTCGGCCTCAAAGCTGAACTCGACCTCGATGTATCTCTCGCTCGCGGTCTTAACTACTACACCGGTACCATCATCGAAGTCAAAGCCAAAGATGTAACTATCGGTAGCATCACCGGTGGCGGTCGATACGACAACCTCACAGGCGTATTCGGTATGCCCGGCGTTTCCGGCGTTGGTATCTCTTTCGGCGCTGACCGCATCTACGACGTGCTTAACACCCTCGAGCTTTACCCCACCGACACCGAAATCGGCACCAAAGTTATGTTCACTAACTTCGGCACCGCTGAGGCCTCTGCTTCTATGAAGATGATTAAAGCTCTTCGCCAAAACAACATCTCTGCCGAGATTTACCCCGAAAGCTCCAAGATGAAAAAACAAATGAGCTACGCCAACGACCTCGCTATCCCATTTGTCGCTATCATCGGTGAATCTGAGCTCGCTGACGGTAAAGTCACTCTCAAAGACATGACCGCCGGCACTCAAGAATCGGTCGACTTAGACACTCTTATAGAAAGACTTCGATAAAAAGCCCAAAGTTGTAGATTTTTCTAGGTTAATCTATTTTAATATCCCAAGTTTAAGCAGCTTATTACTGCTAATATTAAATAATTAGCTTATCTTTGTGCTCAAATTATCATTATTTCAACCCCTTATGAAAAAAATTCTAACTCTATTAATACTTGTTTGCGCATTCTTCGGCTCTTACTCTGCTAATGCACAATTCCGTTACGGTCCCGCCGTCGGCGTAAACATCAGCTCTTTAAAGTTCAAGCAAGACCTCATTTCTGTCGACAACGCTGTCAACTATACAGCCGGTATTCAAGGCGAAATGATGTTCCCCGGTATTGGTTTCGGTCTTGACCTCGGCCTCCTTTACGAGCAACTTGGCGCTAACGTCAATCTTGGTGAAAAAACAATCTGGGCATCTCAAGGTTTCGGTAGAGAACGTGTGTATCTCCACTACATCCAGATTCCTTTCCACCTCAAGTTTAAATACACTAACCTCAATGGCCTCGAAGACTACATCGCTCCTTTCGTTTCCGGTGGTCCCGACTTCACGCTTCTAGCTGCTCATGGTAGCGACAAAGCTTTCAACTACTCCGGTGGTGAGCTCGGTCTCTCTGTCGCTGTTGGTGCCGAACTTTACCGCAATTGGCAAGTCTCTGCAGGTTACACTTGGGGCATGACCTACTCTCTCAAAACTCAGCTCCTCGAAAACTTCTCAGCTCGTAACCGCGCTTGGAACGTTAAAGTCGCTTACTTCTTCTAGGCAATACTTGCACACTAGATAATTTACTCTAATAAAAAAGCCCACATTGATGCCTTCTTGGATTCTCAATGTGGGTTATTTTTTTAGCTCCTTATAATTGGGTATCTCCGGTAAAAACTTATAACTATGACTCTCTAAATTTATCTCACAGCAATAATGAGTCTTTCCGTTGGACACTATCAGATACCGCGCTTGCAGCACCATGTTATACCTCACTATCTGGTCAAATACTTGCTGCGTTATCACCACATCCTCATTCTTGTACTCCACGATAACCAGTGGCTGCGCATATTCATCACACACCAACGTGTCTACCCTGCGCATCGTCCCGTTCAATTTTAGACCAACCTCGTTAGCCATTCTCGATTCCGGAAAACCCTTCTCACTTATCAGATATTCCACAAAATGCTGGCGCACCCACTCCTCAGGAGTCAGCGCTACATGCTTGCGTCGCAGACGGTCATAGATTTTTACTATATCACCATCCTTGATTACATCCACTTTTATTGCCGGTAAGTTCAATTCCATAAAAAAATTTCGCTCCTCGGGTTGCCATACCCGGAAAATCTATGTAAATTTACATATTAATTTGCACAATTCTAGCGCTTCGACCTCGCTTTCGACGTTTTACGCTATTTTTTGGCCAATTATTATTTCTAATTTCTTATTTTTGATACTCCCATCATGGCTGCTTTAACTTTTGACTCGTTACGCGAACAATTGTCTCGTCGCAAATACTCCCCTATTTACCTCCTCCACGGTGAAGAAGGTTTCTTTATCGACGAGCTCCTCAAAGACTTTGACAAGATTATCCCTGATGAAGAAAAAGACTTCAACCAATACACCGTCTACTTCACTCAGACTCCCGCTACTCAAGTCATTGACATGTGCAACAGCATCCCCATGATGGCTGACCGTCAACTCGTCATCCTCAAAGAAGCTCAAGCCACTAGTGCCAACGAGATTGACCGTTTGGCTCAATACGTCGCTCACCCTAATCCCGCTAATATCCTCGTTATTTGCTTTCGCGGTGCTAAAGCAAAAGGCTCCGAATTCCTCGCTGCTTGCAAGAACAACCCCAACGTTGTAACTTTTGAATCAAAGCCCCTTCGCGATTACAATATCCGCCCCGTTATTACTGCCAAAGTCAAAGATTATGGGCTCAACATTGACCAACCTTCCACCGATTTACTTTGCGAATACATCGGCACCGACCTCTCTCGCCTTTTCAACGAAATTCACAAGCTATCGGCAATCCTCCCTCGGGGCGCTAGCATTACCCCCGAAGTTATTGAAAAAAACATCGGTATCAGTAAAGATTTCAACAACTTCGAGCTAGTCGACGCCATTGCAGCCCGCGACACCGCCAAAATCTATCGCATTGCAACATACTTCCAGCAAAACCCCAAAAACAACCCCCTAGTTGTTACCGCATCCACTCTTTTTGGATTCTTCGCCGACCTCCTTATCCTTTATTTCTCTAAGGACAAAAGCGAACGCGGCATCATGGAAGAACTCAAACTGAAATACCCCTTTCAAGCAAAAAAATACGTCACTGCGCTCCGAAACTACAACGCCTTCAAGGTCATTGAAATCATTGCCGCTATCCGCGACTTCGACCGTAAAAGCAAAGGCGCCGGATCTCGTCAAGGAGACCAGGCGCTATTTCGCGATTTACTATTTCACATTCTCAACGCCTCCGGTGACCTCGGCGTTTAATTAATTCCTTACTTATTTTGCAACTCATCGAGAGCTAGTGACTCTAGCTCCCACACACTCATTGCATTCTCTAGAGCCTTTGTTGTCGATGCATGCAAGTTGAAAATCTCTGTATCATTCTCTCCATTTGCTATGCGCGCCTCGATATCCGCTATTTCGCCTTCAAGGCGGCTTATCTCAGCTTCTGCCTCAACCACCTTCTTCGCTTGGCGCTTTACCATCTTCTCGCGCTCACGTTGCTCCGCATATGAAAGCTTAGCAACCTGCTTCTCCGGCTCCGCTGCAGGCTTGCTACTCGTCTCTATCTTTGCCTTTGACTTATTATCACCCGTTGGAGACTTACTCAATTCAAGCTCCTGCAACGACTCTATTTTCTTCTTTTCCAAAAACTCATAGATACCGCCCAAGCACTCTCTCACTCGGCCGCCGCCAAACTCATACACCTTCTCAACCAAGCCGTCAAGAAACTCACGGTCGTGCGACACCACTATCACCGTGCCGTTAAAATCCTTAATTGCCTGCTTCAAGATATCCTTTGTTTTCATATCCAAGTGATTCGTCGGCTCATCAAGTATCAACAAGTTCACAGGCTCCAGCAACAACTTTATCATCGCCAATCGAGTTTTCTCTCCACCCGAAAGCACCTTCACCTTCTTATCACTCGCTTCCCCGCCAAACATAAACGCCCCGAGGATATCACGTATCTTCAATCTTATGTCACCAACGGCGACACGATCTATCGTATCAAACACCGTGAGCTCGCCATCAAGCAACTGCGCCTGATTCTGTGCAAAATAGCCGATTTTTACATTATGGCCTATCTTCAAGCTCCCCGTAAAAGGAATCTCGCCCATGATACACTTCACCAGCGTTGACTTACCCTCGCCATTCTTACCCACAAACGCAACCTTCTCACCGCGCTTGATGGTAAACGTTGCATTATCAAACACCTGATGCTCGCCATACGCCTTCCCCACATTCTCCAATATCAACGGATAATCACCCGAACGGGGGGCCGGTGGAAATCGCAAATTAAGATGACTCGTATCAACTTCATCAACCTCAATACGCTCTATCTTCGCCAACTGCTTCATTCGGCTCTGAACCTGTACAGCCTTCGTCGCCTTATATCTAAAACGCTCGATAAAATCCTCAGTATCCGCTATCTGCTTCTGCTGATTCTGATAAGCTCGCATCTGCTGCTCAATTCGCTCCTTCCGCAGTACAACATACTTCGAATAATTCACATTATAATCATAAATCTTACCAAGCGATATCTCTATTGTTCGATTAGTTACATTATCAATAAATGCACGGTCATGCGACACCAACACCACTGCTGCAGCCTTCGTTACCAAAAAATTCTCCAGCCACTGTATTGACTCAATATCCAAGTGATTCGTAGGCTCATCAAGCAACAACACATCAGGACGAGTCAACAACAACTTCGCCAACTCTATTCTCATGCGCCAACCGCCCGAAAACTCACTCGTCGGTCGGTTAAAATCACCCCTCACAAAACCCAGACCTATCAACGTCTTCTCTATCTCAGCCTCACAATTATCCGACGCCTCTATCATGATACGCTCATTTAGAGTTGTCATCCTATCTATCAAATCATGATACGACTCACTCTCATAATCCGTAGCCTCCAGCAATCGTGCATTAACTTCATCAAGCTGACGGTGCAAATCATCAACATGCGAAAAAGCCTTCCTGACCTCCTCCACTACTGTCACATCATCCGACAACACCATTTGCTGCGGAAGATACCCGATTGTAATATCATTAGGAACCGACACACTACCCGACGTCGGCTTCTGCAAACCCGCGATGATTTTCAACATCGTAGACTTACCCGCGCCATTCTTGCCCGTCAAAGCTATTCGGTCACGCTTATTTATCACATATGAAATATTATCAAAAAGTGACTTCGCACTAAACTCAACTGATAGATTATTTACCGATACCATCGATAACACAAATATTTAACGTTAATAGTAATACAAAGTTACGCAGAATTCTTCTAATATCCACACATCCACCCCATCAATCAATTCCAAACAATCGCACACACACCAATCATATCTTCAACCCCTCCACACAACGCACACTACCGGCACAGCCCTGCCCCGACATGCGTATCTCTCGACACCCAATCATCATATATTAATTCCATCATGTCATTGTTCTCTCGTCTCATTCGACACTGCAAAATTACAACGCCAACGACGCGAAAACCCGAACATCCAACCATTAACAACTATTTAACACACAAAAT
>CAYTFG010000036.1:0-17835 GCA_964436925.1 uncultured Bacteroides sp. | reverse complement strand
GTCAAGCCATTTCAGCAGCCGGAATGGGCTGTCGTGCAGCCATTGATGCCGAGCGATTCATCCTTACAGGAGAACTTTAATAATTATCACATAACAACAAAGGAGCCAAACGTTTACAAATTTGGCTCCTTTGTTGCGTATTATATAATTCGCTCTTAATTTCTATTTCGTCTTAGACGTCACAAACTCTTCGATTGTTTTGTACATGTCATACAAATCAGTCTTACCGTCTAATAATATTTCCAGCGGACATCGCCCTGTTCCGGTGCGATTGACAATGCGCGGTGTAATAATCGTTGCACTAACACTTATGCCATGATTCAACAACAACGCATAAGCATCTTGCGAAATTACATTTGCCAAGCATTTCTTAACTCCACAAAATGACATTAGCACCGCTGAGCCCATACCCACTACTTTATCAGCCACAGTGGCATCCCTCAATAGCTCTATATTTTCTCTACTAAGCCGATATAAATCAGATACGCCTTGACCGGTGTAGGTTGACACCTGTCCATCTGCACTTCTAACCACTAACGATAGGTTTTCTTCATTTAGTTTTGTCAATAGTTCTTTCATGATTTATTCGCCTTAAGTTTTGTTACGTATTCATCAATTTTATGCATCTGCTCAGGGATATTAATGCGTTGCGGGCAATGACTGACACAAGCGCCACAACCTATGCAGTGGTCGGCTTGACGCAATCTGGGTATTGAGCGGTCATACCCCACCAAGAATGCTTTGCGTGCCTCTACATATCGCGGAGAGCGGTTATCATCCACATAATTATCCTCATTCACGCATTTATTGTAATGAGCAAATATGCCGGGAATATCCAGTCCGTAAGGACATGGCATACAGTATTGACAAGCCGTGCAACCAATCAACGGGTGCGACAGCATATCTTTGGCAGCTTGCTCCAAAAATGCCATTTCATCATCATTTATCGGCTCTAAAGGACAAAACGTTGCCAAGTTATCTTGCAAATGCTCCATATAAGTCATTCCACTCAGCACCGTGAGGACGCCTTCAGGTGTTCCGGCAAATCTAAATGCCCATGTTGCCACAGAATCGTTTGGACGTCGTTGGAGCATTTTAGTCATAATCGGTTTAGTGGTGTTGGCTAAACGACCACCCAATAAAGGCTCCATTATTACTGCAGGGATGCCTCGTTTGTGCAATTCATTATACAAATGCTCGGCATCAACATTTAGATTTACGCCTTTATTTTCGGGGTTAAACCAATCGATATAATTGAGCTGAATCTGAACAAAATCCCAATGTATTTCGCCATTGTCATGCATTTCCAATGCGTGATTAAACACAGCAATATCGCCATGATATGAGAAGCCTAGATTTCTTATGCGGCCTTTTGACTTCTGTTCAACAAGGTAATCGAGCATACCATTCTTGATGTATCGTTCCTCAAAGACTTCCATACCTGACAACTCGCTATCATCAATGGGCGAACGACCGCCACCACCTATTGCGTGCAAAAGCAAATAGTCAATATGGTCAGTCTGCAATTGTTTCAATGAGTTTTCAAACATTGCAACAGAGCGGTCATGAGGCCACGTCTCGGGAGCAAAGTTTGATATCTTGGTCGCTATAAAATATTTATCACGAGGATGTCGAGCTAAAGCAATTCCGGTTGCTTGCTCTGAAAATCCTTTGCAATAAGCCGGAGACGTATCAAAATAATTCACACCATGCTCAAGTGCATAGGCAATCAAGCGATTGACTGCATCTTGGTCTATATCGCTGTCTGATTCTCGTGCGCTTTCGTTGGACACAGTTGGGAAACGCATACAGCCATAACCCAAGATTGACACATCGTCTCCGGTATTTGGATTGTGGCGATAGGTCATCTTGCCCTTTATTTCACGTGATTCAGGAGCTGCAAGGTTATCATCTTTATCCGATGATTTCACACACGACGGCAACACAGCACCGGCAGCGCCAACGCCCATAATTTTCAGAAAATTTCGACGTGATATATTTTTATCCATCTTCAACTAAATATTATGATGAACTTCATTTCCTTCCACATGAATAGCTGCCCTATCAGCTTCAATGGTCTCAACATTACCCACAGGGCAATGATATTCACAAGAGCCGCAACCTATACACAATGAAGTGTTTATCATAGGCCGGCGAGGAGCTTCCTCATCCCAATCATTTATCGGAATCATTTCTATTGCGCCGGTCGGGCAATGACGTGAGCAGTTACCGCAATTGGCACCTTGACTTGCCGAAATGCAAGTTTCCACGTCTACGACTGCACGACCTATCTGAATTGCACTTTTCTTAGCCACATCAATCGGTCGAATAGCTCCGGCAGGGCAAATATCAGAACAAGCGGTACATTCAGGCCTACAATAGCCGTTTTCATAGCTCATTTCAGGTTGCATGAATGTATCCAAGCTGGTTGACGGCTTCAACAACCGCTCGGGACACGCTGTAACACACAATTGACACGCTGTACAATGTGAATGGAAATTGGCATGGCTCAAAGCTCCCGGAGGAACCAATGCTGTAGCCCGCTCCGGCATTTTTTTGCCCTTGAGCACTGTAAGACCGCCATCGGTAGTTTTATCAGCCGCTTTCATAGCCAAAGCACCGCCCACAAGGCCACCTATTACCATGAATTGGCGTCGACCTGAGTCTATATTTTCTGATTGTTTTTCTTCCACTCGCTTCAAGCGACTAAACGAAATGGCTTGAGTGTGGCAATTATTCAAGCAATCAAAGCAGGTCACGCAACGGCTATAATCAATTTTATGCTGTTTTGGGTCTATACAAGATGACTTGCAGTTACGTGCGCACTTTTGGCAACCATTGCACTTTGACAAATCTATTACGGGCTTAAATACTGAATATTTTGACAAACAGCCCAATATCGTGCCAACCGGGCATATTTTATTGCAATAATCACGGCCTGAAGTCCACGCAAATATTGTCACTATAATCAAACTAATCACTGCGACTGCTACAACTGAGCTAGCAGTATAATGCACAACTTGATAAAATTGATAGCTACCGTTTGCCTCTGCATAATCCGCCAACAGGTTATTAATTCCGTCATAAACAGGGATGCCTAATGCCGTAGCTATCCTGCCAAATAGACTATACGGGTCTAATAATCCGGCAATTGACGTTGCCAAAACGTGGACTAATCCCAATATTACCAAGACGACAAACAACACGAAGAATGACATTCTCAATATCGTTGCCTGCTTCTTATACTTAAATCTATTGATTCTGTGCTTTTTATGGCCTACGTGGTTTCTTATATAGTTGATAACATCTTGGTAAACTCCTAACGGGCATATTACCGAACAATAAATGCGGCCAAATAGCAACGTCAAGATGACAACTATCGCTAATGCCACAAAATTTAATGATAACAATGCCGGAACAAACTGTATTTTAGCCATCCATCCCCAATACATTTTGGCGAATCCGGTAAAGTCTAAAAACAGCATGGTTACAGCAACGACACTTATTATCGCTAATGTAATTCTTATTCGTTTCAACATGGAGATTAATTATTGAAAGTTTTACCACTTCAAAGGTAATAAAATTCTCACAATTTCACAAGAGCTTATACCTTAGAGGTTTATCTCGATTTAAAGCACGCGGCGAGCACCTGCATAACGTGCCGAATAATATGGCTCGCTGGTTTTATTAAACTGAATACCGCCCGATGATGACGCATGAATAAATGTCACAACGCCGGTAATGGGGTCTCTTGAAACGGCCATACCAACGTGTCCAATGCGTGCCGCACCGGAATTTCTACCCTTCCAAAACAACAAATCGCCCGGTTCAATCTCGTCTTTTGACACTGCAATACCTTGAGTAAATTGCATTGATGATGACGGGCTCAATGCGATATCAAAATTACGGTAAACAAAGCTTGTAAATCCTGAGCAATCAAATGCGTTCGGCCCCTTCGCGCCCGAACGATAGGGACGGCCCAAATATAATTTCGCAAATGAAATAACATCATTGGCATGTACATTTCCAGGATTGAGTATACGCCCGTTTTGAACCACCGGCGGTTTTATATCATCAATCATGAGAAAGGCTGTGGTGGGGTCATCAATGTCGGGTGATAAGGTCGAGAATATTGACACGTCATCATCGTCGTCTTCCTCCTCTATCTCATCGGCATAGACCGGGACACATGACATTATCAATGCTAGTATTATGTATTTTATTTCTTTGTTCATTATATTTCTACACGCGTGGATTTATAGGTTAATGTTTTGATGGTTGAGTTGTTTTTTTTGTTATCATTTTCGTGGCGCGACTATCCGCTCTCCCAGATATTTAGCAAACTCACTTCTTATCTGCATAAGCTCCATGCTTTCTTTCATCAGTGCTTGCGTGAGCTCTGCATTTCCTTGTGATGATGCTATACTCAACTGCTCTCTAACTGATTTTAAATTACATTCGAGTATCGCATATTTTAATTCATAGATTGCTCTTGGCACAAGGTCAACAAGGCGGTCTTGCTCGGTTTCAACCTTAGTATATTTTGTGTGGACTTTACTTAGCACATATTTGTCGCTTACCAAGTCGGTTGTCAATCGGCGCACACCATCATCGGGTGAAGACGTCAAATTACGTTCTATATATAATCCTGCGTAGTCAGTCAACGCCTTATTATATGCCTCATTGCAAGATTCAATGAGTTGTGCCTCTTTGCGCTTAATTTCAGAGAGGTCTTGAGCTGTTGCCCTTATCTCGTCCTCGCCTTTCTTTAAAGCTTCTTCTCGCCGAGCCACTGCTTGAGCTTCAGCCTCACGATAATCATCTTCCCACGATTCATGAGCCAACTTCAACGCAGCATTGAATGTTGTACTACACATCGCATCGGTAAACATTATATCGTCATCTTTCAGCTCCCAATAGATGTAATCTATGACTCTTATTTCGCCGGTAACGTTTCCATTATCATCGGTCGAATCGCTAAGCTTGAGCATTCCATATTTGAGGGCATATCTAAGTAGTTCACGCTCATACTTTTGCAAGAACCTGGCATTCTTGTCGGGTGCGACATTTATAACTGTCGACACCGGTTGATTTTGCGCTACTTGAGCAGGACTTTCTGCGGGTTCGGTCTCAATATCGGCAATTGTTGCAGCCGCATGTTCCCTATCTCGCTGTAATTTCTGATTTTCAGCGCGTTCTGCCATCATCTTATTGACTTGTTGAGCCAATACTCGCTCATTTATGTCAAGTCGATGTGAACATTCTTTTATGTATATTTGGCGAGGTATCGGCTCGGGTATCACCGAAATTGATCTTACAATATCGGTTATCACCCTTGACCGCTTTATCGGGTCATTTTCAGTACCTTGCAATAATATTTCTGTCTTAAACTGAATGAAATCAGTCTCATGTTCATCTAGATAAGCTTCCAGCTCTGATGTCGAATGTCCTTGTGCATAAGAGTCTGGGTCCTCCCCTTCCGGCAGCAAGCACACTTTTATATTCAGGCCCTCGGCCAGCAACATATCTATACCGCGCAACGAAGCCTTTATGCCGGCAGCATCGCTATCATAGATTACCGTGACATTTTCAGTAAATCGGTGAATCAAACGTATTTGGCCTTCGGTCAAGGATGTTCCTGACGAAGCCACTACATTTTCCACGCCGCTTTGACTCATAGAAATCACATCCATGTATCCCTCTACCAAGATACATTTATCTTTCTTTTCTATGGCACGCTTTGCTTGGAACAAGCCGTAAAGCTCATAGCTCTTACGGTAAATCTTTGATTCAGGCGAGTTTACATACTTTGCAACTTCTTTATCTTTTCGCAACGTACGTCCACCGAATGCGATAACTTTTCCTGACAACGTGTGCACAGGATACATCACACGACCTCTAAATCGGTCATATACACGTCCTTGCTCGTTGCGTATCACCAATCCTGTTTCCACCAAATATTTCTCGCCAAAGCCTTTTGCCAATGCGCTTTTATACAAATCATCGCGTTGTTCAAGCGAATAGCCCAAGTGGAATCGTTTGATTGACTGGTCATTAATACCGCGTTCTCTGAAATAGCTTAATCCAATGTCACGTCCATCTTCTGTATTCAGCAAATTTTCCTCAAAGTGAGTCATCGCAAATTCATTTACCGATAGCATTGACTCTCTTTCGGTGGCTGCTTCTCGCTCTGCGTCACTCAGTTCTCGCTCTTTAATCTCTATATTGTATTTCTTTGCAAGATACTTAAGTGCCTCATAATAAGTCATCTGCTCATGTTCCATGATAAAATTGACAGGGCTGCCACCCTTGCCACATGAAAAGCATTTGCAGATACCTTTTGATTTTGATACTGAGAATGATGGAGTGCGTTCGTTGTGAAACGGACAAAGACCGATATAATTGGCGCCTCGTCGCTTTAAGCTCACAAAGTCGCTCACCACCTCTACTATATCGGCAGCGTCAAGTATGCGACGGACGGTTTCATTATCAATCTTTTTCATTGCAGTTCTACAAAGTTACAATTTTATTGTGTAATTAAGAAGACTTCTAATTTTAATTATCTGTAAATATCGACGTTCTCTGATTTATTACATTTATTTCCTCATTGTAGGATAATATGAAAATATTTCCATACCTTTACGCCCGAAATTATACAAATTATTAGCCCCAATATAATTATTTATGAAATTCAGTGTCAGCCGACGCACAGTAATGATAATCGCCGGATTTGTTTGGGCTGTTGCCGGAGCAAACATCCTGCGCATCGGCATCAATAGTTGGCTCTCAACTACCGTCCCGTTTTTGCCGATATTTTTGGGCGCTATTGCTGTATTTTCTGCTTTTCATTTTGGCGTATTCAGTAAAATGTATCGCAAGCATTACCACCGCATTTCACAGAAAACCGACTCTAATTGCCCCATGAATTTCTTAGACGCACGCGGTTGGCTTATAATGGTTTTCATGATTGCTCTTGGCGTGACAATCAGGCATTTCTCGCTGATGCCTCTATGGGTCATCGCCTCGTTTTACACCGGATTATCATCAGCTCTCATCATCACCGGTCTTCGCTTCATCATCGCATCTCTGCGGAAATCTTAACGCCTAAACAAAAAAAATGAAAGGCATCACAGTCTTAACTGCGACACCTTTCATTCATAACAAATTAAAACTTAAAAATTTTTTAGTCCACTTGAACCACCAAGTAATTTGACAAATTCCAGAATGAATCGGGATTGGTGATTCTCAACACCATTTGGCCACCTTCTTCGGTAAGCGTGTAGCTGCTTGAAGGTTGGTTAGTCAATACTTGTGCTTTCTTTGAATGTAAATGAATAACTGTCAACGAGCGACGGTCAGCGATTGTAAAGAAGTTTTGGTCAAAGTCACCCTTCATCAACTTGGTTTTACGCAAGAATCCGGTTTCGATGATTTTTCTCTCTTTCAATTCTGACTTACTGCCCACTGCATAGTAGCAAGTATTCATCTCGTTAGCAAGGTTAATCGTCTCTTCTTGAGCCGCATCACGTTCTGATGTCACATTATTTACTGTATTGGTCAACGAGTCGGTCTTTGATTCCAAATCGGCAATACGAGCATGTGCCAAATTCAAATTTTCGGTCAATGTAGCTATTGTTGCTGTTTGCTCATCAATTTGTGCCTTCAACGAAGCGATAGTCTTTTGCAAGCTCTTTGTATTTAAAGCTGAAGCATTTAGCTTCTTTTCCAGTTGTGCCAATCTTTCACGACGGTCTTGCAATGCTTGTTTTAATGCTGCTATATCGGCCTTTATTTGTTCGCGTTGTGACGTTTCTCCTTCTGCACCTCCCGATTGTACGGTTAGGATGTTCTCCATTTCTTTAATTTCTTGCACTCCTCCTGATATTTCATTCACAAGTGCAAGCAATTCATCACGATCTGACACTGCTTGTGCTAATTCCTCTTGAGTTGCTGCAGCAATAGCTTCCGTGTCATCATCGGGAACTTCTTTTGCTTTATTGTCGCACGATGTGAATGCCATCATCAATGCCACAATTGAAATTGGAATAATACGTTTCATTATGTGATTAATTTAAATAGATTTATGTGATTTTTATTCTAAATCGTCGTCTTTTGAATACTTACTTTTGTGCACTCTGCGTCCTTCATCGGGCTTGTTTCCCGCCACAATAATTACTATCTCGCCTCGTGCTTGATTTTCAGTGAAATATTGTGCCAATTCGCCCAACGTGCCTCTGTGGGTCGTGTCATGTAGCTTTGAGATTTCTCGCGACACCGAGGCCTCTCTATCAGCACCACACACTTCTGCCAATTGGCCAAGCGTCTTGGCTAGTCTCACCGGTGACTCATATATTATAAATGTACGAGTATCTTGCGCCAATTCTTGCAATCGTGTTGCGCGCCCTTTCTTCACCGGCAGGAAGCCTTCAAATGTGAATCTGTCACACGGCAATCCTGAATTCACCAGTGCAGGGACAAATGCTGTCGCTCCGGGCAATGTCTCCACCTCTATATCATGGCGTCGACATTCTCTTGACAACATAAATCCGGGGTCGGATATCCCGGGAGTACCGGCATCACTCACCAGCGCTATGCTCTCCCCGGCTTTCACTCGCTGTATAATCGGCTCGACTGTCGCGTGCTCGTTATACTTGTGATGGCTTGACATTGGCGTTGTTATCTCAAATTTCTGCATCAACACTTTGCTGGTGCGGGTATCTTCGGCCAATATCAAGTCTACCGATTTCAGCACTTCGATGGCTCGGGGTGTCATGTCCCCTAAATTTCCAACGGGCGTCGGCACTATGTAAACTTTTCCGCTCATTTTGTATCAAAATGGTTTGCTATAATGGTCATGAAGTCTTTAACATGCTCATCATTTGCATCCCAACCTAAGTCATTATAGAAATAGTCGGTGGCTTCCTCGTAGGTTACCATCGCTGAAACCATGTCTATCGCTTCACTCATCTCCGTATTGCTATTGCCAAACAATTCGCGACGGAATCTGAATTTATCGTTTAACGTGAATGCCTTTTTCAAATCTTTTGAACCCTGACGAGCCAACATTTCATCAACTCTGATTACGCCCAAATCATCGGCTATTCCGTCCTCATCAAAGCGCTTTAGCTGTTCGGGGTCGGCATGGTGCATTTCCACCACTGTTTCTTCGGGCTCCTCGTCAAGGGTTGTTACTTCTTCGGGCTCACTTTCTATTTGGGTTTCTTCTGCGAGTTCTTGATTTTCATCGTCGATACCGTGTATTGCCGTTGGTTCTACAACTTCAACGTTTTCGGGCTCTTGTTGTGGTTGTTCTTCTTGTTCAACTTCTGCCTCAAGTTCCGGCTCAGGTTCGCTGACAGGTTCTTCTTCTGCCTCTTCAACAGGTTCTTCTTGTGGTTCCTCAATCGGCTCTTCTTGGATTTCTTCCTCAACCGCCTCCGGTTCTTCGGTCAATTCTTCGTCAGCGTCTTCTTGACTCTCTTCGGCAACTTCTTCAGCAGGCGCTTCCTCTTCTACGGCAGGTACTTCGGTCTCTTCTTCTGTTGCTACGATTTCTTGACTAACTTCCTCATTGACGGGCTCTTGAGCGTTTTCTTCGGGCTCTTGGTAACGGTCATAGAGTATGTCTCCAAATTGAGCATACTTTTCTTGTAGCAATTCTTCTGCAACTGCCACTTCTGTTCCTTCTTGAGCCTCTATGACTCTGAGCAATCCTTCTATTTCAACACTCAATTTTATGAGCTGATTAATTTTATCCATTTCGATATATCTTTGATAGGCATTAGTTAATTCAATCTACAAATATAAATATTTATCGTGAAAAAATAAAGCTTAAATTTATTTTAATGCATTTATTTGGCTGATGCGCCCTTTTTTCAGTACGCTCATTGCAAATTATTCAACAGCAATTTTTCTATTGCCTTCTTCACTTGTGCGCGTTGGCAATAGAAATTATTGACCATGACCACTACTGCATGTGTGGGCGTTCCGTCTTTGTCTATCTTATATCCGGCATAGCAATGCACTCCGCTCATCGACCCTGATTTCATAACCATTTTCCCTTGCAAAGCAGTATCTTTCAGGAAGTTTCTCACCGTACCTTCTTGGCCGACTATCGGAAACAGCTTCACATATGTTGCACAATTTTTCCCCTCGGCCATTTTCGCCAACAATTCGCCCAAAAATTTAGGCGAAAATTTGTTTCCTCGCGCCAGCCCGCTACCGTCTCTCAAGGTCACTACGTCAACGTTCAATCCTTGTGATTTCCAATATTTCAGCTCGGTAGATATGGCTTTTGCGCGCGACTCGCCTCCGTCAATTGTGCGCAACATCGCTTCGGCAAAGAGGTTATCGCTCCTCGTCATCATGCTTTTCATGATTTTGCCGTAGGTTGGCGATTTATACACATATATTATAGTATCGCCACCGTCGGCAGCGATATCTTCTTGATTATTCACCTGCACACCTGCCGTCGCGAGTCGTTTCAACAAGTCATTTTCGAGCACTTCGGCGGGATTATCCATAGTCACTAATATTTTATAGCCTTTTTCGGTAACTTTGGGCCCTGAAACATAAATATTGTCTGAATTTACACCTTTCATCACCATTTCTTCTTCACCCGCGCCTGTTTTTACTGTAGTAACATGAAGATTGGGGATTTCGGGCTCCGTACTATTATCATCGGTCCTCAGCGAATAGCAATTGTCTTTATAGTTCAAGCCCCAAAGGCCTGCGCCATAAGACCAACCCACATCGCCGGTCTCCCAATATGGATTCACGCCCTCATCACCATGCCAACAGGTCACTTTTATTTGACCGCTTATCGTCTTGATTCCTCGTTCTACAATCTTTGCAACTATCGAATCAACAAATTTCACATTGTTTTGTAGGTTACGGCTTTCAATCGTGGGGTCCCCCACTGCCGTTATCTCTATATTCCCGTCAAACACTTGGCCGCATTGAGTCCCGCTGAGTTTCACCTCTGTTTGAAATTGCGTTTCAGCCCCTTTGAGTTGCAGCACCGTCGCTGCCGTCACGGCTTTGGTTATGCTCGCGGGGGTCATTGCCAGGGATGCGTTATTCTCAACAATTACTTTTCCCGTCTTCAGGTCTTTTATATATATGCCCACTTGCGTAGCTTCTTCGTTTGCTATGCCAAGTATTTGCCCGTTTATTATGCTCGTTGCTATTATTATGAATAGCAAAATTGTGCTTACTTTTTTCATTTTTTCTTTTCGGTATTTTGTTCACTAAATTAAAATTCTTTTATTCAAATTCCGAGCCTCATTATAGTTAATTACGTTAAATATAATTAAATACCACATTTACACATATTTACATAGAGCTCATCTCAAATATTTTATATACATTTGCATAAGTTACACTAGAAAATACTAACAATTATGTACACGGCCTATGAACAACAACACTCATTCTATCTATTTTATCCGGGTGCTACCATCCTAGATAATAAAATGTCAGTGCAAGTTCACATTACTATATACACAACAGAATCAGCATTAACCACATTATACAACAAAACTATTATGCTATGTTAAAAATAATCATTACCAAAACGTTCCTAGCTATTTCCGGTCATTAATTTGATTAGATAGCTAATTCCTATCCATTTACCATTTCCGCTCTTGATTTTTTTGAGAACGTGGATGCTTTCTATTAAAACTTCACTCTTATTTCATTATCTATTAGCAACATGAATAAAATTAAATTCTGGTCTATACTGTTTACCCTACTGCTGAGCTTTTCAACAGAAGTCAAAGCCAATTATTCAGGTATTGTCTGGCAAGAAAAATCTTATGCAGGTCGAGGCAATAGTAATGAACCGCTTCTAAAACTCCAATTCACATATGTTTCGGGCGAAAACCCCACTATTAACTTCACGCCTTACTTCAACAATGGCGACATCACTGCCATCAAAGTGTATGCGCGTGCCTTCCCTAGCAGTGATTCTGCCGACACTGACAATGTTTTTTATCTAAATTACAACAACAACGAATACGATTTAGCTATATTCGACTACCGCGACCCCGTGAATGCACCTCACCAGCGCGTTGTCTATTGCGGTAAAACTGACACCCCGGTAAGTGGTACTGAATTGACTTACACTGTCAATACCGACAAGTTCGGCACCTCTCTTGGCCTCTCTTCCGGTGACAAATATTTTGTCTATGTAACTGCCGACATTTCGTCGTCTGCAACTGAATTTGACAACACCGACACGTTTGTACCTAACTACATCGGTGCAACCCTCAATGCTGTTACTGACGTTAATTCAACGACGACCTACAACGGCTCCGTCTCAACTTCTTATCCCGCATATGAGAATGTAGGTTACCCAACAGCTATCACGGCCACCACTGATACTCAATACATGTGGACACGCCGCATTCTCAAGGAACGTCACTTGGTTTTCGCTCCTTACGATGGCTATTCGTTCTTCTACCGCATCCCCGGCCTTTCTGACGCTTCTGACGGCTCTCTGTTATTAACTGCCGACGCTCGTAAACGTCACAACCACGATGCTCGTAACGACTTTGATATCCTCTGCAAAACATCTAGAGACAACGGCCACACTTGGTCTGAGCAATCTATCATCGCTCAAGGTTCCGGCCTCGCTCTTGACGAAGAAAACACTTCTACCAACAACTGTCAATCAGCAGAAGTTTACGGTTATGGCGACTGCGCCATAGCTCAAACAGGCACTGCTCGCCACATGGTTGCTGCATTTATCGCAGGTGCCGGCTTGTCAGGTGACGCCATTGACACTAGCGTGGACTATGCTCCTAATATATGCTATGTAACTTCTCAAAACGCAGGTGAAACTTGGAGCGAAGTTAAGAAAATAGACCCTTCTCTAATTACCAGCAATACAAGTGCTACCGAAAAAGAAGGTGTCCGCTCTTGTCCCGGCCCGGGTCGTATGCTTTATGTTACTTCTGGTCCACTCAAGGGCAAAGCGCTTCTTGTTGTTTACACACGCCGTTGGAACAATCTATCTACACCGTATGATTGGGATATTCTTGCTTATGATGAAACTACCGACTCCTGGTCTAATGTAGGCAATCTCGGTTTAGCTATTACTGAAACTACCACCACTACAAATCCATCTACTCCTAATAATGGATTCCGTGCTCCCGGCGGTGGCGGTAGCGGTGGCAATAATAACGGCGGTAATAATAACGGCGGCAATAATAACGGTGGCAACGGTGATAATAATGGCAACGGGACTGGCGGTAATCAAGGTGGTAACGGTGATAATAATGGCGGTAATCAAGGAACAACCACCACTACTACCACAATCGCCACAGCAATGGCCGATTACCCCGGTGAGTCCCAACTTGTGCAACTCTCTGATAGCGTTTTCATTATGACTTCTCGTGATGATAAAGCCTCAACTTATCGTCATTGGTACAAACTTACTTTAAATAGTAATGGTAAATTTGAAAACTCTACTAGCACTCGCGTTGACCTCACTGAAAACAACAACAAATTCACTGAAGGTGCCGGTGCTTGTAACTCCAACTTCTTTATTTATGAGTTGAATGGCAAAAAGTATTTGGTTCAAGCTATGCCTACACAACTCATTGCCAGAATTAACACCGGGACAAATACCCGCTCTCATGCTTACCTCAAATATTGCGACCTAACCAACATCATCAGTGGTTCTTCCACTCAACTAAATTGGGAAAACACAGGTCTTGACCTTTCTCTCGGTCAAGCAACTAGCGGTTACACCTGCGTTTCGCCTCAATCTGACGGTTCTATTGGCATTGCTGTTGAGGAATATCCTGTTGCTTATCAAACACCAAGCGCGGACAACTGCAATAGCTCTCGCCTTGGCCCGGACGTCTTGTTATCAATGTGGTACATGAGCACAACCATCGACAACCTCTCTGAAGGCAAGCTCGTCGGCCCCGTTGAAAACCGCTCGCTCGTGCCTCCAACAACCTTACCAAGCACTTGTTCTATCGTGAAAGTAGATGAGTCTGACGCTAATTCCGAGCTCCAATTTGACTACAACGGTGGCACTTCGCTCGATAATGTTGACATCGTCGTTAGCAATGCCGACAAGATTGAATACACTTCCACCGACCAAGGTTATGCTATCGTCTACTCTGTTGATTACATCCCTGTTAGCACCAAGACTACCACAAATCTTCTTACTGACGTGCAAGGCGCGCTCAACACTAGCAAGATATCATTTGACCTCAAGGCCCTTCTCGCTAAAAACAACATCACAATCGAGAAGAACGACCAAATTATCGTTACCGCTAAAACTGTAATCATTGGCGAAGCAGGTGGCATCGTTGACGAAAGCTCAGTTATGGCTACTGCAACCTACACTTACCGCACACCTACCCGTTCGGTCGTAATCTACAAGATGCCTAAGGGCGCTAACGGTAAGGCTTATCTTGAATCACTATCCTACGATAACGAAGACCAAGTTCGCTACTACGAATTGGGCTCTACAATCGACATTTACGCTACTGTAAATGATAAGGGTACCACTTTCTTGGGCTTCTCTACAAGCGCAACCAACCCCGATTTCAACACCGTAAAACTTGATGACATATTCCTCAAATCTTCTCAACCGGCTTCTTCTAGACAACGCCACGTCTACATCCCCACTCTTGAAGAATATCCCGACGATATCGTCATCTACGCTTGGTTCAAAGAACGTGAAGGCGGTATTCACGTCGGCGGTCAATTGGCTTTGACTACATCTAAAACTTTGAATGCAGTTGAATCTACCGACTTGGCAATCGCTGACGGTGACGAAATTGACAGCTTCGACGAACAAATCCATAATGAAAGAGACGTTGTGTTCTGTAGTACTGATAACAATGATTATTTGACAGCTGATATTTCATCTACCGACTTCGATGTGGAAAGCGAAGAAAACTTCTCTTCAATTGCCCACAGCACAGTATTTGCCAATGGTAATGCCGGTACCGATGACCACATCCTCCTTCCACCAAGTTCTAAATATTCCGGCTCTCAATTACGTCTAACGTTAACTCCGGACAACTACTCCTACAACCGTTCTGCAATCGTTGCTTGCTGGTATCGCAATGCGACAAACACCACCAGCATGACTTCAGCTTCTCAAGAACCGTTCTCACTCCTCGCCAACACTGAAGCTGCTACTGAAAATCCAGGTATCGTTTATCGTTATGTTCAAGGTAAAACTCAATCCGAAATTACCGACAACGTCGCTTCTGACCTCAGTTTCGTTACTACAACAGCTGCAACTGAAGGTACCGACGCCCTCTCTTGGTACAGCGGTACAAGCCCCGAAAGCGTAACTTTAGACTTCCGCTTGCCTCACATTGAGTCCACCAAAGGATACTACGGTAAAACTTTCGGATATGTTGTTGTCTACCTCGTTGACGGAATCTCTACAAGCGAAGAAATCACAACATTCTTGCAGAAAGACCTCGAATATGTTAACGACCTAACCAACTATCAATCAGCACTCCTTAATGCCGTACCAAACTACAGCACTATAGAAAGCTCGTTAGCCGAAAAAGAAGACGAAGAAACAGCCAACAGCTCATCCGCTCAACAAGTACGTCGCAAAGCCGTTGCCAAAGCTCAATCAGTCGTTGAAAATGCCTACGATAGCTACCTTAACCGCATCTTGATTCCTATCGAATTGGAAGTTGATAACACTCTCGTGACAGGCGTTGAAAACGTTACCGCTGATTCATTTACCGTTGTTGGCATTCAAGGACAAGCCACATTTACCGGACATGGCAACATCACCGTCCACAACCTGCTCGGACAACCCGTTGCCTCATTTGTTCTCGATGGAACCCACAACATCTACCTTAGCAATGGCATCTACATTGCAAACGGCAAAAAATTCATCGTCAAATAACAAATCCCTCTCCATTTGAATCCCCATCAGGAGGCTATGCTCACCGCATAGCCCCCTTTTTTCATCCCACCATGTCCTCCACCTCCTTTGCACACGCGCCACGCGCCGATGCCACCGACACGCTCTATTATTTCTTCTCCTTCAACTTGAAATTCACGGTTTCCGAACCCGAGCCAACATTCCAACTACCATCTCCACCTTGATATTTGGTCTCGAAATCAGTCGAATCAGCTTCCAATTTATCATCCTTCGGATTACAAACCACACGATACATCTTAGCTAATTCAATATCATCATACTCATAATACCCATTAGCATTCGTCTCCACGGTATCCTCCGAAAATACATCCTTATCCGATGTTAACCTCTTGATAATTAACTTAGAGGCCACTGGCGCATCATTCTCATCGGTTACACTACCTTTAATCTCATACGAACCCGTGGGAGTGCCATACATTACCGGCTCCTCTCCATTGTCATCGCATGCGGCAAAACCCAATACGCCCAATATTGCAGCCAATATCGAATTTAGCCATTTGTTCATTCGTTTCATTGTAGCCATAATTTTACTCAGTTTTTATATATTAGAAAAGTTGGTTAATCATGATTCAAATTACAATGCATTAACTCGCCTCGCTCATTACGCAGATGAAAACCATTCCCTTGACAATAACGCCACGACTTACAATTACTGCAAATCCCGGTCTTCATCCACTCCCTGTTGCGATACAACTCATAACGCTCTTGCCACACAGTCCACAAATCATCCTTATAGATGTTCCCTTGATGATAATTAGCTCGAATACTCGGGCACGCACTTATCGAACCATCAATCAATACCGATGCTACCGAAATGCCCGCCTCACAACTATAAAAATTATCACGGACTTCACTCTCATACCCTCCTAAAAAGCCCTCGCAACAAAATGACGCCTTTATCAAGCCCTCACTTCGAGTCGCCTTGATAAACTCCATCAACTCTCCAAACTGCTGCGCATCAAGCTCAAATTCAGGATATTGCTTAGCCCTACCCGTGGGAAATATAGTGAACAAACGCCAACGTTTAACGCCGGCTTCAATAAGCTTCCGCTTCAATTCAGGCAATATGCCGAGCGACCTGCGATTCACACAAGTCACCACATCAAAACTCAACGAACCATCATTTGCGACCATCTTAATCGCTTCATACGCCCTCGCAAAAGATTGCTCATTCCCTCGCATCCAATTATGCTGCTCCTCAAGACCATCCAAACTGATTGTCATGTTATGGATTCCCGCCTTCAGCAAGCCCGCAAACCGCTGACGAGTCAAGGCCAATCCATTAGTAACAATACCCCATGGATACTCACGCCGATACAACTCAAGCCCAACATCCTCAAGATCATTACGCATCAACGGCTCGCCACCCGTGATAACAATATTCAGCCTATGATTATCAACGTGAGGAGTTAGAGAATCAATCACCCTCAAAAAATCCTCCTTAGGCATATCACGATACGTAGATGACACCTTACAATCACTTCCACAATGCTTGCAACTCAGATTACATCTCAATGTACACTCCCAAAACAACTGGCGCATAACATGCTCATCAACGCGTTGCCTATGCAACCGCCTGAAAATCTCCAGCCCCAATCGTTGGCGTATTGATATGTGCTCCATTCTACTCATTTTTCACGGAAGACTCTGCTTAATTCGCAAATCTAACTAAAAAACCAACACCATCCAAACAAAATTCACACAAATTCACCAATTCCACACTAAAACCACAAAAAAATTCCACCCTCACCCGCCACTTTAATCGAAAAGACCACCCCCAAAAAGATTGCTCGCATAGAACTTCCACCATACGACCTAACTTTGTCTGAAAGACAAACAATTTTTGAATAGCCGGGGCCAATCGGCGCAAGACGATTGGCTCCGGAACACGAACG
>CAYTFG010000035.1:0-17878 GCA_964436925.1 uncultured Bacteroides sp. | reverse complement strand
CCATTCCCCCATTCCGAAGGCGAATGCATCCTCCTCCACCTCCTGGAATACTAAAAGCGAAGATTTTTTTTGATAATCATGGTGATATGTGGTTAAAAGGTTGTAAATTTGTCAACAATTAGGTTTGCATAAATTAATTATTCAATAAAAATCAATGGAAATTAGTAGTAAAGCTATCTTGTTGGCTTTATCTTTAACCGGTGCAATTTATACCAATGCACAGCAGATAGTAAAACAAGAATCTACAACCGAAGAGACATCAACCGAAAAGAAATTACCTTGGAGTGATAAATTGTTTCTTTATCGTTATGACACTCACCACAATACAGATTATGCGTACGACAATATCGGTGTAGGTGTATTTTATGACCAATTTAAAGAGGACCCTGAAACAGGCGATTGGTATGTAGAATTTACTTCTCAATCAGATGTTTATACCTACTTTTTGTACACATCCGAGGATGATGTTTTGGAGATGTACACTGAGAGTGGCTCAAATGAATACGGCAGTTATAATGTTGGGGATTATAAAAACATGAAAACCGTCTATAATCCCACATATCTCGCCATTCCTTCAACGACACCTCCGGGCAAAGAGGAAACTCATTCATCAGCCTACGGTTACACTATTGAAAATTGCTTTTCAAAGGCATTACCGACGGTCAATGGTGGACTCAGCACCAAATATTACAATTGGACATCATCAACAAAATTTGTGCGTGGAGTTAAATATCGCGTAAATCTTCATCTTAACGATGCTCGCGATAATGCCGACATGACAATCAAGCGAATTGATTGGGATAACTATGTTGAGGGCTCTACATCAAAGAAATACATCTATTTTGACAATTCAGTCACCAAGTGGGATAATGTGTATGCGGCAGCTTATGTGTTTTCTGAAACAAAAGATAGCAACAACAATGTTTTAACCGCAGAAAGTAATTATTATAATATTATTCTTACTTTTACAAAGCTGGGTGATACCGATATCTATTTCTGTGACTTATCCGCATTTAAATACGAAATAGACAACATATTTTTCATAGATACTACATCAATAAATCCTTTCAGTAGTGAAAATCAAGATTACGAAAATAGGTCGTTACAGTTTGGATTTTTTAATGAAGCTCTATATAGCAAGGATAAAATCTATAATTACGCCACAACTTATGTTCCTAAACCTCTAGCGGTTCAAAATCAAACTACTCCATCACTGTGTACATTCAAGTCGGCTGTTGCTCGTCAAAATCTTTACTACAAAGTTGAGGATTTTACAGCATCTTCACAGTCAAGAGCTCAAGTACAAGCGTCAACGACATCCAATATTGCCGATGTTGAAGGCTGGACACTTGGCGGATATGAACAATTTGATTTTGACTTGAGCACGATAGGTAGCGACAAGATGATATGTGTAAAAGCCGTATCGGGTGTTGAAGACGGCGCCGAGTCAGAGTCGATAGCATTGGCTTATGTAAACAATACTCTCACCGGAGTAGATGATATAGCTTTCAATGCTGAAAATGCCGTGCCCGAATATTTTAACCTTCAAGGCGTGAAAATAGCTGAGCCTGTTAAGGGGCAAGTAGTTATCGAAAAAATAGGTAACAAGGTGAGAAAAATCAATTGGTGATTATCTGAAATATAAAAACTGAATAAGATGAAAATAGCTGTATTTTAAAATACGGCTATTTTTATTTTTGAAAGGATAATATTTTGTGTAACTTTGCGTTATAAATTATAACTCATTATGTCAAATCTCAGAAAAATAGTCATGGCAACTAATAATGCCCACAAGTTAAGTGAAATACGTCAAATTGTGGGTGATACGCTTGATATTCTAAGTTTAAGCGACATTGATTGCTATGATGATATTCCCGAAACAGCTGAAACACTGGAAGGTAACGCTTTGATAAAGGCACAATGGGTGAAAGAAAAATATGGTTATGATTGCTTTGCCGATGACACCGGCTTGGAAGTCGAAGCGCTCAATGGTGCTCCCGGTGTTTACTCAGCGAGATATGCAGGACCGGGGCATGACTCAGAGGCAAATATGCATCTTCTGCTCGAAAATATGCAGGGCGTGGAAAATCGTAAGGCACGATTCAGAACTGTAATTGCATATATCACCGACGGTGAAGAAAAACTATTTGAAGGGATAGTAAATGGAGAGATAACACAAGCTCCGGCAGGAACCGACGGCTTTGGGTATGACCCTATTTTCAAGCCGGAAGAAGCTGATAAAACATTTGCAGAGATGACAGCCGAGGAAAAAAATTCAATAAGTCATCGCTTTCGCGCAACACAAAAACTAATCAAATATCTAAAAGGAAACAATTATAAATACGACAATAATCTAGATTAAAGATGATAAAAAAATTATTTATTGCATTAATAGCTCTAATCTCGATAAATATAGCTAATGCTCAATCGGCAGTTGGTGATTGGACTGTCTACAGTCTTTTCTCGTCAACGGTTGATAAAGTGATAGATACGCCGTCAAAAGTTTTTTACTTGTCGGCAGGTTCGCTATATTCCTATGACAAGGACGGAAATGAAACCTATTTCTATACAATCAAAAACAAATTGAATGATACCCAGGTATCAGATATTTATTACAACTATACCAATAAATACCTGATGGTTATCTATAGCAGTTGTAACATTGACTTGATTTATGATAATGGCAAAGTGGTCAATATGTCGGATATTGACGATGCAGTGTTGACTACCGAGAAGATTATCAATGACGTGAAGTTTGCTGATAATCGCATCTATGTTGCAACAAACTTTGGCTTGGTGATTTTTGATGACAAAAAGCACGAAGTTGTAGAATCAGGTATCTATGGGCAATCGGTTGATTACATTGAAGTTGTGCAAAATAATATCGTTATTTGTACAAAATACCATATTATGTATTCACCTATAAGTATGAGACATAACACCCTTGACAAGTTTACCTTTATGTTTGGCTTGAGTTGTGGTGAAATTCGAAATCTTGGCAATAAGGTGTTCTTTGGCGCTTATGATAGTTCTGTTGGAGGTAAAACCGCTCGTGTTTATACGTTGGACTTTGAAAAACAAGAATATACTCGTTCTGACTTGAGTTTTGTAGATTACGAAAATCTTCAAGAGTGCAAGAACGGTAACTTTTATACTTATACATCAACCAATTATTATGAGCTAAATAGCGATGGAGAAATAGTAACAACGCTAGCATTGCCGTCGGCTGTTCAGAGTCAAGCACTCTCGTTGTGGGAAGGAACAAAGTCGGTTTGGGTTGGTGGCAGTGATGGTATAGCAAATATGGATATATCGTCATCTACAACCACCGTTTTGCAAGACTATTTTAAGCCTAACGCATTGAACTGTATTGAAGTAGCATTCATTACATCATCTCAAGATGGCAAGAGATTGTATTTCAGTAACCTGGGCTGTAGCCAAAACAGAACCATTGCTCATAGCGATGATGGTACTTGGACTAGACAAACAGCAAGTATGTTGGAGAATGGCACTTTTTCAGATATTTCATTGAAAAACCCTACACGCTATTTTAATGACGTATTCTCTACAATTAGTGACCGATTGATATCACCGGGAAAAATAGTGGAAAATCCGTTTGATTCTTCAATCACTTTTCAAACCAGCTTCCACGACGGAATTTATATGGTGAAGGATAGAAAAGAAATAACCTATTTTGGATATACCAATTTGGATGTAAGATATCCATGGGGTGCTCGTATTTCTGATTTGTGTTTTGACAAAGATAACAATCTAGTTGTTGCCGCGCAATCTACCGACAGCAATTACTCGATATTAGTTTTGCTGCCGGCAGAAAAATATACCAATAATCCGGAGGATGTAAAGAAATCAGATTGGATAAGATACAAAATTAATGTATCGTCAGGTAAGGACTTATTCCTCCTTTTGTGTCAACATTCCAATATGATTTTCATTCCAGATACCTATGGCACATTGTATGCATATGACCACAACGGAACACCTTTGGATACTTCTGATGATACAATGATGAAATGGAGTACAAGCGATTTAGTTGACCAAGATGGCAAGACTCTGTCATTCGTCTATTATTCCAGCATTGCAGAAGATAATGATGGTAGAGTGTGGATAGGTACTGACCAAGGGTTATTTGAAATCACCAATCCAAAGGATGCGCTTAACACAAGCATGCGCGTTAAGCGATTGAAGGTTCCTCGCAACGACGGTACTAATCTCGCTGACTACTTGTTGAGCACCGATATTATCAACGGCATCGCTGTTGATGCATCTAACCGCAAATGGATAGCAACTGAAAATTCAGGCGTTTATTTGGTGAGCGCCGACGGTGACGAAATTTTGGAGAACTTCACGGCTTCAAATAGCTATTTGCCCACAAATGCAGTGGCTTCAGTGTTCTGTGACAAGTTAAGCAATACGGTCTATTTTGGTACTGCTCAAGGACTTGTTTCTTACAGCGGTACAGCAATGGCAGCCAGTGAAGATTATTCTGATGTATATGCTTATCCTAATCCTGTGAAGCCTGATTATACCGGTTGGATTACAATTAAGGGCTTGATGGATAACTCATTAGTAAAGATTACCGATGCAATGGGCAACCTCGTTTATGAGACCAAATCAGAAGGCGGTATGGTTGTGTGGGACGGATGCAACAGCACCGGAAGTCGCGTGAGCACAGGCGTTTACTATGTGTTTGCTTCTCAAAACGAGAGTGGCACAACCAGTGGCGCAGTAACTAAGATTTTAGTAGTAAATTGATTAAAATATAAAGTTTAAAAGCAAAAACTTTTAGACGGAATCGCTTATTAAACCGGGCATTATCAACCAGTGCCCGGTTTATAAATTTAAGTAAGTAAAAGTAGGACAAAACATTATGAAGGATAATTTGAAATACACCGATGAAGACGATAAATGTTATGGTCTGACCGGGATGGCAATAAGTTTGATAGTGTGGGATGCTGAAGAATTGTTGGCATCGCTCGAGTTGGATGGTGAGAACAAAACGATTGTTCTTACGCCCGATTTTTATTTCAACGGCAATCCGGGAGTATCGGCAAAATTGTCTTGGAATCACATATTGAAGCACTATCAGCTGGCCACGGGTATGATGATTTCCAACGTAATGTGCCGTCGTTTTATTCATCAGAGCAAGGAGATAGACAAGAAACTGCGCAATTATATGCGTGACCTTATCGGCGAAGAAGGACGTGAAGCCTGCTCGCTTGACGAAGATGAAATCAATCAAATATTTGATAAGAGCTATAATTATCTCTACCGCTTGTTCAATCACCGCGGAGTTCAGGAATTGGCACAATCATTTGCAGCGAAACTCAAGGAGCGTCGCACAATGACAGCCGCCGAAGTGATTGAAGAGTTGGGCGCGCTGAGCAATTTATAGAGCCAGCGCACGGGCGCGGTCTTCTTGAATTTGGGCGGTTAATGCCTCAAGCGATTCAAAACGCTTTTCGTCGCGAAGACGGGCTAAAAATTGGACCGAAATGAAACTATCATAGAGATTGCCCGAGAAATTGATGATGTGAACCTCTATAGTTGTCTGAGAATCAGCACTTGAGTCAACGGTGGGGCATGTTCCTATGTTGAGGATTGCGCGGTGAGACGAGCCGTCGGGGAGGATGGCATTTGCAGCGTAAACACCACCACGGGGTACAAGCAGATTTTTAGATACCTCTAAATTGGCCGTAGGAAAGCCCATACGGCGTCCTAGCTGCCTTCCCGGTACAACCCTACCACCGAGGGTAAAATCGCGTCCTATAAGCCTTAAAATGGCCTCTATGCGCCCCTCCGAAATTAGCCTGCGCACAGCCGACGAACTGACCTCGGAATTATCTTGAGAATATTGGGGCGCTCGAAGTATCTCAACACCCATTTTTTCGCCATATCGGCGGTAGTCGTCAAAGCCCTCACTGCGGTTGTGGCCAAAACGGTGGTCATATCCGATGATGAGGCAGTCAACGGCGTAATTTTCATGCAGAAATTTGATGAATTCTTCGGCCGATTGATTGCGCATTTGCTCGTCGAAATCAAGCATAATGACTTCTACACCACATTCTTGCAAGGCTTTAAGCTTGTCCTCGCATGACATGATGAGAAGAGGAGCACGCTCAGGGGCGATGAGGCGCATGGGGTGGTCTCGGAAGGTGACAACAGCCGGTTTGAGCGAGCGTTTGGCGCCTTCACCTTTGGCAAAGTCGATGAGAAAACGGTGGCCAAGATGCACGCCGTCAAACATTCCAATTGCAGCTATCAGTCTTGTTGTCATGCTTTTAACGAGATAAATATTGGTTTATGAGGTCGGCAAATTCGTCGCCGGGTTTAACTTGAACAGCGTTCCAGCCGAGTGAGATAGCGGCTTCAACGTTTTTGGCCGAGTCGTCAAGAAACAGCGTTTCTTGCGGGTTAATGCCACAGTGCTCGGCAGCATAGTGAAATATCTCGGCATCAGGTTTGTAGGCCTTAGCTTCAAAAGAAGTGACAATGCCGTCGAAATAGTAGTTTATGTCGTGGCCGTCATTTTTAAATTCATCGGCAATCTTGCTATCCCACATCAGCGGGTTGGTGTTGGAAAGAAGATAGACGCCGTATTTTTGTTTGAGCGCTTCCAATTGCTTGAGTCGATTGACGGGAATGCCCACGAGGAAGCAGTTGAAAGCGTCATCAATCTGCCGGTCAGTAACTTCCTGCGGAATATAACGACGTATTTCGCGACGAAATTCGGCAGAGTCGATAGTTCCGTTTTCAATCATCAGAAAAGGACCTTTTTGTCCATATTCCCCCAGTAAATCATTGGCGTTGGTCATGCCGAGACGCTCAAACGCAGCGACACAATTTTCGCGTCGGATGTCCATAATCACACCGCCAAGGTCAAATAATAGATTATTTATCATATTTTGCGATTAATTCTTCAAATAGTTTAATATACTGACGAGCAATCTTTTGTGCCGAGAATTTCTCGGTCACGGAGTTTACAAGTTGCTCAGTGGTTATCGAGGTGTTGTCAAGAGCCCAATTGAGGCCGCGAGTGACGTCTTCAACAGTGTCATCGGCGATGTAACCTGTTGATAGATGGTCAACTATGTCGCGTTGACCGCCGTTTCCGGTAGTGACGGGGATACAGCCAGATGCCATGCCTTCAACAATTGTGCCCGGAAGTGTTTCATAATGAGATGTTGATAGAACCACGCGGGCGTTGACATACACAGACGGGATGTCAGAAATCATGCCCAAATGTTTGTATGGAAATTTGGCCTGATTGAGAATCGAGGAGTCTTTTAATATGCCGAAAAACAGCACTTTAAAGTCACTACGAGTCTCAGCCAAACCATTGAGTGCGGCAATAGCTTTGGGAAAATTCTTGACGTCATCGTCGAGGCAAGCAGCGCCCATGACTATGATATTTTCTTTCTTCCCGGCATGGAAGTCATTGACAGGGAATGCGTTAGGAATAACACTGATGGGACGATTTTTAAGAATTTTGCTCTCTCGGCTTTTCTCGGCAAGCCAACTGCTGACTGCCACAAAATGGATGGGCTTGACAATGTACAAGAGGTTTTTGAACGTTTGTGTTTGCCAAGCTAAGTCGTAGTATTTCTTTGAGTTAAGAATCTCACAAGTGTTACATTCCTTCTTGAATTTCTCGCAAATTCCTGCATGATGGCACACACCGGTGCAGTTCCACATGTCGTGCATGGTCCACACGAGCGGCGCTTCAATTTTTTTGATTTCGTCAAAAGAAATCATGCCTTGATTTACCCAGCTAAGCACCACAATATCAGCGTCTTTAACGAGCGGGTGAGAAGCTACTTTCAGTCCGTCGGAAGCGATTGATGCTTTGAATAGTTTTTTGCGGGAAAATCCATTTCGGAGGAAAATGCGGAGATGTTCAGCGAGAAAATTGAGTTTAATTGCCAATTTTGAGCCGATGGTTTCCACATAAGGGTCGTCGGTGCTCTTGAACTTCACCAGCAAGCGAGCATCCACTCCCTCAGCGCGTAAAGCCTTGAGCAGTCGATAAGTAACCACCGAAGCACCCCCAAGGGTGTCGCTATGATTGACAAGTGTAACTTTCATGAGAGTTTTATCTTTTAATTAATTTGGTAATTGGCGATAAATCAACGTGTTCGCGCTTAATAACGGTAATCACATAGATTGCCAACAAGATAGTGCGGATGACATAATTGACAATAGCCCAAGGGGTTACTGCAAATATGCCGATGATATAGAGGACGGCGGCAAATGCCACATAAGCGCAGCACTTTTTGACGTCATAGTCGATGGGATATTTTTTCTGCCCTACAAAATAGCTGGTAATCATCATCACGCTGTAGCAACAGAGAGCGGCCCAAGCGCAACCCATGTAACCAAAGTGAGGAACGAGTAAAATGTTTAATGCCAGTGTGATAGCCAGGCCAATGAGTGAGAAATACATTCCCCAAACGGTGTGGTCAGTGAGTTTGTACCAGATAGAGAGATTGAAGAAAATGCCGAAGCAAACTTCAGCAATCATGATTATCGGAACAACCTTTAAACCGCTGAAATAACGTGGAGATATGAAGTATTTCAAGATGTCAATGTAGAACATAACGCCAAGGAAGATGACCATCGAGAAGATGACAAAATACTTCATCGCGTCGCGATAAGCGTTCATCTTGTCAGCGCCTTTTTCCTTGTTTTGGGCGAAGATAAACGGCTCATAGGCAAAGCGGAAGGCTTGAGTGAACATCACCATGATGATGGCAATCTTGTAGTTAGCGCCGTAAATTCCGACATCGTGCATGGCTTGAGCGGGGTCAGTCACGAGGTACGGGTAGATGAGCTTGTCAATCGTCTGGTTCATGATACCAGCCACTCCGAGGACGAGCAACGGGAGTGAGTAGCGTATCATTTCTTTCCAAAGACGAGGGTTGAAACGGTACTTAAATCCGTGAAGCTCAGGATATAAGAGGAGTAAAGTTACAATTGAGGCGATGAGGTTGGCAGTGAAAATCCAGCCGATACCAAAGTCGGGGTTGTAGAACCAAGAAATGGTCCAAGGTGCTGATTTCCAGAGCACCGGGCAGAGGAGAATGAAAAATAAATTGAGGCCAATGTTTATGGCTATATTAGTCAAGCGGAGCGCAGCAAAACGCATTGGGCGCTTCTTGAATCTCAAATAGGAGAACGGGAGAGCTGAGAACGCGTCAATGGCAACACACACGGCCATCATTGCCGTGAAAGACGGGTGATTTTCACAACACAGCAGCGCACTGGTGGGCTTCAGGAAAACAAAAACAAGAGCAATAAAAGCTAATGAGCTGAAGATTAGCGAAATGAGACAGGTTGAATACACTTCCATGGGGTCTTTCCACTTCTCGTGGTTGGCAAATCGGAAGAAACCTGTTTCGAGTCCGTAAGTGAGAATGATAAGTAACAGAGCCACAGCAGAATAGACGACAGTAACGACGCCATATTCGTTAGCCGGGAACATGATAGTATAAATGGGCACGAGGCACCAATTGAGGAAACGGCCGATGATGCTACTAAGGCCGTAAATTGCAGTATCTTTTGCTAGGCTTTTAATTCCTGCCATTGTTGTAGAGTGTTGTTTTTTAGTTATTCAAAAAGTGACAATTCGCCTTCGCGAGTTTGCCCCAAATGTTTATAAGCGAGATCAGTAACTTCGCGTCCTCGCGGAGTGCGTTTGATGAATCCTTCTTTGATGAGGTAGGGCTCATATACTTCTTCGATAGTGCCCGGGTCTTCGCCGAGGGCTGTAGCAATTGTTGACAACCCCACGGGGCCACCCTTAAATTTGGTTATGATAGTCATCAACAGCTTGTTGTCGATTTCATCGAGGCCATATCGGTCAATGTTAAGAGCTTCAAGGGCGTAGCGGGCAATTTCTAGGTCTATATTGCCGTTACCTTTGACTTCGGCGAAGTCACGCACGCGGCGCAAAAGGGCGTTTGCGATACGAGGAGTACCGCGACTGCGCAGCGCGATTTCTTGGGCGGCTTGAGAAGTAATTTTGACGCCGAGCAACGATGCCGAGCGCTCGATGATGCGTTGAAGCACCTCGTGGTCATAATATTCCAGGTGGCAGTTGATGCCGAAACGAGCGCGGAGCGGGGATGTGAGCAAGCCGCTGCGGGTAGTGGCGCCAACGAGGGTAAATGGAGAGAGATTGAGCTGGACGGTGCGTGCGCCGGGGCCTTTATCTATCATAATATCAATGCGATAATCTTCCATCGCAGAGTAAAGATATTCTTCAACGACCGGGCTCAGGCGGTGAATTTCATCAATGAAAAGCACATCGTTTTCCTCAAGAGAAGTCAAGATGCCGGCAAGGTCACCGGGCTTGTCAAGGACCGGGCCTGAGGTGACTTTCATGCCCACACCGAGCTCGTTGGCAATGATTCCGCTGAGGGTAGTTTTGCCAAGCCCCGGAGGGCCGAAAAGAAGCACGTGGTCGAGAGCCTCGCCACGCTTGCAAGCGGCTTGAACAAAGACTTTGAGGTTCTCAACAATTTTTTCCTGACCATTAAAAGAATCAAAAAGTGAGGGGCGTAGCGCTTTCTCAAAATCGCCGTCACTGTTTTGATTGCGTATGTCAAAATCTTCCATTAATCAACAGTTTTTATTAAGATTGGCTCTTACCTTGTCTATAATCATAGACGGGGTAATGCCGGTGAGACACAGGTAGTCACCGCGGTGGCAGGGTTTGTTTCCAAACACAGAGCAAGGGCGACAGGTCATAGCCAGTTGTACTGCGTCATTATCATTTTGGCGCCAGCCTTTAAAGCCACAGTAATAGTGGGTTGCGCCCCACACACTGACCACTTTGGTACCGACGATAGAAGCTAGATGCATATTTGCCGAGTCCATCGATACCACGACGTCCATGAAGCTCATGAGCGCTAGTTCAGTGGGGAAGCCATATTTCTTGCCGGCCAGCGAAATAACACGATTATACTTGCTAACCCACGAGTCCAAAATCTCTTTTTCGATGCCGCCACCGCCAAAGAGGAATATCTTGACGGTCTCGTCATCAAGAAGTTGCTTGACAACTTCTTCCATCTTGTCGGTTGGATAAATTTTGCCTTGATGCGCAGCAAAGGGAGCAATTGCAATCCAATGCTCACCGGAGGTTTTGGGTGCGGTGATAGCGCTGAATAGCTGTTCGTCGCCGTGACCGTTTTTGCCGTAAAGGCCGTCAAAGCAGTCTTGTATGGGCATACCCATCTTGTGGAAGGCGCCGCGATAGCGAGCGCGGGACGACAAGAGTGGAAGCATAATCTTGTTGTTGCGGCGAGTGAGCGCGCGTTTGTGTCGGCGGCCTTTATTGAGGACGCTGACGGGGATGCGACGTAGGTGGAAAAAGAGACCCATGATGCGAGTGCGGAGCACATCATGGAGGTCAACAAAGGCGTCGATATTGTACTTGTCAACGAGTTCTTTGACAAGCTGATAAAGTCCTTTGATGCCTTTGTATTGATTTTTTACGTCAACGCCTTCAATGATGAGATTGGAAGGGTGGTTGACAAAGATGTTTGTCATTGAGGGGCGAGTGACCATGATGAAGTTCACATCGGGATAGCACCGACATGCCGAGTAGAGCACAGGGATTGTCATTGCGACATCACCCAGCGCCGAAAAGCGAGCCACCAAAACGTTTTTGAGCCCGCGGTCATTGCCCACACAAAGACTATTTTGTTCCATAAAGGACGGGGTTAGTATCCGGGTCGTTGTACATCTTCATTTGGCGATATACCTTCATGTATTTGCGACCTGCGGCGATATCGTCAATGAGTTGAGAGATAGCAGTAGTCAAGTCGTGTTGTTGCTCGAGAAGCACGTCAAGCTTGGCTTGGCACTTGTTGATGTGAGCAATCGGGGCATCAGTGCGCACGACTTCAACATTCATGTGATAAATTTTGAGAGCGAGGATAGACAATCGGTCAAGAGCCCAAGCCGGAGACTCGGTGTTGATGGTAGCGTTATCCAAGACTTTGACGTCCTTGTATAATTCACGGAAGTAAGAGTCGAGTTCCTCCACCATGTCAGTGCGGTCTTGGTTAGACTTGTCAATGCGACGTTTGAGAGCTAAAGCATCAACGGGGTCGATGTTAGGGTCGCGAATAATATCCTCAAGGTGCCATTGGACGGCGTCAATCCAGTTTTTAGCATAAAGAGTGTGCTCGATAGAGCCGTCAGCGTATGGATTGTGTTGAGGTGCGTCAACGTTGTCAGTGATGTGATAATCAGACGTTGAGCGCGAAAAAATATCAAAACAATTTTCGGCAAAATTCATAACACTAGCGTTTTATAATTTGAAAATACAAATATAATTAAACTTCGTAAATACCCCAAATAAATTTTAACGATGCCGAGAAATACAGCGGGAGGTGATTTGGGGGCTGAAAAGCCGTAAGAACAATAGGCGAGAGGGGCATTTTTAGTGTTAAAAGTGGATTTTGTCCTGCGCGCAGGACAAAAATAAGCTGTTTTTGTCTTGCGGATAAGACAAAAATGTTGTAATTTTGTCTTGTTGATAGAACAAAATTGCAATTATGGTAGCATTGAATGTCATAAGAGAGGTGATGCTGGAGAACCGAGTAGAGGTTATGCGTCATCAAGTTGTGAAGCGCAATATATCGCTTGAAGGCTTTGGCCGTCAGGTGCTTGTGGGTGTGCGCCGTAGTGGAAAATCATATTTGCTATATAGCCGTATACAGCAATTGATAGCAGAAGGACACACATGGGACGAGATTGTTTATCTAAACTTTGAAGATGAGCGACTTGCCACGATGCAGCTTGAGGACTTGAATAAAATACTGGAGGTGCACAGTAGCCTCAGTGACCGCCGTCCAATGCTGTTCTTGGATGAAATTCAAAATATTGACGGTTGGGAGAAATTTGCACGCAGAGTCGCTGACAACAAATATGACGTTTATATCACCGGTAGCAATGCCAAAATGCTTTCGGTGGATGTTGCATCAGCCCTGGGCGGGAGGTACATAACTCGCGAGGTATTTCCCTTATCCTTTGATGAATATTTGCTGATAAACGGAATAGATATTGCCGATAAAACAGTGGGTGTGACCACCGCTTCACGAGGCGAAATTGCGAGGTATTTCAGTGAATATCTGCAATACGGTGGATTTCCGGAGTGTGCCCAAATGCCGGCAAAACGCGATTATCTCACATCCCTTTATCAAAAAATATTTTTAGGTGATATCGTGGCTCGACATAGCATAGATAATATATTTGCACTCAAGGTGTTGTTTAGAAAGCTGGCCGAAAGTGTGATGCAACCGCTATCGTATACCCGAGCTGCAAATATAGTGATGTCAACAGGTACAAAAATAGGCAAATCAACAATAATCAATTACATAGATTATGCTTCAGAAGCATATTTGATATTGCCTGTTTCTAACATAGTAGACAAGTTACAAGATAAGGTTACCAATTCGAAATACTATTTCATTGACAACGGCATAATATCATTGTTTATGCTAAATGCGACGGCATTATTGCTGGAGAATCTTGTGGCATTACACTTGCTAAGAGCCTATGGCTTAAAGGATGCCGTGTATTATTACAATCATGGTGTGGAGGTGGATTTTTATGTACCCGAAGAGCAAATGGCGGTTCAAGTGTGCTATTCAATTGCCGACGAAGCAACCATGGAGCGAGAAATAGGGGCATTGTTAAAAGTGCAATCTCGACTACAATGTAAACGAAATGTGCTGGTTACCTATGAGGATGAGCGCATTATTCAACGTGATGGAGTTGAGATAGAAATAATTCCTGCGTGGAAATTCTTGTTGACGAAAGAACATCGCAAAATATCGCAAAAATAAACAAATTGCGATATTAGCATTTGCAAAGCGCTAGTTTATAGTGCTTTAATGGAATCGCGGATGCAAAATTGCGATATCGCAATTATTAAGTAAATTTCAACAAAGGATAGTGACAAACTAAAGGTAATTAGTTGTAACTTTGTGAAAATTAAACTTTAAAATCTTAGAATCTAATGAAACATGTACTATTATTAGTGGGTGTATTTTTTACAGCAATCATGATGAATGCTCAGACATCCACGGGTGATTATATCTATAGCAGTGAGGGTTTTGAATTTAAGACCACTGTGGTGAAGCCGTACACTGTTACTTACTATTCCACGGGCTTGTACACTAAGGATGGAAAGGTCTTGGTTTCGGCTAGTAAGGGAGCCAGTACGAGCAAGGTTTTCTATGTGTTGGATGGCTGTGAAACTATATGCAGTAAGGCTTTTCAGTATCTAAGTGGGGCGAGTGTCTACATTCCGTCAACTGTTAAAAATATTGCGCCTGATGCGATACTTTCGAGAGATGGTGCGAGTCCCAATTGTTATTATGGGATAATGGACGGATGTTATGAGGAAGAAGATTCGTCGTCAAGTGTGGCTGTTCCGGAGAGTAGCGAGAAAACAGAAGTTGCGCGTTATAACATTCAGGGGGTGAGGTTGAAATCGCCCATTGATGGCGTAAATATCGTGAAAATGTCGGACGGTACAGCTGAAAAAGTCTTGGTAAAATAGACGTTTCTCAAGGGAAATAAGAAATGGGTATAAAAAACGTCCCTATGTGACCATCTCTGGTGACATAGGGGCTCCTGTTGTTTTTGTGTAATCGAGAAAATACTCTTTAAAGTGTTCCTTTTATTAGATGTCTAACTTATTGTATTCGAGATTAAAAGCTTCGGCAACGCCTTTGAAGGTAATTTTGCCGTCAACGATGTTGACACCTTCGGCGAGACCCGGGTCACGACGACACGCTTCTTTCCAACCGAGGTCGGCGAGCTTGATGGCGTAAGGAAGTGTAGCGTTGGTGAGGGCGAGAGTAGAAGTGTAAGGCACAGCGCCGGGGATGTTAGCAACGGCGTAGTGAACGATGCCATCAACTTCATAGGTTGGGTTAGTGTGGGTAGTTGGGTGAGATGTCTCGAAGCAGCCGCCTTGGTCGATGGCAACATCAACCATAACGCTACCCGGCTTCAAGAGTTTAATCATATCCTTGGTAACCAAGTGAGGAGCTTTAGCGCCCGGGATGAGCACTGAACCAATCACTAGGTCGGTAGAGGGGAGTTCTTTTTCAATGTTGTGGGCTGAAGAGTAGAGAGTCTTGACGTTGCGAGGCATTACTTCGGCTAAGTGGCGAAGAGTGGGCAGCGAGATGTCGACGATAGTAACGTCAGCACCTAGACCGGCAGCCATGAGGGCAGCGTTGCGACCAACAACACCGGCACCGATAACGAGCACTTTTGCGGGTTTAACACCGGGGACGCCACCGAGGAGCAGGCCTTTACCGCCTTGCGGTTTTTCAAGGAATCGAGCGCCTTCTTGGATTGACATACGACCGGCAACTTCGCTCATAGGAACGAGCAAAGGAAGAGCGCCGAATTTGTCGCGTACGGTTTCATAGGCAATACATGTAGCACCGGATGCGAGCATAGCATCGGTTAAATCGCGTTCGCAAGCGAAGTGGAAGTAGGTGAAGAGTAATTGGCCTTTTTTTACGAGCTTGTATTCGGGCTCAATGGGCTCTTTTACCTTGATAATCATTTCAGCTATAGCATACACTTCCTCGATAGTAGGGAGGATAGTAGCGCCAACTGCAGCGTATTCGTCATCGCTGAAACCGCTACCGTTACCGGCTGTAGCTTGAACATACACTTTGTGACCGTGAGCAATGAGTTCCTTAACGCCTGCCGGGGTTACAGAAACACGATTCTCATTGTTCTTAATTTCTTTGGGTACACCGATTAACATAATAGTATGAGTTTTAAAATGGTATTTAAATTTTCCCAAAAATAATGTTTTTTAAATAAATAAACAATTAGTTTTGAAAAAAGTTTAGAGCTATTATGTTAAAAATCGGAATTTTTGTAAATTTATTGGATTAGTGCCTGAATACCAAGCGCATAGCTGCGGAGTCCAAACCCGGCAATAACGCCGCGACACACGCTTGAAATCATGGAGTGATGGCGAATTTCTTCGCGGGCGTGGACGTTGCTGATGTGGACTTCAACGACGGGAGTGTTGATGGCAGCGATGGCGTCGGCGATGGCGAGAGATGTGTGGGTATAGGCGCCGGCGTTGAGGACAATGCCGGTGTAGTTGGTGTCAAAGCCCACCGAGTGGAGCTTATCAATGATAGCTCCCTCGTGATTGCTCTGAAAGTATTCTATGTTGATGTCTTTAAATTCGTTTTTAAGGGCGTTGAGGCAGTCATCCATAGAGGATGAGCCGTATATACCGGGCTCACGTTTTCCAAGAAGATTGAGGTTAGGCCCGTTGATGATTAGAATTGTTTTCATGTTATTTTTTTACGTTTACTTTTATCGTTGGGGGGAGTGTGTTGTTGCGTTGATTGACGGCATCAATGACTTCGTGACCGAGGTGCATGAATGCTTGGCCTGTGATGGAGTCTTGGAGAGCGATGGGAGCACCTGTTTCGCCGCCTTCACAGATTGTGCCGACAATGGGTATTTGTGCCAATAGGCGCACTTTCATCTCGTTTGCGAGGTTTACAGCGCCTTCGCGACCGAAGATGTAGTAGCGTTCGTCGGGGTGCTTCTCGGGGGTGAACCAAGCCATGTTTTCGACGATACCGAGGATGGGCACGTTGATTTTTTCGCCGGTGAACATGGCGATGCCTTTGCGGGCGTCGGCGAGAGCCACTTCTTGAGGCGTGGAGACAACGACAACGCCGGTGATGGCGAGAGTCTGCACGAGGGTCAAGTGGATGTCGGATGTTCCGGGAGGCATGTCAATGAGGAAGTAATCGAGTTCGCCCCAGTCAGCGTCGGTGATGAGCTGTTTGAGGGCATTTGAGGCCATGGAGCCACGCCACACGACAGCGTTGTTGGGGTCAACAAGGAATCCGATAGAAAGGACTTTGACGCCGTAGCGTTCGAGTGGAATAATCAGGTCGCGGTCACCGACTTTGTGCATGTAAATGGGCTCATTTTCCACGCCAAACATCTTGGGAACTGACGGGCCGAAGATATCGGCATCGAGTAGACCCACTTTGTAGCCTTCGCGGGCAAGAGCGACGGCGAGGTTTGAGGCCACGGTGGATTTTCCTACACCGCCTTTGCCTGAAGATACACCGATGATGTTTTTGACTTGAGCCAAGGGTTTAACTTCGGCTTGAACGGGTGCCGGCTTGAGGACACGAGTGGCGATGTTGCCACGGATGTCGATTTCGGGGGAGATGTATGTGAGGATAGCGGTTTCGGCAGCTTTTACGACCGATTTCATGAAGGGGTCGGTAGAGCGTTCAAAGACGAGGGTGAAGCTGACGTGATTGCCGTCAATGCGAATGTCATCATCAACCATTTGGAGGTCGACGATGTTTTTACCGTTGCCGGGGTAACGCACGTTGCGCAGGGCGTCGAGGATGAGAGCGGGATATAGTCGGAGTTCCATTTTTAGAGTCAAAAATTAAAGTTGGTCAGGGCATTGAATTTCGCCGCGAGAGAAAGAGCGATATGTGTCTTCGGGGATTTCCTCTTCCACCTCGGTGAGGACGGTGTCGTGGTCGAGGGTGAAGGAGATGTACTTGATGCTGAGTCCGCGAGAGAGCCATTGTTGCTCATAGAAAGTCTTGATGGAGAGGATGTCACCGGCGAAGTCACTGTGGTAGAGGTCAGCGGTGTCAACGGCGGTTGGCAGGTTGTTCTGAGTGACAAGCAGGTGGGTGTATGTGTAGAGGAAAGGGGAGTCGGTCTTGAGGTGGACAGTACCGCCGTCGACGAGGACCTTGCGGTAGAGGTCGAGGAAACGAGTAGATGTGAGGCGTTTGCGCACCTTTTTCATTTG
>CAYTFG010000034.1:0-18087 GCA_964436925.1 uncultured Bacteroides sp. | reverse complement strand
AAAAAAAGAGAGACGCTTTTTTCAAAACAGTCTCTCTTAATATCGCTTGTTGTAGCGGGACCGAGAATTGAACTCGGGACCTCCGGGTTATGAATCCGACGCTCTAACCAACTGAGCTATCCCGCCATTGATTTGCGATTGCGAGTGCAAAGTTAGGCCATTTCTTTCAATCTTCCAAATCTTTTGGCAACTTTTTTTGTCACTATGTCAACTTTCTTGCCTCCACTTCGCACTTTTGAGCCCTTAATTCAATAGAAATAAATCATTTAGCCATCTCTATCTGTCAAAAGTTAAATTCTCTTACAACCTTGATTCTATCCCCGGAATCATCTATCTCAAACAAATGGGGCACGCGATGATACCTCCCATTGATTTCTTGATGACTGTGAACCGACATCAACAATCGACCTTCAAAATCCCTGAATAGCATCCCATGTCCATAGTTCGGAGGCGTGATTGGCTCTGTCTCTTGAACCCACGGTCCGTCAAGTGTCCCACTCTCTGAATAGGCAACGCCCTGAGTATAAACGTTATAAACCCAACTGGTCCATAACATCCCCAGGCGACCGGTCTTGGTCCTGTACAACCATGGCCCGTCAGTTACTTTATTCGCAATCGTGTCACCGTCAACAACTTCACGACTCCACGGCGAGTCAAATGCCCTGAACAGCACCTCGCTTTCTCCAACGGTGCCCGACAAATCATCTTTCAATCTGATTTTCTCGATTGTCCCATTCCAATTTTGCAACCACTCTCCGCAAAACACCATATACGGCTTGCCGTCAGTGTCTACCCAAAATGTTCCGTCTAGCGTCAATTTGTTGGCCTGCAAATATATTGAATCACCTTGTGGCACATACGGCCCATCCGGTCGGTCTGAAACCAACACATGACTGGCTCGGCGCTCCAATGCTATCCCTCGATATTCGCCTATGATTTTCTTGTGGTTGGTAAACGTCGCAAAATAGTAGTATTTCCCGTTGTATTTGTGAATTTCCGCTGCCCAAATATCGGGGTGACTACCCATCCACGACGTCGTGTCAGGTTGCGCCACAACATACGGCCCGCTCCACTTCTTCAAGTCGGGGCTCCGCCATTGCAGGCCACTCGTCCCCGTCATATAATACAACCCCGTTGATTCATCGGCAGTTATGCATGGATCACTGAGCTCAATTGAATCGAGCGGTACATTTTGCTTGAAAAACTTAGCGGCTGTAACATTGAGATTTCCCAAAGTTACAGCCACCATAGCGCTTATTATTAATTTTTTCATCTTTCTCTCAATGGATTATCTGCAACTTTCCCTTAAAGTTACAAATAATCCTGAGTTCTACCAAATCGATTCTAGCTTTCTGACCTTTGTCTCAGCACTGACCGAACTATTGAATGTATTATAAATCTCACTTGGGAAGACTAGGCAAGTTACTGCTGTTGAGCCATCTTCGGTGAATATTTCTACTGATGATTGGTCCACAAATATATTGAGCGTTGTCGTGTTGCCCGCAACCTTAATTGGCGCATTTACTGATGCCACCGAGAACAAGCTGTGGAATGAAGTTACACCGGTATTGCCGTTTCGCTTAACAATTAATCGACGTGCACTTGCCTTATACTCAATCTCTAACATTTCGCCTGCATTATTTGATAGGCTTATTGTCGAGCTTGTGGTCAAGTCTAGTGTGGTGCTCAGCTCGTATGCTTTTCCTGCATCAAATTGACCGTCAACCGTTGCCCAATCTTGTGCGATATTCTCGATTTCGGGAACTATTGTGCTGGACAATAGTGGCTTGCCGTTATATTCTATCAACTTCAGCTCTCGGGGTAATGTCATTGCCGAGCGCCATGGACTGCATGGTACCAAGCTACAATAATTCCAGTTATTCATCCATCCTGTCAGGATGTTACGATTACCGACATTGCTGTAAGTTACTCCGGCATAGTTGTCAGTTCCGTAATCAAGCCACAATGGATAGTCGAGGTCTTCAGCCACAAAGTTTGTGCCGTCAAAGTTACCCACAAAGTATTGTGTTCCAGAACCTCCTGCCGGTGCTCCAGGATTTACACTGACGATTAGAACCCATTTGTCTTGACCGTTGTAGCTCATTCTCATCAAGTCGGGACATTCCCATTGGCCACGATTACAACCGGCATTGGAATATGAGAAGCTGCTCAAGCGTGACCAACTTTTCAAATCTTTGGAGCCCCAAAATTCTACTTGGTATTTCCAGCCCATTGCTAATGCCATTATCCATTGTTGACTTTCGTTATGCCAGAACACTTTTGGGTCACGGAAATCGTTTTCGGTTGTGTTGCCGATTACGGGATTACCTGAGAAGCGGGTGAATGTTTTTGCGCCATCGGTGCTATATGCCATAGCTTGTTGTTGCTTATCGCCATTAGCTGTGTATAAGGCGATTATAGCATTTGCACCAAACCCTGCAGTGTTGTTTGCATCCACAACGCATGAACCTGAGAACACGTCACCAAGCTCATCGCGTGTCAACGCTACCGATTGTTCAGTCCAATGAATGAGGTCGGTTGATGTGGCGTGGCCCCAACTCATGTTACCCCATTCATTGCCTGAGGGATTGTATTGATAAAACATGTGATAAGTGCCGTCAAGATACACAAGGCCGTTAGGGTCATTAATCCAGTTAGCTGCAGGGGTGTAGTGAATTTGTGGACGGTATTGCTCGTTTCGGCTACTTGCCACAGTCGTTCCACCTTCTGAACCGCTGTTAGAATCGCTATCTGCTATATATTCAGGCACTTCGAGGTCAAATTTGTCATCATAGCATGACGTCATCAGTGTGCCTAATGCTAGACTTATTGTAAATATATTTTTCAGTTTCATCGTTATTGATTTTTAGAAGAAAAGAGGAGAGAGGATGTTATTAATAGGAAGTAAATTAGCGGGTTTTGAGATATTCAAGAGCGTTCTTTGCCATCTTCAAGATGTTGTCTTGGTAGATGTTGTTCTTGGGATATGCGCTCTTGTCTGGCGTTCCGTCTGAATTCTTCATTGAGAATTCACAACCACCGTTGCCCACACACAAGAGTGTGCCCTTAAATTGTGTGTTCCCTTGTTGTGCTTCCCAAATGTTGAGCTGTGATACCCAGTCAATTTGTGAATCCCATGTTGCTAACGGATAAATTCCAAGTTGGTTGGTCAACGTGTTATAGCAAGCTTCTTCTTGGGAGCCAATACCGGTCCAAACTGTTGGTAGATTGAAGAAACAGCAGTTATGGTCTTGTGTCCATCCCGGGCCCTTCACTGCGATTAGTTTGGTGCGGTCGGTTGTCTCTACTTCGATACCGCGGAATAATTGGTGGGTTGAGTGATCTTTCTTGAATTTGCTACCCGGGTTAAGGGCTACTGCCATTTTCCATGTATCACCGTTGTATCCTCCAAATCCCCATCCGCAAGCACGGTCATTTGAAAGAAGGTCATTCATGTCGATACGTCCGAGAGTTGCTGCGTATGGTACTGCGTGTGCCCACAATAGCATATTTCCGCCGTTGGTGTACCATTCTTTGATTGAAGGAGTTGCGTTGTTTACTACATCCGGCATCGTGAAGATTACTTGTTCGCCCACACCCTCGGCTTCAATATCTCGCATCCAGAACAACACACGGTAGGGTGACAATGTGTTTGCTGATGTGATATCACCAAAGTAGATGAATTGAGCTGATGGGTATTCTTCTTTGAGCCACAACCATGCTGATGCTTCGTCATCATCACCGTTTGCGATAAGTTCCTCAGGTGTTGAGTAAATGCTGAGATAGCCTATTGCGGTCTTTCCGATGCGCAATGATGTTGATACCTTGGGAGATGTGCCCTGAGCATTTTCAGCTGCTAATGTCACTGTCCATTCTTCTTCATTGAGTACATTGGGAATTGTGTAGGAAGTAGCTGTTCCGGCGAGAGTTTCGTTGATGTTTCGGCTACCGTTGGTCGCTGTCAACATGATTTGATTAGCGTCGGTCGCTGCATTCCAAGTCACTTCTGCGTCATAACCGCCTTGCTTGTCCACTTGTGCCATTGATAAGCCTGTTATCTTGTTGGCGCCCAAGCGAGTATAACGTTTTACTACGCCTTCGCTACGGTTTGTTCCGTCAGTCAATTTGAATACATAGGTGTACTCAACGTTTGTATCTATGTTTTTGTGCGTGAACGTGTTACCCGAAACTGTTTCACTCGATGATAGGGTTGAACCATTGTAGGTTGAAACTACCATGTCATATCCTTGTTGTTGTGTCCATGTCCACACATAGTCGTCGCCAACTAGCTCGCCTGTAATGGCTTCCGGATTAATGGCCCCGATTATCGGGTCTATGCTTTCGATATCTTTATCTTGGCAGGCGTTAAGTGCCAATGTGATAAGCATTAATGAAAATATATATTTTAGAGTTTTCATGTCGTTGAATTGTTTGTGGTGAAGAAATTAATTGTAACCTTTGTTTTGAACATATAGACCCGGTACATAGTACAATTGGTTGTAGGGTACAGGATAAAACTCATTCTTGCCCGGAGTGTAGTGCGCATCTTGAAGATATTGTGCGTAAGATTGTCCGTCGTAGCTCACATTCTTTTCTGTCTCAAAGTATGCGTTAAGTGTCTTTGATGCTATACCCCAGCGACGAAGTGAGAAGTAGCGGTCATTTTCCATCGCCATTTCCAAGCGACGTTCCCATTGTACACATTTGCGGCCAATTTCTTTTGTCGTGAAGTAGCCTGCAGGATATGTCGAAATTTCACAGTAACTGCTTGCGTATGAGATATGCTTTGATATTGAATTAGCTGCGCGTTGGCGTATGTCATTGACAATTTCAAGAGCCTCACTGAGTCGGCCTAGTTCGACGAGCGCTTCGGCACGCATCAACATCACGTCAGTGTAACGGAACACATAATCGTTCATCGCAAATGCTTGCCAAGAGCCATTGTAGGTCTCTCCGTTTGAGCGTTGTGGAACTTCTTTGAGTGATGCATAGTATCCGTATGTGTTCGGTGTACGTGCATTGTCCTTTGTCATGGTGTATTCACTCTCATATTTGTATGGCCATGAGGGCATTCCCACTGTGTGGAACAAACGTGGGTCCCATTTCTGTGAGCTGGTTACACCTTGAACAGGGTAGTCGGTATTGTCGTTGTAAGTGTCAAACATTGGTAAGCCGTTTTGAGTCTTGAAAGCATTGACAAGGTTTTGTGATGGCTTGTGGAAGTCCCATCCGCATGACCAGATACCCCAGCAACCGTTCAAAACGTTTGACCAGTTGGCACGACCATATTGAGTGTTATCTTCTGTGTAATCAGATGTTTGTACTGCAAAGATTGATTCCTTGCTGTTCTTGTATTCCGGGAGGAAGATATCACCGAAGTCTTCCAAGTATCCGTAACTTGAATTCTTTACAACGTCAGTGTAATCTACAACTTTCTGCATATATTCTTGGTTGATGAATGAAACACCGTCAGCATCTTCATATCCATCGCCCCATGCAATTGTTAGATAACATTTTGCCAAGTAAGAAGCAGCTGCGATTTTGTTTGTACGGCCACCGCCATCGCTCGGGCTTTCGGGAAGATCATCATAGGCTGCTTTGAATTCGGCAATAACTTTCTGGAAAAGCTCTTGATAAGTAAATTCATCGTTACGAGTTTGCTCGTGTGTATTATTTTTCAACACTTCTTCATCAATCCAAGGTACTTGACGGAACATGGTGAGAAGCTTGAAATAGAAGTGAGCGCGGATAAATCTAACTTCGGCAATACGTTGCTTGGTTGTTGATTCGCCGAGTTCGGCAACTCCGTTTTCTTCAAGCGCTACAAGTGCACGATTACAACGTGATATCGAACGATATAGGTTGTACCAAAGTGCATCAAATTCACCGGGTGTTGAAGTCATTGTTGACCATATTTCCATTGGGTGATAACCGGTATCGGTTGTTCCTGAGCCACCTTTCAAGCAGTCATCGCTACCAAGGTCGCCGTATGTCCACAGATTCATTGGGCAGTCATACCAGCAATCGCCAAGTGATGCATAAGCTGCTGTTACCATTGCGTCAGGTTCGGTATATGCGAGGTCCCCGTCTATTACTCCTGTTGGGGGAACATCGATAAAATCATTACAAGCCGTTGTTGCTAGAGCCATTGCTCCGACAATAAGTATATTTTGAAGTTTCATGATTTTCTGGTTTTAATTTTGTGAGATGATGTTGATAATTAGAATCCTACTTGTAGACCAAATGAAATTGATGTTGGAATTGGGTATGCCCAATTTGCATTTTCAGGGTCAGAGCATGTTAAGCTTGAGCTCTTGATTGTCAATAAGTTTTGTCCGCTTAAGTAGAAACGGCAGTTGCTCATGCCCAGCTTTTCTTGAATTTTGTTAGGAAGAGTGTAGCCAACTTGGAGAGTTCTGAGCTTTGCGTAAGAACCATTTTCAACAAAGTAGGTCGATGTGCGGCCCTCGTCACCTGTATTGTTGGTTGTCAATGCCGGGATTGTTGATGATGTGTTTGCTGTTGTCCATGCGTTGAGCAAGCGGTCTCCCTTGTTGCTACCTGCATCGGTCAAGCTCCAGAAGTCGGTTTGGAATTTTTGATTATTATAAACATCTTGTCCCACAACTCCTTGCCAGAACATTGTGAAGTCAAAGTTTTTGTATCCTAATTCGATATTGAGACCGAAGTTGAAATCGGGTACTGGATTGAGAATCCATGTTTGGTCATCGGCATTGATTACACCGTCACCATTTAAGTCTTTGTATTTCAAGCCACCAACACGTGCGTTATCTTGACCGCTGGCGAGAACTTCGTCTTTGTTTTGGAACAATCCGTCAACTACATAACCCACTACTGAACCATAAGGACGTCCTGATTCAACTAGATTCTCGGTCGTTGTGTGAACGTAAGAACCGGTATTGCTTTCCGGTATGTAAGTCACGTGGTTACGATAGAAGTCGATATTTGCATTTACTGTATATCTCAATCCACAAGCAAGTTGGTCGCGGTAGCCAACGCTAAATTCCATACCCCAGTTGCGAAGTGATGGACCATTGCTCCATGAAGCGCCGCCTTCACCCATTGAACCTAGATATGCCGGAGAAATCAACATATCCTTAACGTCCTTGATATAAGCATCATAAGAACCGAATAGCTTGTTATTGAACAATCCGTAATCAAAACCGGCGTTGTATTGAATTGTAGTTTCCCATTTAATATTGGGGTTTTCGGCTTGACTTGCGATATATCCTGATGGGAAGATACCCGATTGTTGCAAGTATAGGTCGTAAGCTGTTGATGTTATGCGGTCGTTACCATAGTCAGCAACATAGAGAGCGTAACGTGCTGTGTTTGAGATTGCTTGGTTACCTGTTTTACCCCATGATGCACGTATCTTTAAGTCGTTGAGCCATTTCTTGTTGAGGTTTTGTGATAGACGATAACCGAGTGTGGCTGCAGGGAAGGTACCATATCGGTTGTTGCGACCAAATCTTGAACTACCATCTCGACGTATTGTAAATGATGCGAGAATGAGGTCATTCCAGTTGTAATCAATTTTTCCAAAGAATGATACCAACGCATATGATGATTGGTTACCTGTTGATTTTTCTGTCCCGGTTGATGCGTCAGGCCACATATAATCGGGAGTCTCCATTGCATAACCTTCGTTGTATCCTGAAAAGTCAACACGGGTTTGTTTGAACAATTCCATACCGGCGAGGAAGTGGAAATTATGTTGGTTATTCAATGTCCAGTCATAGTTGGCAGTGTTACTCCATGTCCATTTTGAATCGTTAGCTTGAGATAGTGTTGTTGAGTTTGTATCGTTGTTGACGATATCGCTGTGGAATGTGTAATTGTAGGAGTGAATGAATGCTGCATCATAGTCAAGACCGAAGTTTGAGCGCAACACCAACTTGTCAATAGGTTTGATGTCGATGTAAGCATTACCGAATATACGCCATATCTTCAATGCATTGTCGCGGTTGAAATATTGCTCGCGAAGAGGATTTTGACGGTCACTCATGCCACCAACCGGGCCACCGAATGTTGTTCCGTCAGTTTCATATACAGGAACTATTGAAGACATTTTCAATGCATTTTCCATTGGAGCACAATCAACTTGCTTGGTGTAAGTTAGTGTCATGTTTTCACCAACTGATACATATTTGCAGATGTCATAAGTTGAATTCATGCGAGCTGATAAATTCTCAAAATCAGTGTATTTCAAGATACCTTCACTCTTCTTGTATCCGAGAGAGAATAGGGTAGTGCTGTTATCATTTGCACGAGAAACCGATAAATCATAGCTGTGAGAGAATCCTGTTTGAGAAATAGCTTTCAACCAATCGGTATTGGCGAGTTTCATCGTTTTCTTTGAGTTGATATAACCATCATAAAGACCGTTGACAGTGTAGTTGTTATATTGACCGGTTGATGGGTCGTATGCTGAGATAGCAAAACCATTGTTTGCATTGAGGTTTAAACCGTAGTTGCTTGCATAGGCTACCGGGTCAATTCCGTCATTAAGTGCGGCTTGTGCCATTGCTGTTGCATATTCAGGTGTGTTTAGAAGGCTCATTGTTGCTTGAGATGAATAAAATTGTGCTGTCAAGTTTGCTGAAAAGTCAACCTTGATTTTGCCTTCATTCTTTTTACCTTTCTTGGTTGTGATAATGATTACACCGTTTGCTGCACGTGAACCATAGATTGAAGCTGATGCTGCATCTTTCAATACTTGCATACTCTCAATATCATTCATGTTTAGAGAGTTAAGTGAAGATGTTGTCGGCACACCATCAATTACATATAATGGGTCTTGGCTGGCATTAAATGAACCGATACCACGTATGCGCACTGTACCAACGCCTGAAGGTGAACCTGTTCCGCTCACGGTCATGCCCGGTACTTTACCTTGCAATGCCATCATGGGGTCCATTTGTTGTGACGTTTCGAGTGATTTGGTTGATACAACCGATATTGAACCGGTCAAGTCGGCCTTGCGTTGAGTGGAGTAACCAACGACAACCACTTCGTTGAGGGCTGCGGAGTTGTCATCCAACTTGACAACCATTCCGTCTTGTGCCGGTAATGTTTGTGTAGTGAATCCCACATAAGATACTGTGAGTTTTGAACCTTGGGGAACATCTAAGGTAAAGTTCCCATCAATGTCGGTCATGACTCCGGGCTTGCCGGGTGAGTCTGATACGACTGATGCACCTATTAGCGGTTCATCATCTGAGGCTGAAACAACAGTACCGTGTACTGTGATGTTCTGAGCTTGCATCGTGGCTATTATCAAAATTGAAAATAGCGCACTTAGGATTGCTTTTTTCATGATTGGTAGAATTTTGATTTTGTATTGATTAAATTTGTTTTTGTCTTAAGTTTACGTCACAAAATTAGGCTCAAAAAATACCTAATAACTAAAAATTTGTAACACTCAATGCAACAAATCAATCAATGAAACAAATATTGCATACGATGTAACATATGCAACATTTGTAGCTGCCTGTCTAAGCTGTAATTGTTGGAAGATAATTGTTTATGTGTAATTTATTGTTGTTTCAAGAGCCCTTCAAGAACGTCTATGCGGTTGCGAAAGTCGTTAATGATGTTGACTTGTTGCATAGTTAGTCCTTGAATATTTTTTCCACAGTGTTCGCAGTATTCGTTTTCGATGGCATTGGTGTGTCCTTGGGGGCACACATATACTTGCTTGCTTTTGAATAGAGAACGGCTATCCTCGATAGAACCGACTGATGGCAACGAGCGGAGCATTTTTAGAATAAGTTTCATCCCTTCCAAGTCCTCAAATGTGTATTCCTGCTTAAAAACGCCCAAAAATCTTATTGCTAAATCCACTTGCCCTGATTCTATCATGTTCAAAACCTGGTCAACGTTGAAAAGGTTGAACGTGTCGGCTAACGTTACCGATGCATCGGGTGATGATGTCAAGTCGCTGTAAATGGCGTTGACGCCTTCGTCATATCCCACTGCTTCTAGATAATTGGGAAATTCTTTAATTGCAATGTCGTGATATTCAATACGGTCCATTTGGTCTGTAAGCAATGCAACCAGATATTTTCGGTACAATAAGTGGCCCAGTCCGGTCATTTTTTCTTGAATGATGTATTCCCAATTTTTCTGTGAGGGAAACACATCAGGCTTTTCCAAAAGACGTTGGTATTTGCGCCTTAAAATTTCGGCTTTTAATACTTGAAAACTAACAACTTTATTATCCATAATTAATTGCAAAAAACAAGTAATTGATTTAACTAACTATTTATCTTTGAGGTTCTTGCTTGGTGCTCTGTGGGTAGCTCACCAAAATATTCTTTATAGCATTTAGCAAAATAGCCCGGTGAAGAGAATCCCACGTGATAGGCTATCTCGGCAATTGTATCTTCGGTTGAGGCAATGAGTGAAGCCGCCTTTTTCAGTCGCATAATGCGCAGTAGCTCAACGGGTGTGTACTGCGTTAGCGCTTTTACTTTGCGGTAAAGTTGCACACGACTGACGCCCATGCGCTGTCCAAGTTCTTCAACGTTGAGGTCAGCATCGCTCATTTCTTCATCAATAAGCTTTTTGAGCTTGGCAATGAACTCGTTATCAATGTCACCAACTTTTGCTGCCGTTGACTTCGGTGTCGCGGGTTCAACCTTTATTGCTGAAATATCTTTGATACGCTTGCGGTTGGTTATCAATGAGTTGACTTGAGAAATCAGCAATTCTGAATTGAAGGGCTTTGCCATATAACCGTCTGCGCCACAATTATATCCCTCGATGCGTTGCTCATCAAGTGAGCAGGCTGTGAGCATCAAAATAGGTATGTGGCTGGTTGTCATCTCGTTCTTGAGCTGACGGCAAGTTTCCATGCCGTCAATATCGGGCATCATCACATCACACACAATCATGTCAGGCACATATTTTGTTGCCAATTTTATGCCCTGACGGCCGTTAGCCGCCTCAATAACAGTGTATTTGTCGCAAAGAATACTCTTTACGTATGCTCTGATGTCGGGGTTGTCGTCAATGACAAGAACGCAATCATTTTGAGCATCCACATTGATTTCGGGGTCTTCAACCATGGCTAATTCTTCGTTAACTTGCTGTGCTGAAATGAGATGCGTTGGCTGTTGAGCATCTTTTTGTGCTAGCTCTATGGGTAGTAAAATAGTAAATACTGTTCCCTTATTTACTTGACTCTCAACCGAAATTGTACCATTGTGAAGTTCTACAAATGATTTTACCAATGCCAAACCGATGCCTGAACCTGCATGGTGAGTGTTATCCACTTGATAGAATTGGTCAAATATGCGAGATATGTGTTCGGCTTCCATGCCTTTGCCTGTGTCACTGACAGTTATGTGAAGTTTGTCATCATCACGCGTCATTGAAACTTTAATTTCCCCGTTTTCATCGGTGAATTTAAATGCGTTGGAAAGGAGATTGAAAATAATGCGCTCCATCTTCTCGGGGTCAGCGCCCATTGTCATATCTTTCTCTCCTTCAATGTTTAACGATAGGTGGATATGCTTCTTAACGGCTAATGACTTGAATGAATTTACCCACTCTTCAAGGCATTGGCGCATGTCAATATTTGAGATATTGAGCGTTAGTTTGCCACTCTCATATTTTCTGAAATCAAGAATTTGGTTGATTAGTCGCAACAAAACATTCACATTTTTGTCGGCCAGATTCATTAGCAGATTTTGCTTATCTGTCAGATTTTCAGCACCTTTTACTTGGTGAATAGGGTCGGCAATAAGTGTGAGTGGAGTGCGCAAATCGTGTGACACATTGGTGAAGAACATGAGTTTGGCGCGGGTGGCTTCTTCTGCTTGCTTGTTAGCTTCAATGAGCGCATTATGGCTGCGCTGAAGCTCTTCATTTTGGGCTGTGAGTTCTAATTGGTGACGATTTCTGGTCCAATAAGCCTTGAGTATCAAGAATATAACTATACAAAGCAGCACTAATAAGCCAATCAGCAAGTATAATGTAGTAGTTTGAGCCGAATGTCGGTCCCAATAATCATCAACTTGACTTTTGAGCCATGCAACTTTAGATGTCTCTTCGTTAAGCGCTTCATTTTCAAGTAATAGTAATTCGGCACTGTTCTTGTCAACGTGCATAGGCGATTCGGGCATATAGATTGAATCAAATGGCTCGCCTTTGAGAATGTGCACAGCTGTGCGCACAAGTTGTTGACCTTCAGTTGGATATAAGAATGATGCATCAATCACACCCTCATCCACAGCTTTCAATCCAATGGTCGGTGACGCATCAATACCATAAATTTTAATGCCCTTTAATCCACGTTTTTTCACAGCTTTTGAAGCTGCGATAGCCATACGGTCATTGTGAGCAAATATTAAGTCAACGTTTGTCGTTATATCTAATAATGAGTCAATTACGGCAGTTGCTTCTTTCTCATTCCAGTCGGCTGAGCCTTTGCCCACGATAGTCATTCCAGGGTGTTGTGCTACGATTTCGTCAAAGCCTCTTTCTCGCTCAATAGCCGGCGTTGAGCCCGGGAGTCCGCATATCTCAAATATGCGAATGTTTTCGCCTAATTGGCTGATTGCCAATTGCGCAGCGTGTCGACCAATCAGCGCATTATCAGTGCCTTGATAGGCTGTATAGCATTTCTCATTGGTGTTTCGGTCAAATAAGACAATGGGAATCCCCTTGTTGTAAGCTTTTTTGATGATAGGCGTTACAGCATTGGCATCACGCGGTGAAGCAATGATTAAATCAAAATTATTATCTATAAAATATTGTATATCACTGATTTGTTTAGTATTATCATCTTCGCCTGATCTTATTTCGACATCAACGTCATCGTGAAACATTGCTTCACGCATTATTTCACTATTAGCTTTTGAACGCCAGTCGTCCGACGAACACTGTGAAACACCGATACGGTAATGAGGTGTATTATTACATGCTATTAGAAGTATGGGCAAAATACCAATAAGTAAATCATGGAGTAATTTCCTTTTCATCGTAGCTTTGTTGAAATAAATTCCTGTTGTTTGTGCAAATTTAAAATTTTTTCTTGTGATTATAAAATTTAAGAGCTAAAACTGTGTCATTCAGTTGAAAATTTGTTTCAATGTAACAGATGTTATATCCATTGAAACATATTTGCTACACATCATTTCCTTTTATTTTTAACTTTGCAACATATCGAAAAAGCAACAAAATCTCATAAGGTTTATATTTAGTTTTAAAGTTTAGGTTAATTAGTTAGGTTTTAGGTATAATAATTTATTTAGGTAAAAAAGATTGTAACTTAGATTTGTATTTTAAAATCAGTAAATTAAAAATTAAATCAATATAAAAATGAAACTTATAAATAAAATAACAAAAATCTCATTGGTGCTGCTTTCGTCAACACTAACCATGAATGCCACTGACAACGGCAATGGTATTGACGTTGTTCATGCATCCGAGAACAATACTCTCGTGCGAGTGATTCAACAGGGTAAGTACCTGATGCTTCCGGTGCAGGAGAGTATTGACGATGCAAAGGTCAACGTATTGGTCAATGGCAATCATGCCAAGACTTTTTATGTCCGTCTGGCTAAGAACAAAATTGATTATTACGTGCCGTTTGATATGTCAGGTTTTAACAGCAACGAAGGAGTCTTATTTGATATTACAACCAATCAGAATCGCTCTTCTGTCCGTGAAGTGCGCGAAGACGTGTGCTGGAAAAATATGAAGGTAGCTCAATCTTTTGACGCTACAAATACTGAAAAGTTCCGCCCGGCTTTCCACCACACTCCACTTTACGGATGGATGAACGACCCCAATGGTATGTTCTACAAAGACGGCACTTGGCATCTTTATTATCAATACAACCCTTATGGCTCAAAGTGGCAAAACATGACTTGGGGCCATTCAACATCAACCGACCTTATCAACTGGAAGCATGAACCGCTTGCTATTGAGCCCATTGCCCTTGGCACAATTTTCAGCGGCAGCTGTGTAGTTGACCACAATAATTCCGCCGGATATGGCAAAGATGCCGTTATCGCATTCTATACCTGTGCCGGCAACAGTCAAGTTCAATGCCTCGCCCATAGCGATGACAATGGCATGACTTTCACCAATTACAATCCCAATCCAATCATTGTTACTGACGGCGAGGCTCGTGACCCAAATGTTTTCTGGAACAAAGAGACCGGCCGTTGGAATATGCTTCTTGCCCACGCTCTAGAACATGAAATGCTCATCTTGTCTTCTGCCGATTTGAAAAACTGGACACTCGAAAGTGCGTTTGGTAAAATCGGCGCTCAAGATGGTGTTTGGGAATGTCCTGATTTGCTTAACCTTAAAGTTGAAGGAACCAATAAAACAAAATGGGTTCTCATCTGTAACCTCAACCCCGGTGGTGTATTTGGTGGCAGCGCCACACAATATTTCGTCGGTGACTTCGACGGCAAAAAATTTACCGTTGACAATCCTGCCAATGTCCCAACTAAATGGCTTGACTATGGCAAAGACCACTATGCAACCGTTTCGTGGAGTAATGCCCCCGACAATCGTAGCACCGTTATCGGCTGGATGAGCAACTGGCAATATGGCGCAGAAGTTCCCACTCAACAATTCCGTAGCGCAAATACCCTCCCTCGTGACCTTAAGTTATTCAAGGATGTTGACGGTGAATATTATGTGTCGGTAGTTCCTTCTCCCGAAGTTGATGCTCTCCGTGGCACGCCTTCTACTTATGGCGCAACGGTTCTCAATGAAAATCCTCATAGCTTCAACCTTCCCTCGGCCAATGACGGCATTTGTGAAATCAACCTCACTTTTAATGCCGGTAAATCAAAAGTTGTGAACTTCTCTCTCTCAAATGAAGCCGGTGAGCACGTTGACTTTGTCTATGATGTCACTAAATCTACAGTGTCAATGGACCGTAACAACAGCGGTATCACTGATTTTAGCCTTGATTTCCCTGCTGTCACAGTGGCTCCAACTCATTCCGCTAAAAAAGGACAATTGTCGTTGCGCATCTTTATTGACCGCTCTAGCATTGAACTTTTTGAAGCAAAAGGCCGTTTCGCTATGACCAACCTTGTGTTCCCAACGAAGCCTTATTCAACAATAACAGTCAGCACTGACGGTTCAAAGGCTACTCTCTCATCTCTTTCTATTTACCCTCTTACCCCTTCTGAAAATAAATAATAACACATTCAATATGAACCAAATTTCTAAAACCTCAGCACGTAGCAGTTCTATTGCACAGTTTATCCCTGTGATGCTATGTTTTTTTGCCATGGGATTTGTTGACCTGGTCGGAACAGCTTCCAACTATGTGAAACAAGACCTGAATCTCACTGATGCACAAGCCAACGTGATGCCGTCACTGGTTTTCTTCTGGTTCCTTATCTTTGCCGTACCAACCGGCTTGTTGATGAACAAGATTGGCCGTAAAAAGACGGTGCTCCTCTCTCTTATCGTGACATTCCTCTCATTGATTATCCCCATCTTTGGCAGTTCTTACAATGTCATGCTCGTGTCGTTCTCGCTCCTCGGCATTGGTAATGCTATCATGCAAACATCACTAAATCCGTTGGTGTCTAACCTCATTGAACCCAACCGCTTGGCTTCAACTCTCACTTTCGGACAATTTGTCAAAGCGATTGCCTCATTCTTGGCTCCCCTCATCGCAATATGGGGCGCTACTTCAGCCATCCCTTCATTTGGCCTCGATTGGCGCGTTTTGTTCCCAATTTACGCTGTCGTTTCGTTGCTCTCAATCACCATGCTTTCAGCAACACCCATTGAGGAATCTCGTCCCGAAAAAGCTTCAACAGTTATCGAATGTCTCAAGCTCTTGGGCACTCCGTTCATCCTCTTGTCATTCCTTGGCATCATGTGTCACGTGGGTATTGACGTGGGTACAAACACCACTGCACCAAAAATTTTGATAGAACGTGCTTCGATGACACTTGAAGAAGCCGGATTTGCAACCAGCATCTATTTTATTTTCCGTACAGCCGGTTGCTTCTTGGGCGCATTTATTCTCCGCTATATATCATCTCGCAAATTCTTTGCATTCAGCGTGATTCTCATGCTCTTGGCTATGATAGGCTTGTTTATCTTCAATTCAGTTGAAGTAATTTACACTTGCATCGCTATGATTGGATTTGGTAACTCAAATGTGTTCTCAATCATCTTTGCACAAGCGCTCAATCGTTGTCCGCAAGCCCAAAACGAAGTGTCAGGCTTGATGATTATGGGTTTGTTTGGCGGTACTGTATTCCCCTTGGCTATGGGTTACGCCAGCGATGCTATCCATGCACAAGTAGGCGCAGTAGCAGTCATGACCATCGGTGTTATCTATCTGCTGTTCTACACTTTCAAAATCAAGAAATAATATCAATTAAAACAAATAAACTTTCACTATCATGAATGACGTAGTAGTCGGTATGGGCGAGGCTCTATGGGACGTCCTCCCCGAAGGTAAAAAAATTGGTGGCGCACCGGCAAATTTTGCTTATCACGTGTCGCAATTCGGTCTTAACTCGTGTGTAGTTAGTGCTGTTGGCGATGACCGCCTCGGCAATGAAATAATAGAGAACTTTGATGAAAAGAAGCTAAATTATATCATCGAAAAAGTTCAATATCCCACAGGTACCGTGCAAGTGGAAATTGACCAAGCCGGAGTCCCTTGCTATGAAATCAAGGAAGGTGTTGCTTGGGATAACATTCCATTCACCGCTCGCCTTGTAGAGTTGGCTCAAAACACCAAGGCTGTGTGCTTCGGTTCGCTCGCTCAGCGCAGTGTGGTTTCTCGCAGCACCATTAATCGCTTCCTCGATGCAATTCCTCAAGAAAATGACCCGTTGGTAGTCTTTGATGTCAACCTTCGCCAAGGTTTTTACAATCAAGAAATTCTTGAAACATCAATGAGCCGTTGCAATATCCTCAAAATCAATGACGAGGAACTAGTTACCGTGAGCCGTATGTTTGGCTATCCCGGTATTGATTTGCAAGACAAATGTTGGATTTTGCTGGGTAAATACAACCTCAAAATGCTCATCCTCACTTGTGGCGTTAATGGTAGCTATGTATTCACTCCCGGTCATGTGTCATTTGTTCCGACTCCCAAAGTTGAAGTAGCCGATACTGTTGGCGCCGGCGATAGCTTCACTGCAACGTTTATTGCATCAATATTGCTAGGCAAGTCTATCACCGAGTCTCACCACTTGGCTGTTGACGTCTCAGCATATGTGTGCACTCAAAACGGCGCAATGCCCGTTCTCCCGGCTAAATTTACAGGAAAGTAACTAATTTAAACAACATATAAAGCAACCGTTTCTCATAAAATCGCTAATGAAAACATGGCGCAGGAATGAACTTAAACTCATTCTTGCGCCACGTTGCATATTTAGGTAGCTTCTCGGATGTGTCGCAATAGCGTTGCCAGCGACATTTCTCCGCTATCTCGCCACATTATCTGCCCGTCGCTGAATAAAATCCATGTAGGAAATCCCGTGACCTCAAATTCATCCATCAGAGCATTATTATCATCACCGTCAATCTGTATGATATTGGCCGAGTTGCCCACTCGTGAGCGCAGTTCGTCAACAATAGGCATCATACGTCGGCAGTGCGGGCACCATGTGGCAAAAAATTCTACCAGCGTCGGACGGCTGTCGTTCAACGCCAATTCAAGTGTGTGTCTTGTCATAAATTATTGTTTTAAATACCTTTGATTTTAGCCTCGATAATGTCGGCGTGCTGAACACCGGTGACGCGCCAAGTCACATCCCCACGTTTAAACAGCATGAGGGTAGGGACCGACAGCACTTTGTATTTTGCCGCCAGTTTACGGTTTTTGTCGATATCAATTTTGATGATATGTGCCGAGTCGCCAACAGCGTGCTTCACATCGTCCAAAATTGGCGCTTGCACTTTGCATGGACCGCACCATGATGCATAGAAATCAACCAATACAGGCTTTTCGCCATTAATTAATTCTTCAAAATTCTCCATTGTTTTATAGTCTTGATTACTGATAACTAACAGATATTCATCGTCTTTGGTTCAATGTGACGCATTAAAATC
>CAYTFG010000033.1:0-18162 GCA_964436925.1 uncultured Bacteroides sp. | reverse complement strand
GTTGGGGCTAAGAGGTGGCGGGGAGGGAGTTAAATGCTGTTAATTATGGGCGTGAGTGGTATGAGTTATTATATTTTTGTATTTACTTTGTAAATTAATGGAAAAATTGGTGTTTTTCGGTTAATAGAAAAGCTTTATATCTTGTAAAATCAACTATTCGATATCAATGAGAACAGTATTTACCTTAAGGAAATTGCGGCGGCATTAAATTAATACCACCACACACGCGTCACCCTAAAAATGACTTGCGATAAACGCTGATGTTCACCGCAAGCTAAAAACAATAGGCAGTTTCTATTCCAACAAACAAAAGGTAACTCAAGATACAGCACATTAGAAAACAATTAATTGTATCAATCATAAAATAGAGATTATGAATCATTTATACTCACTATTTATCGGCGCATCACTTATGTCGGGATTAGCCTTGGCAACAGCCGAGAATTTGCCCAAATTTACATCCAACACGATAAATAAGTTGATGGAAGTAAAAACGAGTGCGCAGAGAGCGCCGTCACTAGCTCCGCAAACGATATCAACATTTGTAAAGTTTAGTAATCGGGAAGCCCTCGACGAGATGCGCGAACTAGGTGTGCAAGTAGGTGCCGTGGGCAAGACCATAGCAACAGCAGTCATCCCTGTTGATGTCATTGACAAAGTTGCCGAAATTGAAGGCGTTGTGTATATAGATGCAGCGTCAACAGCGTCGCTAGCCATGGATGTTGCGCGTGGTGAAACGGGAGTAGAGAAGGTTCACAATCCGTCACTCGCCGAAGATGCCACTTTTTCATCGCCATATACCGGTAAAGGTGTAATCGTGGGAGTCATTGATGGCGGTGTTGACTTCAACCATCCGGCATTTAAGACTGATGATTTGAAGGAAATGCGACTAAAGAATGTGTGGTTGCACGCCGAGACATCAGGAGGTAACCCGCCTACGGGATTTAATTATGGTGTACTTTATGATACGCCGGAAGCCATTTCGGCAAAGAAGACCGATTTATCGTATTATAGCCATGGCTCACACGTTATGGGTATAGCAGCGGGAGCAAACACGTCAAATCCATATCATGGTATTGCGTATGATGCAGAATTGGCGTTTTCGACGTTCACCGAAATTGATACCGAGATTGGCGACGCAATCAGTTGGCTGTTTTCATTGGCCGACAAGGAAGAAAAGCCGATGGTAATCAATATGAGTCTGGGAACAAACATGGGACCACACGACGGCACTTCGCCACGCGATGTATTGGCCGATGAATTGTGCGGGCCGGGTCACATACTTGTGGGCGCATCGGGAAATAACGCAATGATACCAATGCACGTGAAACACACGTTTACTGAAGATTCAACGACAGTGTTGCTGGGAATGGCATTTCTTGAGGGATATTCAGGTCAAGGAGAGCTTCAAATATGGGGCGAACCGGGCAAAGAGCTGAAGGTGAATGTGTGCACAATCAGCAAGACCACGCTTGAGCCCGTGTTCAAGAGCCGCACATTCAACTGCTCGAAATCATATTCAGGGACAGTGACTTTGCAAAAGCCTTATGACGAGTCAAGCGGTACATTTAGCATTGTCACACAAACCAGCCCGCTAAACTCAAAGCCGATGGCACACATCACGCTCGCCATATCAGATTATACACCGACAAAGGTAATTGGTATTATGGTAACAGGCGAACCGGGAGCGACATTCCACGCATGGGCGAATGAAAATTATTGCTGTTTCAAGCAACACCTTTCCAACATGATGGGTGGCGACAATAATTATGGTGAATGTGAGATTGGAGGCACCGGTAAGTCAATCATCACCGTTGGCTCTTATTCAACAAAGACCTCGGTAACAAAATTGAACGGCGATTTGGCCGAATCGGGATATGTATTGAACGACATTGCTCCATATTCTAATCTCGGTCCGACAGCCGATGAACGATTGAAACCGGATATCGCAGCTCCGGGCAGCTTGATTGTTGCTCCATTCAACGGAAACGAGTCAGCAAATACCGAACGTGTGGCTGAATATCAAACCGCCGACGGCCAAAAGTACTATTACGGAGTATATCAAGGCACATCAATGGCATCGCCCCACGTGACCGGCACCATTGCCACATGGCTTCAAGCTTATCCTTATCTAACACCTGCCGACATTCGCACAGTGCTTGACAATACCAGCCGCACAGATGAATACACAGGTACTTGCCCCAACAACACATGGGGACGTGGCAAAATTGATGCTTACGCAGGATTGAAGTACATTTTAAAGAGCTACACATCAGGCGTGGAAAGCCCCACTTATTCAAGCAGCGAGCCTTGGGTTATTAGCGTTGGCGACAATGCAGTGAAAGTGATGCACGCTTATCGCAGCTCAGCGACACAAATCAGTCTATACAACACTGCCGGCGTCCTAGTGCGCCAAAATAGTTGCACAAATGCGCAACCCGGTGACGAGTTAACAGTCTCGCTAGCCGACCTATCAACAGGGGTGTATGTAGCAGCTATTGCCGGAGAAGGCAGTACATCAACGGTAAAAGTTTTAGTGAAATAATATTTTATAATCTAATCATACTAACCTTTATTATTTATGAAAAAAAGATTTGTTTATCTGATGTCAGCTATCGTGATGACACTTCCGGCAGCAGCCGAAGGGTTCAGCGGTGGCGACGGTTCAGCCGACAGTCCTTATCTGATTAAGACAGTAGCAGATATGGAAGAACTGGCTGCAGGAGTCAGTGGAGGCACAACTTATGAGGGCAAGACCTTCAAGATGGATGCCGACATCACTTATCCTGACGGTAGCACATTCACCTCAATCGGCGGTTGTGTTACAGCAATCTCAAAGTGTACAACATTTGCCGGAACATTTGATGGCAATGGGCACAAAATCTCAGGTGCAACCGTAACAGGTACCTACTTTGCATCATTGTTCGGTCAATTGACAAGTACAGCAACGCTGAAGAACTTGACAATTGAAAATGCCAACATTACATCATCCAATTCCTACGCCGGAATCGTCGGAAGCTTGTATGGAACAGTAGACAATGTAAATGTTGTGAACCTCACATTGACCAGCACCAGCGGTAGCTACACCGGTGGTTTGGTTGGTTTTGTACAAGGTGATGCCACCAAGGGCGTGGGTACAGTCAAGAATTGTACACTTAGCGGTTCAATCTCTTCATCAGCCAATGTGGGTGGTATTGCAGGACAATGCTACGGTTCTATCAGCGATTGCCACAGCTCAGCAACAGTTGTATCATTGACAGCAAACTCATCATCAGTAACCCTCGGTGGTATTGCAGGCGTAACATTACAACTCGGCTCCAGCGTACCGGCACCTGAAATTAAGCGTTGCTCATTCACCGGAAACATTACCGCATTATCAGCAAATACTTGCGGTGGTATCGTGGGTTCATTGAACAAGGGTACTATCTCAGAATGTTGGAACGGCGGATATCTTTCAGCATACGGTGCTGTGGGTGGTATCGTCTACAACCTCACAGCCGGAACAGTTGAAAACTGCTACAACGCAGGAACTATCTACCAGTCAAGCACTAGCAGCTCTTCAGCCCAAACCGGTGGTATCATTGGTTTTTATGGCACAGCTGAAGCCAGCACTAAAATCGTTAAATCATGCTTGAATTTCGGTTCAATATTCATGCCTAACATTCTCATCGCCGGAAGCAATGAATTGGCAGGTAACACCAATCCCGCAACCGTTTCAGGGTTCTACTATGACAATCAAGTAGCAGGTTTGAGCGGAATGGAAGGCGGTCTTTCAACCGAATCACTAACTTCGGGTACTGCAATAGATGGCTTTGACTCAACAGTGTGGACATTTGAAAAAGGATTGTATCCACGTTTGGCATTTGATGCAAAATCTGACGCATCAATCCTAGCCTCTACCCCATTCTTCTTGCCTAATAATCAAAAAGTGAGCCATGTTATTACTGACTTTACCGTATCAACAGCCAACGACGTTGAATGGACTGCAACAAATGCACAAATTTCAGGCAATACAGTAAAAATCACACGTGGCGAGATAGCAACAAACGTCATATTGACCTCATATCTCGGTGATGAAACCCACCGTGCTCGCGTGGTGGTTTATCCTAAGATTTTCGGTGGTGAAGGTACTGAAGATGAACCTTACTTGATTTCATCAAAAGATGACTTGATTAAGCTGGGAACGCTCACCAACAGCACAAATAACATGACTTTTGAGAACAGCTTGTTCAAAGTAACCGCTGATATCGATATGGAATACTCAACTGACTTCACTCCAATCGCATTCAGCAATGAGACCAACTCATTCAACGGAACATTTGACGGACAAGGCCACGTCATCAAAAATCTATTTATTGATAACCTCACCGAAAAGACTAACAATGTGGGTCTATTCTGCTTTGTAGGTCCTCTAGGTACTGTAAAGAATCTAATTATTGACAAGTCAGCAAAATTCAGCGTATATCGTAACTTTGCTCCATTCGTAGCAAGCTGTTATGGTAAAGTTGAAAACTGTATAAACTACGCTGACGTATCACCTTCAGCAGGTTTTGCTTCAGGTATCGTCTATATGCTTCAAGCCACCGGTCAAGTAAACGGCTGTTTGAACGCCGGTAACATTATACTGGAAGGTGGAACAAACTTGGGCGGTATTACATCAGCATGTTACGGTGCAATTTCTAATTGCGTAAACCTTGGCACAATCTCCGTTTCAACAACTGCCGAGAAGACAACAATGGCAAAGAGCGTTGGTGGTATTTCAGCTACCGCACTCTACGCAACAGCATCACTCACCGATGTTGTTAACTACGGTCAAGTAATTGGTGCCACCAATGTGGGCGGTATCATTTCTACCGGTACATCAGCCAGCGGTTCAACCATTACACGTGCAATGTCATTTGGTCCTGTAACTACAGGTACTTCTACCAATGTAGGTGCAGTTGTAGGTACCCAATCTAACACTACGCTCACCGGCTGCTACTATGATAGCCAAATTGCATTGAGCTCAGCAACCATCGAAGGTGTAAACGAAGCTGAAACTGCCGATTTGACCTCTTCTAAATTTGTAATTCCAAATGCCCCGGAAGGCACATGGACCTATGTTGAAGGCCGCTACCCCACCCTCACCATTTTTGCTGATAACGATGCTGTTAAGCTTGCAACAATGCCTGTAACATTTGCTTCAGGCGATAGCCGTATAACAATATCTAAGTCAGCACAACTTTATCAAGCTGAAGGTCTGGAATGGAGCATCACTGAGAACAATGCATTGTCTATTAATAACAATACCCTCGTCTACACTCTTCCCGCGTCTTATCAAGCTGCAACACTTTCAGCTTCTTACAAGGGTTACACCAAAGAGATGGGCGTGGGTGCAGTTGCCAACATCTTTGACGGTTCAGGTTCTGAAACCGACCCATATTTGATTAAAACTGCTGCCGATGTTGTAACATTGAGCAACGACATCATCACAACAGGAAACACCTATGACGGTTCATTCCTCAAAGTCACTGCCGACCTTGATTTCGCAGAAATTAAAGACTTCAAAGGCATTGTACCTGACGGAACAAAAACATTTGCAGGAACATTTGACGGTGACAATCACACAATCAAAAACTTGAGCATTACAAATACCGATAACGCAACTGCCGGTCTATTCACCATTGTAGCAAATTCAGGTGTTATCAAGAACATCAACTTAGATTCATCTTGTACAGTTTCAGGTAAGGGCAAAGTTGGTTCAATCGTTGGTACTTTGAACGGTAAAGTTGAGAACGTAAGTTCAGCAGCTAAAGTTACCGCTACTACATCTTACGCCGGCGGTATCGTTGGTCAAGCCAATAACGGCACCACCATTTCAGGCGCTACATTCACCGGCACGGTAACAGGTGCAGGAACATACGTAGCAGGTATCGTAGGTTATGCTTACGGTTCGTCAACTTCAGGCAAAAACACCGTTGAAAACTGTGTCAACAGCGGTACTTTAACCAATACAGCTAACGGTATCAGTGGTATCGGCGGTTACTCAGTAGCAACCGACTATATCAATTGTGTAAACTACTCAGACTTCTCAAGCGAAAAGAACTACAACGCAGGTATCAGCGCATATAGTTCAGGCGTTTACAACACTTACACCAAGTGTATCAACTATGGTAACATCAAAGCAGCTCAATATGCTTCAGGTATTACCGCTTACTCAAGCACAAGCGCTGTAACATTCACTCAATGCCTCAACTGTGGTAACATTACCGCAACAACAGGGGCTGCCGGATTTATGCCTTACGGTGGTTTAATGACTATCACCGAGTCAGCCAATATCGGCGATGTAACATGTACAAACGAAGCATTGTCCACAACAGCTGCCGGTGCTGCCGGATTTGTGGCTAGGGGCGATATTAAAGCTACTGATGTCTACACAGTGGGTAACGTTCAATCAATGCGTTCACTCGGCGCATTTGAAGGTCGCTATTACTCAACAGCCAACACTCCAAGCGTAACTCGCGGTTATGTTGCCGGTAATGTGATTGCATCACCTGAGGCTACAACCTCCACCGACAAGATTTATGCAGGCGTTTACGGTGGTTACATCTATTCAACCAAGGCAATGGAATTGACCAACGTTTACTATGATTCTAACCTCATGGGCACCACCTACACAGCCACCGGTGCTAAGACAACTGCTGAATTGACCAAGGTTAATTTCGGCACCGATGCATGGACTTCACTCGGCGATTACTGCTATCCTGTTTTGACATGGATTGCTGACATCGATGCAGTGAAATTGGCTGCTGCCGCAGTTGTATTCAATGGCGAAGACACTTATTCACGTGTAACTACCGACTTCAATGTTGGTACACCTGCCGGAGTAACATGGTCAGCCGAAGGCTTGACTATCGAAGGTAACACAGTTAAGGCTTCAGCTGCCGAATCAGGCACTTATACCCTCACCGCAACTATCGGTAAGTTAACCCGCTCTTACAAGGTCACTGTTGAAGCAACCAATGGTATCAACGACATCAATGTTGACTCTGACGATGCTGAAGTAGAGTACTATAACTTGCAAGGTATACGCGTGCTCAATCCTTCAAACGGCATTTACATCAAGCGTCAAGGCAACAAGGCCACCAAGGTTTATGTTCAATAATCACTTGATATGACATTGGGCTCTTTCTTAAAGCCCATTCTAACTAAAAAATCCCGGCTCAACCGGGATTTTTTTATTTAGTAAAATTAGTGGAAGGAAAATGGACTATATCACAAAAAAAATTGTAATTTTGTGTGAGCAAAATCACTGCTTCGTTTAATCGATTAACTAAACAAAAATTTAAGGATTATGATTTCTCGCAAAAGTCTGTGGATGACCACCAGAGATTATGTTATAATCACGCTTTCAATAGCGCTATATGCTTTTGGTTTTTGTGCATTTATATTGCCGGAGAAAGTCATAATTGGGGGTGTATCGGGTATCGGCTCATTGATTTATTTCGCCTTTGGAGTTCCTGTTGCTATCACCCAATATGCTGTAAACTTGTTTCTACTAGCAATTGCTTATAAGCTCGTGGGGAAAACATTTGTTATCCGCACTATATTCGGAGCAACCATGATTTCATTATTTATCGGTATTTTCCAACCGTTATTTCCCGAGCCACTGGTCCAAGGCGAGCCGTTCATGAATGTAATCATCGGCTCAATACTCTGCGGGTTCAGCATCGGTAACGTGTTTGTCCACAACGGCAGTACCGGCGGTACCGATATCGTCGCAGCAATGGTTTCAAAGCATAGCAACGTGTCAATTGGGCGCGTGATGCTTTACACCGATGTGATAATCATTTCATCCTCTTGGTTCTTATTCCACTCAATATCAACAATGGTTTACGGTTATGTGGTACTCGTGCTCGTGGCTCTGCTCACTGACATGGTCATCAATACTAACCGACAAGCTGTCCAATTCACCATCTTCTCTCCAAAATGGGTTGAAATCGCCAACGCCATCAACAATGACGCCAACCGAGGTGTTACAATCCTTGACGGTATGGGCTGGTACAGCAAGCAAGAAGTGAAAGTGCTCATCGTTATGTGCCGCAAAATTGAATCGGTAACCATCTTCCGCATCGTTAAATCTATTGACCAAGACGCTTTCGTCACACAAACTAACTGCAATGGTGTTTATGGCAAAGGATTTGACAAAGTAAAGCTCAAGATGAAAGATTCCGAGCCAATACAATCTCGCAAACCGCTCGCTGACCGAGTGCCCGGAGAAGACGATAAAACAACGCCATCAGGGCTCCCTGAGCGCATGGCTTAACGATATAGTTATAGGGGTAGCTCTCCACCACGATTGCTCCCCTATCATTTTTTTGAATAAAACAATTATTGATTAAAAGTGACAGGTTTAATCAAAGTTCTATAATATATAGATATTATGTCTTTAACTGAAAATTCTAATATTGTCAGCACAGGTAACCAAGTGCATGACCAATGGGATAGAGAGCACCTTTGGCATCCCTATACCTCAACTATAGACCCGCTACCAACCTACAAAGTAGAGTCGGCCCACGGCACCCACATCAAGCTCGTTGACGGCACAACACTCATTGACGGTATGTCATCATGGTGGTGTGTTATCCACGGCTACAACAATCCTCGCATCAATCAAGCCGCACATGAGCAAATTGACAAGATGAGCCATGTAATGTTTGGCGGTCTCACCCATGAACCGGCTGTTGAATTGGGCAAATTGTTGCTAAAAATGGTTCCACCCTCAATGCATAATATCTTCTATGCCGATTCAGGTTCTGTGGCTGTTGAAGTGGCAATGAAAATGGCCATCCAAGCTGCCATTTCACGCAGCGGTTCTCATGCAAAGACCAATTTTGTCACCATCCGCTCAGGCTATCACGGTGATACTTGGAACGCGATGAGCGTGTGTGACCCTGTCACCGGTATGCACAGCGCCTTTGGCTCCGCTCTCCCCATCCGCTACTTTGTGCCTTCTCCGGCTGTTGGCTTTTACGATGAATGGGATGATGCCGACATCGCTCCATTGCGTAAAGTGTTGAGTGAACATCATGACGATATTGCCGCACTTATTCTTGAGCCGATTGTTCAAGGCGCAGGCGGTATGAAATTCTATAACCCCGAATACTTGCGCCAAGCTCGCAAATTATGTGACGAATATGGCGTTTACCTCATCTTTGACGAAATTGCTACCGGTTTTTGGCGCACAGGCAAGTGTTTTGCCTGGGAACACGCCGGTGTTGAGCCCGACATCATGTGCATCGGCAAAGGTCTGACTGCAGGATACCTCACAAGTAGCGCCGTCCTCACCACTAAAGAAGTGGCCGACACCATCTCTAAAGGCGAAGCCGGTGTGCTCATGCACGGCCCCACATTCATGGGCAATCCCCTCGCTTGTGCCATCGCTGTCGCCTCAATAAAGCTCCTCAACGAGCAAGATATGGCTAGCCACATCGCCCACATCGAAAGCATCATCAAAGAGCAAATGGCACCTGCCGCCAAGCTTGACAACGTCAAGGAAGTGCGCGTACTCGGAACTATCGGCGTCATCGAGATGAAAGAGCCCGTTGACGTGGGCGAATTCCAAAAGAAATGCGTTGCTGCCGGAATTTGGGTACGTCCCTTTGGCCGCAACGTCTACATCATGCCTCCTTATGTGATTAGCGATGAAGATTTAATCACACTCATCCAACGCATGATTTCAATCATCAAATAAACCAATCAAGACAACTCTCTTATGAAGTACGCCGAAATTCTGGATAAACTTCACGAAAACGGTAATTTCCGCAAAATCCCAGATATCTCTATAAGCAACAACATAGTAGATTTATCTTCAAACGACTACTTGGGCATTGCCGACGACAACCAATTACGCCACGAATTCATGCTTGAAGCCCTCCAAAACGGCTACGGCATGACTTCATCGGCATCACGCCTGCTCGCCGGTGCTCAAGACGAATATTACAAATTGGAGCAAACGCTCTCCAGCCTTTACAACCGCGAAGTTCTTCTCTTCAACAGCGGTTACCACTGCAACGTGGGACTGATTTCAGCACTTGCCACCGGCAAGACGCTCATCGTTGCCGATAAATTGGTCCATGCAAGCATCATTGACGGTATTATGCTGTCAAAATGCGACTTCACTCGCTTCCGCCACAATGACTACGAGCACTTGGACAGCATTATGGCTAAACGCGCTGCCGACTATGAACGCGTGCTGATTGTCACTGAATCAGTTTACAGCATGGACGGCGATTACTGCGACGTTGACCGCTTGGTTGAAATCAAGCGTCGCTATGACAACGCCTTGCTATACATCGACGAGGCTCACGCCTTCGGTGTCCTTGGTGACAAAGGCCTTGGATTGGCCAACAGCTCCGCTTCTAAGAACGGAGTTGACGTCATCATCGGCACGTTTGGCAAAGCTGCAGCTTCTTCAGGCGCATTCTGTGCCACCTCTCGCGAGATTAAAGACATCGCCATCAATTGCAGTCGCTCATTCATCTTTTCCACTGCAATCGCCCCTATAAACGTTGCATGGACACGCCACGTGGTCAACAAGATTGTGGGGATGGACAGCTGTCGCGAGAAACTTCAGCAATTGTCCCGCCAACTTCATGCCACACTTTCCCAACTTTCATCGGTGGCAATAACACCAAGCCACATCCAACCGCTCGTCGTGGGCGATTCCCGCAAAGCTGTTGAGCTGTCTCGCCGACTACTCGAAGCCGGATTCAAAGTATTACCCATACGCACCCCGACCGTTCCGCCGGGCACCGAACGACTCCGCTTCAGTTTGAGCGCATCCCTCACATCTGCCCAAATCGGAAATCTTTGCGATGAATTGAGGAAACTATAATGCATATTCATTAAATTATCTTGCAATGAATCATCAATTAATTAGCTCCGTTGGCTCTGATAGACTCATTTTAATCTTTGCCGGATGGGCAATGGACTCTACTCCATTTTCTCATCTTTCAAAGAATGGATACGATGTTATGGTCGTGTGGGATTACCGCGCTCTCGACTTTGACGAAAATTGGGTTAGCAAATACAATGAAATATGCCTCATTGCATGGTCTTTCGGCGTTTTTGCTGCTGCATCCACGCTCGGCCGCATAAGAAGTCTTATCACTCAGCGCATCGCTATTAATGGTACTCTAAGCCCTATAAACGATTCTCTCGGTATTCCTCGCGATATTTTCAACAAAACCGTCGAGGGTATGGACGAACGTAACCTTCGCAAATTTTATCGCCGAATGATGGACTCAGCCCAAACTTTCAACAACTTCTGGGAACACCGTCCTCAACGTCCAATCGACGAACTTATTGCAGAACTAAAGCTATACGGAGCTTTCGCAAACACGCTCAAAGCCGAAATCTCCAAATGGGACAGAGCTATCGTGGGACTAAACGACGCTATTTTCCCTGCGGCTAACCAACTTAAGGCTTGGACGGGAAATGCGGTGATTGAGCAAGTAGAGGCATCCCACTACATTGACATTCAACAAGTGATTGACCGCCTCATCGTGGACAAATCGCTCGTTTCAGAGCGCTTCAACGTCGCACAAAGCACATACGCCAACCAGGCCGAAGTACAAGCATTCATGGCCTCGCGCCTAGCCCAATTGGCACAATTTGACCAAACAATTGACCGGTCAAAGCACGTCCTCGAGATTGGCTGTGGTACAGGGCTTCTCACCGATAAATATTGGCATCTGTGTGACCCCGCAAAGACAGAGCTATGGGACTTGGCTCCCTATAATCTCCCCGCCGACCGCCAAGCGCGATTCACCTGCTGCGATGCTGAAACCGAAATCAGGAGCATCGACGATTGCTCCATCGACGTGCTTCTATCGGCAGCGACCGTTCAATGGTTCAACTCCCTGCAATCATTCATGGAGCAAGTGGCTTATGTCATGGCTCCCGGTGGAATTGTTGCGCTATCCACATTTGACGAAGGCAACCTCCGTGAGCTATACAATATCACCGGAATTGAACAACCGCTACTATCTAAAGACGATATTACCTCTCTTGTCAGCGAAGATTTTGAAATCCTTTGCCTACATTCCGAGGAAATCAAAGCCCCGTTCAACAGCGTCATGGCTATGCTCCGTCACCTCCAAGAGACCGGTGTAAATTCATTAAAACGGCCGTCACGCCCCATCGAGATGGTCAACAAGATTAAAGACAATTATCCCGTCGATAGCGATGGCTCCTACAGCCTAATCTATCGCCCATTATACATCATTCTAAAGAAAAAACCATCATGAGTGAAGTAATTTTTGTTTCCGGCATTGACACCGACGCCGGTAAAACCTACGCTACCGCTTGGCTCGCTAAGCATTTCATGGAGCAAGGTAAAACCGTTGCCACTCAAAAGTTCATCCAAACAGGCAACCAAGGTTTCAGTGAAGACATCCAAGCACATCGTCGCATCATCGGCACAGGCCCACTCCCCGAAGATGCCGACCTCATAACATCCCCTATCATTTTCAGCTATCCCGCATCGGCCCAACTCGCCGCTCGCATTGATGGCCGTGAAATTGACCTCTCGCTCGTCGACAAAAGCCGTGACATTCTAGCCTCTCGATACGATGTCGTGCTCATCGAAGGCGCCGGCGGCCTCATGGTCCCCATCACCGATGAATTCCTCACCATAAACTACCCACAAACACGCAATTTGCCCGTTTCATTGGTTACAAACGGAATCCTCGGCTCAATCAACCACACTATCCTGTCGCTCGAAGCCATTAAAGCCCGTGGCATCAAGTTACACTCCGTCCTCTACAACACCCACTTTGACACTGACAAAGTTATTGCCGAAGACACCCACGGATTCATTGCTCGATATGTCGAACGCAACTTCCCCGGCACACCCATCTTCGACATTCCATCATTCTAATAAAAAAATTTCCCGACGGTAACACACCTCCGCTACTAATTGTTCATTTATCATGAATATTTCTAGCGGGGTGTCATTTTTTTGTAACATATTTTTTGTGCAAACACAACAATTTTTATACAGTGTATTTTATCGGTTTTGGCTCGTTTAATGGATAATTGACAGCATTTATTCATTTTCAACATATTTTTGCTTGAGTAACCCCACAAATTGTATGCCAAATAAAGCTAAAGTTTTTGCATTGTTCATTAGAATTGGTTAACTTTGTATTGATAAATTACGTGAGTTATGCAGAACGCTGAAAACCATTTGGAAATTTCTATTACTAAAGAGCAGATATCCACTTTGCCCCAAGTAGTGTTTCATGGTGACATCTTTGTCATTGATGATGTTGCTAAGGCGAGAATGGCTTTACGCGACCTCAACAAATACTCGCTCGTAGGTTTTGACACCGAAACTCGCCCATCTTTCCGTAAAGGCAAAGTTAACCAAGTGGCTCTCATTCAAATTTCTACCGATGACCACTGCTACCTTTTCCGCATCAACAAGATTGGCATGTTTGAAGGCCTCAAACAATTTATCGAAAACGACAAAATCACTAAAGTAGGACTCTCTCTTCACGATGATTTCAACGTGCTTCACCGCTCCGGCGAGTTGACGCCCGGTTCATTCATCGACCTCCAATCTCTCGTCAAAGAATACTCCATCAATGACATAGGTTTGCAACGCATCTATGCGATTCTCTTTGGCGAACGCATTTCTAAAAATCAAAGACTATCCAATTGGGAAGCCGATTCTCTCACTGATAGTCAACAGATGTATGCTGCTATCGACGCTTGGGCTTGCCTTCGCATCTATCATGAATTGACCTCAGGCAACTTCCATCCCGATGACAGTCCCTACATCCACATTCCCGAAATCGACGAAGAATAAAAAAAACAACACTTTCACGCTACTATTTTTCTGTCTTGCAAAAAGTAGCGTTTAACTAAAACACAACTTATACATGAAACGTTCTACTCTAATACCCTCACTCCTCCTTATCTATCTCGCTATTATGAGTATCATTGGCTGGCAAGGTTACTCCGCCGGTCGCATCACCACATTCCACTATTTTGGCATCATTGCCATCACTCTTGTTGTAATTGTGCTCCTTCACTTTTCGCTCAAAAAACGAGAACAACAACGCAACAATCACAAAGATTGAACAATTTCTCCGACTTTTATAGTATAATTCAGGCGCACGCTGCTTTATGCCTCGTGCGCCTGAGTTTTTTATAGTCGACAAATAAATTTCGCTTAGTAAGCAAACATTGGATAATCGCTCATGATAGAGTTAACTTTAGCTCTAACTGATGCTATTATCTTTTCATCTTCAGGATTTGACAATACGGTATCAATCATTTCTGCAATTTCACCCATCAAATCTTCCTTAGCACCACGTGTTGTTATCGCAGGTGTACCAAGTCTGATTCCTGATGTTTGGAATGGTGAACGGCTATCAAATGGCACCATATTCTTGTTAGCTGTGATATCTGCTTCCACAAGTACCTTTTCTGCTACCTTACCGGTCAATTCGGGGAACTTGGTGCGCAAATCCACGAGCATACAGTGATTATCAGTACCGCCTGAAATAATCTTGTAACCCTTGTCAACCAATGCTTGTGCAAGAACTGCTGCATTCTTCTTGACTTGTTGTTGATATTCTTTATATGAAGGTTGTAATGCCTCGCCAAATGCAACTGCCTTAGCTGCAATTACGTGTTCCAATGGACCACCTTGAACACCGGGGAACACTGCTGAATCAAGCAATGCCGACATCTTCTTAATCACGCCCTTTGGTGTGGTTTTGCCCCATGGGTTGTCAAAGTCTTGACCCATCATGATAATACCGCCACGCGGACCTCTCAATGTCTTGTGGGTTGTTGAAGTCACGATGTGTGCATATTTTACCGGGTTATCCAGCAAACCTGCAGCGATAAGACCTGCCGGGTGTGCCATATCAACCATGAATATTGCTCCGATTTCATCAGCGATTTTACGCATACGAGCGTAATCCCATTCACGGCTATATGCACTAGCTCCACCTACTATCAATTTTGGACGTTCTCTTAGTGCAACTTCCTCCATTTGGTCGTAGTCTATTCTTCCGGTCTCTTCCTTTACATTGTATTCCAATGCTTGGAACATCAAGCCTGAAAAATTCACAGGGCTTCCGTGGCTCAAGTGACCACCATGTGACAAGTTTAGTCCCAAGAATTTATCGCCCGGTTTAAGCACTGCCATGAACACTGCCATGTTTGCTTGTGCTCCGGAGTGTGGTTGTACATTAGCCCATGTTGCGCCAAAAATTTCTTTCAAGCGGTCTATTGCCAATTGCTCTGCCTCGTCTACCACTTGGCATCCGCCATAATAACGGTGACCGGGATAACCTTCGGCATACTTATTAGTCAAGCATGAGCCCATTGCTTGCATAACCTGTTCACTCACAAAGTTCTCTGAAGCGATGAGTTCAATACCTTTTTGTTGGCGTTGATGTTCACGCTCGATAATGTCAAAAATTTTGGAATCTCTTTCCATGCGTATTAATTTTTATGGGTTATTTAGTTTTGTTTTATCTGTTATTGTTTTTTTACTGAAAATCCGAATCTGCCAAGGTATTCACCCAGTGAATAATAGGCTCCATGGCTATATGCCATTATGCCCGAAGCTGCCAGGTCAAATGCTCCCGTTTCCTGATTTATATATTTATCATCAGCTATCACATTCAGGACTTCAGCGATAAACATATCATGGCTACCTAGTTTCACTATTTCTTTCACTCGGCATTCTATTGATAACGGTGACTCTTTGACATAGTAGCATCCCACCTTTTCTCCCTTTACCGGAGTCAAGCCGGTCTCCTTCCATTTGTCATAATCACGTCCCGAACGTACGCCACACCAATCGGTGGCGCGCGCCATTGACGCCGTTGTCAAGTTTATCGTAAACTCCATCTCCTCCGCTATTATTGGATAGCTGTGGCGCTCAGGCCTCACTGAGATGTAACACATCGCCGGATTGGTACATATCGTACCCGTCCATGCGATTGTCAACAGATTACGATTCGCTTCAGTGCTTCCGCAGCTCACCAAGACGGCAGGCAACGGATATATCATAGTTCCCGGTTTCCAACTATGCTTCATAAAATTTGAGCATCCTTATTAGATACCGCGTGGTTGCAATAATGACAACGTATGATGCCGTTAGCTCGGTCTATCAAGTGGAACTTCGTCTTCATCGGTTCATTATTGGTTATACACTTGGGATTGTCACACTTCACTATTCCCACTATCGTATCGGGCAACACTACAGGTCGCTTTTCTGCAACCTCATAGTCACGTATAATATTCACAACCGCTGTTGGTGCTATCAAAGCGATACGATTCAATACCGCTTCAGGAAATTCAACATCAGCCACCTTTATTATACCCTTGGTTCCCAATCGATTACTTTCCAAGTTATTACCGATGGTTATTGACGTATTCAACGTCTCTATACCCAATATTTTTACAGCCTTAAATAGTGCCGATGATGGAATGTGGTCTATCACTGTTCCATTGCGCAACGCTGCTACTGCAAGTTCTTGTTTATTGGTATTCATAACTATTTATCTTGTGGAAGTGGGTTTATATTCAATGCTCTACATATTATCGCTTGACGCGCATACAAGCCATTCTCTGCTTGCTTGAAGTAATAAGCTTTTGGATTATCATCTACATCATAGTCTATTTCATTCACGCGGGGTAGCGGGTGAAGTATGCGTAGATTATCCTTCGATTCATCCAACATTGAGTTATGCAAGGTGTACAAGTTCTTTACCTTCTCATACTCCATGATGTCAGTGAAACGTTCACGTTGAACACGTGTCATGTAGATTATATCTGATGTATTGATTACCTCAGGTGAGAAATCCTTATGTTCGCTATATTTTATTCCGTTTTCGTCACAGAATTTCTTATATTCCTTTGGCATTTGCAATTCATCGCATGCCACAAAGCGGAATGTGGGGTTGAAATATCTCATCGCCATCAACAACGAGTGCACCGTGCGGCCATACTTCAAGTCTCCGACTAGTGTTATGGTCAAGTCAGTCAACTTGCCTTGTGTCTTGTAGATTGAATACAAGTCAAGCATCGTCTGTGATGGATGTTGATTGGCTCCGTCACCGGCATTAACCACCGGAACATCGGTTACTTCTGTTGCATATCTCGCTGCTCCTTCCAGATAGTGACGCATAATTATCAAATCTACATAATTGCTCACCATCTTTATCGTGTCTTTTAGCGTTTCTCCCTTTGATGATGAAGTGGTGCCCGGATCAGAAAATCCGATTACGCGTCCACCCAATCTATTCACTGCCGTCTCAAAGCTCAATCGAGTTCTTGTTGACGGTTCAAAAAATAATGTGGCAACTACACGCCCATCGAGAATTTTTTGGTTAGGATTATCCTCAAAGTATCGAGCGACTTCAAGCAATCTTAGAATTTCATCCTTGCTTATGTCCGATATCGAAACTAGACTATTTGGATTCATGACGTTGTGGTTAAAGATGATTATACTTTTCTTTATTAATACCACAAAGTTAAAAAATCGACTACTCTAAAGCAAATTTTTTCGGCTCATTTATTTAGAAATTTCATCATCCAACCTCAAATTTTCGTAACTCGTCACTACGGCTTCATTAGAATAGTGTTGTCTGAACCAATCTACATTAAACGTATTTGTCATTTAATGAGACTTCAACCATTCCTTAAGCCTGTTTCCATTCACTTATCGTGCGTGTCTCGGTTGAAAAATTGAGGCCGAGTTTAATGATTTCTCTACCGTCTATTAGATAAGGCGTGGCATAGTCTCTATCTTCAATTTGTTTGAGCGCAACATCTGCCGATGAATCAATCTTTATTTCCACAACATAGATATATTTCGGTGTCTTTATGACCACATCAGTTGCGCCAATTGCATTGCGCACCTCGGCATAAACCTCGTTCGAGAGCATACGGAAGAAGAAATAGAAAATGATATGGTAATGTGCTTCGGTTTTAGCCGCATCAGCCAATATATCATTATCGCCTTTCATAAATGGTATGGATGCCAACACTGATTTAAATTGAAGCATTGCCTTTTCCACATCACCATTACGCAATGCGGCAGATGCATCATCAGCTACCCCACGTACATCTATGGCTTTATCGACAGAA
>CAYTFG010000032.1:0-18704 GCA_964436925.1 uncultured Bacteroides sp. | reverse complement strand
ATCCTCCTTTTCGCCTTGAGCTGATGCTGATAGAATGCAACAAGACAGGGCGATTAATGCTGTTGTTAGGCTGAATTTAGTCATATTTTGTGATGTTTTAGACGATTTGATTAATCTATTGCAAAGTTAGTGGAATATAATCGTTATTTCAAATAATTGCCGTTGTAAATGGCTATAAGTTAGTTAGATATGAAGTTTCGGTAAAAATAGATTGATAAACACTGTTGATGTATTGAAAATTTACGTAATTTTGCTTTCTGATAAACGAAAATACATAACTACCAATCTTATCCCACATCATGAAATACAATTATCAAGCTGTCATGGCAGCGTTTTCGATATTTTTCTGTGCCTGCACTCAATCAGTTCCCACCGATAATGTAACGAAAAGCACTGAAACACCGAGCATTAGCCCGGACTATGTTTCTGTGACCATACCGCCAAACATTGCCCCGATGGATTTCTCCATTGAACAGCCCGGCAGCGAGTATGTTACGCGCGTCAGTGCGCCCGACGGTTCTGAACTTGTCGTTGAAGGTAAAGACGTAAAGTGGAACATCGAGAAGTGGCATAAGATGCTGGCTAACAACCGTGGCAAGACGCTGACCTATGATGTTTTTGTGAAGATTGGTGATGAGTGGATAGATTATTCGTTTGAAAACAAAGTTGCTGCCGATGATATCGACCAATATATTTCCTACCGATTGATTGAGCCGTCGTATGTCTATTACGGCGGAATAACGATAAATATGCGTGATTTGACCTCGTTTGATGAGTCGGTTGTACTGAACACATCATTCCCATGTGATGAGAGTAGGGGTAACTGCATGAATTGCCACGTGCCACGCAATCAATACCGCGATAAATGTTCACAATTGCATGTGCGCCAATACAATGGCGGTACAATCATCATGATGGACGGCAAGGTGAAAAAAGTAAATCTCAAGACCGACAGTACATTGTCGGCCGGCGTTTATCCCGCATGGCATCCCACATTGGACTTGATTGCTTACTCAACCAACAGTACTCGCCAGCATTTCCCCGCCGAGGGTAATCAACGCATTGAAGTTATTGACGGTGCGTCTGATTTGATACTCTATGACATTAAGAAAGAGTCGGTTATGACGATTGCCAATGATTCCACGTTGATGGAAACTTATCCCGCATGGAGCCCCGACGGCAAATATCTGTATTACTCGGTAGCTGCTTATCCCGAGGGCGCAAATCCTGATAATTTGCAATATTTCTATAAGCAGGTTCATTATGACATCGTGCGTCGTGCATTTGATTCAAAATCAATGACTTTCTCGGCTCCTGATACAGTTGTGTATGCTTCCGAGCATAACAAAAGTGCGCTATTACCTCGCATTTCGCCCGACGGCAAATACTTGTTGTATTGTCAGGCCAATTATGGCACATTCCACATCTGGCACCACGACAGTGACTTGTATATCAAGAATTTAGCGACAGGCAAAGAATACCCGCTCACCGCTGCAAATAGCGATGATACAGATAGTTACCATTCATGGTCGTCTAATTCTCGATGGATTGTTTTCAGCTCTCGCCGTGATGATGGTTCCTACACACGACCTTATATCGCTTATGTTTCTCCGCAAGGTGTTGCCTCAAAAGCCTTTGTCGTTCCTCAAGAAGATTTGTCTTACTACAAGCTTTTGCCCAAATCTTACAATGTTCCGGAATTTTTTGTTTCCAAGGTGAACATCTCTCGCAATCAGTTGGTTAAGGCCATTAAAGGAGATGCGGGACGCGTGAAATACAAGTCTAAATAAACAAGTCGGCACTCGGTTCGGCCAAGTCGCCCGGGTTGAACTCGGGATTGTCTTGCATCATTGACGGGAAATCAATGTATTTCTGATATTCGCGAGCCCACTTTTTGTGGAACATCGTGTGTAGCAGGATGTCGTTGTATTTTTGCGCCAGCTTGTAGTCACCGGCAATGAGCGCTGACTTAACCATGTATTTGTAGAAATGCACACGTTTGCCGTATTTTGCGCTGTGTTCCATTGACCAGCGGTAGGCCTTGGCAGCGTTGCCTTTTAAAAATTCAACAGGGATAATTGCCATTGCTGTCATTACAAAATTCTCGTTCTTGCGCGGATTGTCAGCCTCGGGAGCTTCGGCTACTTCAACTTCGGTAATTGGTTCAAATCCCAGTTTGGCTGTTGCTACAGCGCATAGGAGAACTTCACTCTTGGTGGGGCGCTCTTCCTTTAGCCCGTTTGTCATGATGCCCACGACCTTAGCCCAATTTTGACGTTCCAGATAATAGTTCATCAGCACTTGCGCATGAAAATTCTCTGATTTTCTCGTGTCGGCTGTCATTACCCAAATAAGACCGAAAATAAGGCCGATGTAAGATATTGTTTTGCCGTGTTTCCACTTAATGTTGAGCGTCGAGGTAACTGAAAATACAACCATTAGAAGCGATGAAATGATAAACGGCATCCACAGGTACAAGTCATAGCCCTCATACATGAGGTTGGGCAGGCCCAGAAGCCATAAGTTCTGGTCATCGGCGGTTGTGCCCGTGAAGTTGTAGTAATAAATCAGGGGGATGCAGTAGCAAGCGACAGCGCCCACAATGACAGTGATGATGGGGAGGCGCTTTTTGTCCTTAAAAATCAATACTAACTCAGATACCGCACACATTAGCCAAGCGAGTAGGGCGTAGAAGCCAAATAAGGGGTATAGGGCCGCGATTATAGCTGCGGTAATAGTTCTTACCCACCACGGCTTAATCGCGCGATACGCGCCAAATAAACCCACTGAAACGATGTATCCGAGCGTCTGTGCGTAGACATATCCCGGAGTGTTCATCGTGAGCCACGCTTCGTCGAGGTGCACAATTGATGCCAACATGATGAGTGGCGTTACAAGCGCAAGGCTCCAAACCTTGGAAGTAAAACGGAAAATCTTTGTGCTGAGGTAGGCTAATGCAAGCCACAAAATGATGAGCACGCAAGAGCCAAGTGACGGATAATAAAGCAATTGCGTCAAATATGCGCCTATGTATTGGAGTATTCCGCCGGGCCTGTGCAGCGACGAGTCAAGAAATGTTGATGAGGCATCAAATAGCGACATCTCGTCAATCCATCTCAGAAGGTAGTTGTTGCGAAAAACGAGTATGTACAGGGCATAAATGACGAAAACCACGATTGGGGCTGTATCTGATTTTATTGCTGATGAGCATTTTGCACTTAATTTCATGGGTATTTTAGCTGTTTATAGTTGGGAAGCCCGAGGCTTTGCGACAAAGATAGCGATTATATTTGAGATAGCAGATTAAAAATGGATTTTTGCGAGAGTAAGGTGACAAAAAATTGCGGTTCATGTGCTGTATGTGCTTTTAAATCGCTAAATTTGCACGTAATTAGCTAAAAAGATTTTCTAGATGAATTACCGCATATTTCCTCCCAAAGAAATGATAGAAACCGAGGTGGCATTGCCGCTATCCAAGAGCTTGAGCAATCGTGCACTTATCATGAATGCGCTCACGCTTGGAGCACCGGCATTGACTCAAGTGGCTCAATGTGACGATACTGACGTTATGGTCAAGGCTCTCGCCAATCGTGACGCTACCGAGATAAACATTGGCGCCGCCGGCACTGCAATGCGATTCCTGACTGCATATTATGCGGCAATTCCGGGACGCACTGTCGTTATTGACGGCTCGGAACGAATGCGCCAACGTCCCATCGGTCCGCTTGTTGAGGCTTTGCGCTCAATTGGAGCATCAGTGGAATATGTTGAAAAAGAAGGCTTTCCGCCGTTGCGCATAACCGGGGCCCGTCTCAAAGGCGGTGAAATCACCATGCCGGCAAATATCAGTTCGCAATTCTTGTCAGCGATTCTCATGATTGCGCCCTTGACAATGACAGGCTTGACCTTGCATCTCGATGGCGAAATTACATCATTGCCTTATCTGAAAATGACGTTGACAATGATGCGTGAGCGCGGAATTGACTGCGAGTTGCAGGGCGACACGATAACGGTGACCGCCGGTGAATATCAACCATGTGCAACACCCATAGAAGCCGATTGGTCGGCAGCATCCTATTGGTATCAGATAGCAGCGATGTCATCGGGATGGGTAGAGCTTGACGGCTTGCAACCCAATAGCTTGCAAGGCGATAGCCGATTGGTTAGCATCTTTGAAAAGCTGGGTATTCTCACCGAACTGGCTGACGGGAAAGCGTCATTGCAACCGTCACCCGAGCAATCTCCTCGCTTGGAACTGGACTTGAGCGAACAGCCGGATATTGTGCAAACATTGGCGGTAACTTGCTGTTGCTTAACGATTCCCTTCCGTTTTTGGGGCCTCCACACTCTTCGCATCAAAGAAACTGACCGATTGGAAGCGCTGCGAGTAGAACTCCTGAAGCTCGGTATGATTGTCACCATTGAGGGTGATGACTGTATGTGGTGGGAAGGTCAGTTCACTCAGATAAACAAGGTCCCCGAATTTGATACTTACAATGACCACCGCATGGCGATGGCCTTTGCTCCGATATCTCTCTTTGTCCCCGGTATTGTTATACGCGATGCCGAGGTCGTTTCAAAATCTTATCCACAATATTGGCAACACTTGGCAAATGCAGGATTCATGATTGCATACGCCGATGAGCAGTCCAAACCAACAGTTCAAGAATGATAGTCTCACTAATAATCCTTCTAGCCCTCCTCGTTGTTGGAGGTGCGTTATATCTCCATTACCGTTTGACCGGAGGCGACAATGCTTCGGCTGAAGAGCCTGAAGTGGCGCAACAACCTGTCGGTGACGGTGAATGTTGCGGTACTCACATCACTTGCGAGAAAGATTCGCTTGTGGCAGGTCTTGATGCCAAGGTTGTCTACTATGACGACGAGGAACTTGACGCTTACGTCGGTCGAGAACCTGAAGATTACAGTGATGAAGAGATTGAGCAATTTCGTGATGTATTGCTGACGTTGCTACCTGAGGATATCGCGGGATGGGCGAGGAGTATTCAACTGCGCGGCATCCAATTGCCGTCGGCTGTGCGTGACGAATTATTGATGATTGTGGCTGAGGCTCGCCAAGCTAAACTCCAAAACGGTAAATAATTATGTTTGACTATCTGCAATATCCGTTTTTTCAAAATGCCTTGATTGGCATCTTTATCATCAGTATCGCTGCTGCAATTATCGGGTCGTATATCATTACGCGCCGCATGGTTGCCATTTCGGGCGGTATTACCCATGCTTGTTTCGGCGGTTTGGGCTTGGGCTATTATCTGGGCGTCAACCCCATAGCCATGGCGACAGTCTTTGCCATCGCATCGTCGCTGGGCGTTGAATGGCTGTCAACCAAGCTGAAAGTGCGTGAAGACTCGGCTGTTGCAGTGGTGTGGGCAATAGGTATGGCAATCGGTGTTGTGTTTGTGTTCCTCACACCGGGATATGTGCCTGAATTGAACTCTTTTCTCTTTGGTAATATCTTGAATATCAATCATGGCGATATAATAGCATTTGCTGTTTATACCGTTATTCTAGTGATATTTTTCTCGCTCTACTATGAAAAAATCATAGCTTGCGCCTTCGACTATGATTACTCGAAAGTGTCAGGTCTCCCGGTGAGATTTATTTCTTACTCAATGACCGTTCTAGTGGCGGTGTGTATCGTCCTTACTATCCGACTTGTGGGCATAATGCTCTTAATGTCAATGCTTTCATTGCCACAGATGACCGCTGAAACGATATTTCGCCGTTTCAAACCAATGGTGTTGCTGTCGGTAGTCGTGTCGCTGGTGTGCTGCACTGCAGGGCTTTTCCTTGCAGCCTACATCAATGTGCCATGTTCTGCGGTAATCGTGATAATGATGGCCGTGGTGTTTGCGCTGACACGAGTGGTGAAAGCGATAGTTATGCGTCGCTAGACAATCACACGATTTTTGCGGAAGTTGTCGCGGAATGCCTTGGGCGAGCAGCCCTTCTTGCGCTTGAAGATGCGGTTGAAGTTAGAGACGTTATTAAATCCACATTCATAGCAAATTTCAACGATAGAAGTCGTGCTGTCAATGAGTTGGCGGGCAGCATAACCCAGTCTCAAGTCAATGATGTAGTCAGTGATTGTGCGGCCTGTGCGTAACTTGAAGAAACGGCTGAAGGCTGTTGGAGTCATACCGGCAATGCTTGATAACTGGTTGAGCGTGATGACTTTGTGGTAGTTTTCGGTGATGTATTCCTCAACTTTTCTCACACGGCGCGAGTCGCTGTTGATTTTGCAGTTGGAGAAAGATTCGCTGGATAACATCTTGACATCCTTGGCCATAGACAAGATGTAAAGGATTTCCAAGAATTTCATAACGCGTTGAAATCCCGGTTGAGTTTGAGTCATTTCGTCAAGTTTGCTGTAAACTTTCATGATTGTTGCCATGCCAAAGGCAATACCACTTTTCGCATTTTCAAGTAGTTGGCGCAATGTCGCCATTTGGTTCTTCATCAAGAAGCTTCCGCTAATCAAGTCGGCGGGAAATTGGATAGTGATTTCGCGCATATCGCCAAACGGGCGAGTGTTGTTTTCCCAACCGTGTTCCAGATTACCACCGATAAGGGCTAAATCATAGTCACTTAGCACATCAATAGAATCGCCAACGACGCGACGAGCGCCACGGCAATTGCTGACGAAATTGAGCTCAACTTCGGCATGACGGTGGATTGGGTAGTCAAATTGATTTTTGTAACGGTCAACAAGGTAAAAGCAATCTTTGTCAGAAAGTGGCGTTATTTCAGTAATGATTTCGTTCATGGTTTGTTGTTTTATGAATAGATAACATACAATTGGACGCAAATTTAGCAAAAAATTAATTAAATACAATAGGAGAGGGTGAAAAATTGTAGAAAAATCTAGTTTTTGATACAATTATACCAATTTATTCTCCTCGAGCTACTTTGGCTTGCTTTTTTCAGCGGTTCTTATTAATTTTGTTACTCAGAAAGAAACAAAAATTATCACATAAAACCTAGTTTATGAGACAATCTAATTACCTAATAGCCATGGCATCGCTTGTTGCGTCATTGGCTAATCCGTTGGCATTAAATGCTGAATACCTGAACATAACGACACCTAAAACATCGTTGCTCGTTGATGCATCACGCGATGGTGACTTGAAATTTGTTTATTATGGTAACCGATTGAGCGATACTGATTTATCCAGTGTTGCCGATGCCGGAACACCGTGGACCGATGCATATCCTGTGTATGGCATGGTTGCAGCTCGAGAGACTGCATTATCGTTGACTCATGCCGATGGAAACATGACCTTAAGCCTTAAGGTTCAAGATGTTGCCACTACCAATACCAACGATGGAAAGCTGACTACAGTTACACTCGTGGACCGTTATTATCCGCTTGAAGTGAAGGTTAATTACCTTGTGCGTCAAGGAGTTGATATAATTGAAACGTGGACCGATATCACTAACCGTGAAAAGGGCAATGTCCAATTGAGAGAATTTGCTTCGGGTTATCTCCCCATTCGCTATGGAGATGTTTGGGTATCACACCTTTACGGCTCTTGGGCAAACGAAGGTCGTGTAGAAGAAGAGCCCCTCGAACATGGAATGCTCGTTATCAAGAATAAAGACGGATTGAGAAATTCCCACACATCTCACGCTGAGGTGATGTTCTCGCTTGATGGCAAACCTGCCGAAAATACAGGCCGTGTGATTGGTGCAGCACTCTGTTACAGTGGTAATTACAAACTTCGCATTGATACCGACGATACCAACTATCATCATTTCTTTGCCGGAATCAATGAAGAAAATTCAGCATATACGCTCAAAAAAGGCGAGACTTTCACGACTCCACACTTGGCGTTAACCTATAGCACTGAGGGACTTAGCGGTGCCAGCCGTAACTTCCACAAGTGGGGCCGCGACTACATGATTGCTCACGGAAATCAACCGCGCAAGGTGCTTCTCAACAGTTGGGAAGGTGTCTATTTTGATATCAATGAAGCAGGTATGTCGCAGATGATGAGCGATATAGCATCAATGGGCGGCGAATTGTTTGTCATGGATGACGGATGGTTTGGCGTCAAATATCCGCGTAACAACGATTCTACTTCCCTTGGTGACTGGACCGTTGATACTACCAAGTTACCTTCTGGTATTCAGGGACTTGTGGACACTGCTCACAAGAACGGAATCAAGTTTGGTATCTGGATTGAGCCCGAAATGACCAACAGCAAGAGCGAGCTGTATGAGAAACATCCCGAATACATCATCAAGCCCACTAACCGCGAGCCGGTTCAAGGTCGCGGTGGTACACAATTGGTGCTTGACTTGTCCAATCCAAAGGTGCAAGACCTTGTGTTTAACGTGGTTGACACATTGATGACTAAATATCCTGATATAGATTACATCAAGTGGGATGCCAATGCTCAAATCATGAATCACGGTTCGCAATATCTCACCGCCGACCGTCAATCTCACTTGATGATTGACTATCACCGCGGATTGGCAGCGACACTTGACCGTATTCGCGCAAAATATCCCGACTTGACCATCCAAGCTTGTGCCAGCGGTGGTGGCCGTGCAAATTATGGCGTATTGCCTTGGTTTGATGAATTTTGGGTAAGTGATAACACCGATGCCTTGCAACGCGTCTATATGCAGTGGGGTACCAGCTATTTCTTCCCGGCAGTGGCAATGGCGTCACACATCAGCGCAGCACCTAACCATCAGACATTCCGCACAATACCGTTGAAGTATCGTATTGATGTGGCAATGAGTGGTCGTCTCGGTATGGAAATTCAGCCCAAGAATATGACAGAGGCAGAAAAGACTCTATGTCGCAATGCAATAGCAACTTACAAGGAAATACGCCCGATAGTTCAACAAGGTGACATCTATCGTTTACTCTCGCCGTATGACCACAAGGGCGCAGCATCGTTGTTGTATGCAACTCAGGATAAAAACAAAGCGGTATTCTATTGGTGGAAGACTGAAACATTTGTAAATCAACAACTTCCCCGTATAGTCCTCGCCGGTCTTGACCCTGATAAAGTTTACAAAGTTACCGAACTTAACCGCATAGATAACAAGCCGTTAGCGATTGAAGGTAAGACCTTTACCGGTAAATTCTTGATGTCAAACGGTATAGACCTTCCGCTTGACCATGATGTGGATTATAACTTGAGAAATGATTATGCTTCGCGTGTTTTATTGCTTGAAGCGCAATAAGATAAGTTTATAGATAGTGTATTAAAAGCCCCGACGTCAAGTGTTTAGCTTGCGTTTGGGGCTTTGTTTTGTTAGTATCATAGCTAATTGCGATAGCGACTATCGAAACAAACTAAGTATAACTATTTGCCGGCTCAAGATATGCCTGTAACTTTGTGGCGTAAAAAATTAGTTAGAAAATGAATCAACCGGTAATTGTATGGAGTGCTGTAGTTGCGTGTGTAGCTATCGCATTCATTGTCAGAGGAGTAGTAAAAATGAAATTAGCATCGAAGCATAAGTAAGCTGACTCTAAGAAATCAACTTTTGTATTACATGTAATCGCTTATGGCAGAGATAACTAGTTCATTAAAAGAAATTTGTGTATTTATCGCTGATTATTCAGCAAGTTTGTTGGGCTGCGGAGCCACAACAATCAGAATTGAAAAGAACGCCCGACGCATGGCAGAAGCGTTAGGCGTTATTGCAGAGATGGTTATCATGCCATCACACATCACCATCACCGTGTGGGATTCCAATCGCGATCACTCATACACCGACACGGTAAGAAAAAATCATTTAGGACTTAACTTCAACATTAATACGCAATTAAGTAAGCTTAGTTGGGACTTGGCTGACGCAAAAGTTACTTATGAAGAGGCAAAAATCAAGTATGCCGAAATCATCAAGGTCGGGCACATGAACCAAACGGTTGTGTGGTTATTGGCGTCGGCGGCAACAGCTTCATTTTGCTGCCTTTTTGGAGGTACTCCCATTGCGATGCTCGTTGTATTAATCTCAACGCTAGTCGGTTACAAGATTAAGCAGCTGATGCTTGCCGATGGCTTTGATGTCAGATTGACATTCTTTGTGTGCGCGTTCGTATCGTCGGTTTTGGCTGCGGGTGACCACATTTTCGGTCTCAGTACGACACCCGATATCTCACTCGGTACCAGTGTTTTATATCTAGTTCCGGGAGTTCCCTATCTAAATTCAATGAGCGACTTGCTCGATGGTCACTACTTGTGCTTTTTCGGTCGCCTCATGGATGCGCTTGTGCTAACTGTTTGTCTGTCACTTGGTTTGTGTGGTGGATTGGTGCTAATGGGTTTAAGTTGTTTCTAAAAAATCAATACAATCATGCTACTCGATTTTTTTAAAGATGCAGTTTTCGCAGCGATAGCTGCTATAGGTTTTGCTTCAATCAGCAATCCACCGCGCAAGGCGTTTTTGTACTGCGCAATATTGGCGGCAGTGGGCCATTCACTGAGATTTCTCCTCATCAACACCGACATAGCGATGAACATCATTCCGGCGAGCACGATAGCTGCTTTTGCGATAGGGATGATTGCGGTGAAAATGGCGTCACACGCCAAATTTCCGGCAGAGACTTGTATTTTTCCATCGCTGTTGCCGATGATTCCCGGAATTTATGCATACCGCGCAGTGGCAGCACTGATGATGTGCTTGCTCAACAAAGAAGAGGCAGTATTTGACCACTATTATTACCTATTGACATTCAATGGATTAACCTGCGTGTTTATCGTGCTGGGCATGGCGATAGGTGGCAGTATTCCCATCTTCATATTCAAAAAAATATCATTTCAGGCAACCCGCTCATAAAGAAGCAATTATCAGAATAGTTATACGTTTAAAGCTCGGCAAGTCAGTGGTTAATGCCGGGCTTTTTTATGTATATGCGTGATATGTCGTTTTTTATTCATACCTTTGTAAATCAATTAAGTGAAGAGGATTATGGAATTACGACAGTTGAGATATTTTGTGAAAGTTGCAGAGACATTAAGCTTTTCAGAGGCAGCTAAGGCTTTGTCGATAACTCAAAGTACACTCTCTCAGCAAATTAAGCAACTAGAACAGGAACTTCATGCTCAATTGTTTCAGCGCAATAGCCGTGGGGTGGGGCTCACCGAGGCCGGTGAGGAGTTGCTACCCAATGCCAAGCGAACTATCTATGACTCAGAAGTTTGTATTGACCGTATCCATGACCTCCAAGAACTACTTTCGGGAACCCTCAATATCGGCATTACTTATACCTTCAGCCCAATCTTGACCGAAACCCTCTTGACTTTCATGAAATTATACCCCAAGGTCAAGCTGAATATCTATTACAAGCCCATGGATGAATTGATGGATATGCTGGAGCACCGAGATGTAGATTTTGTATTGGCTTTCAAGCCGATAGTCCATTTTGAGGATATAGAATCCCACTTGCTTTTTGATAATTACTTGGCAGCGATTGTCAACAAATATCACCCGCTGGCCAAGAAAAAGTCGGTAACCCTTGCCGAGCTTGAAAAATATGATATGGCATTGCCAACCAAGGGATTACAGGCGAGAAACGCCTTTGAACACGTGCGCTCAAACTATTCAACCAACTTCCACATTCGCGCCGAGCTTAACGAGGTGAATATCCTCTTGCAACTCATCAAGGGTAGCAACATGGTGACGATATTGTCGGAAGCGACAATCCACAATCAGCAAGACGTGAAGGCCGTGAGGCTTGATGTCCCCGATAACAGCATTGCCGGCTGTGTCCACACGCTCAAAAATGTATATCGCAAGCGCTCGATGCTTGTGTTTTTGAAGCATCTCAGTGAGTCAAAGGCAATTCGCGAGCGATTGCATGATTGGCTGTAGAAACTAATACCAAAAAATCGCCCCTAGCTTAACCAAATTTAACTGAAAATTCATGGAAAAGCTTGTTTTGTGGCGTATATTTGCAAATTATTGTGAAAGAAAACACCGTTTCAGCGGAAATGTTGCAGTCGAAACACAGTTAAATTGCTGATTAATCATCGTTTCGTGGTTAAAATGCATTTGATTCTACCCGAGAAGTGTGGCATTTAGACTGAAAATAGCCCTAAAAATAGCTTCGGAAGTCATTTCGGAGTTATCCCTACACACATAGTTGCTGTTCCAAATTATAACACACACGACCACAGCAATTTATACTTCCAAGACGATATTGAAAAACTTTATTACATAAAATCACTTTAACCCTATCAACTATGTTTAAACGATTACAGACAGCAGTTGCATTGGCCATTTTGACGACAACGTCAGTATTTGCAGCTAATCACTTGGCAACAGGCGATTTCAGCGGAATGCAGATACCAACAGGTGTTGCCGAAAAGCCGTCCATTGAGGCAGCGCTCCAAGCGCAAGTCAATGGTGAGGCCGTGAATGCCGATGCGCTACAAACCCTCGTTGCCAAGTATGCAGGCAGTGAGGCAGTTGAGATGCCCGAGGTGGTCGCATTCGAACAACCGGTATTGTTGGAAGACAAAGTATTGGAAGAATCGACAGCGGTTACAACCGGCGCTGCAAGAAAAGCACGTCCGGCACGAGCACCCAAGTTAAAAACAGGTTCATTGATAGCCAAAGACCTTTCCTATACAACGGGGAAAACCATTGGTTATCCTATAACCTTGGAACAAGTAGATGCAAGCGATGCCAGCCAAGGCTACCGCTTGATTAACATCTACAACACCGGCGATACTATCACATTGAGTATCAACACAGAAACCGGTGTAGTGTCAATTCCTTCACAAGTGGTATATACCAGTAGCACTTATGGTGATTTCTCAATTGTGGGTATAACCAAGACCGATACCGGCTATTCCTACAGCAGAAATGCGATAGAAGGTACGCTCGACGAGAACGGCCACATCACATTGAACCCATGGGCGTTGATGGTAACAACCGAAGGCTCTTATTTTGGCCGTTGTGCAATCATTGCGCAGTCATCGGAATGGCAGTCGCCAAATGCACATGCCACTGCAATTGATATGACAAGCGGTGATACCGTAACTTATGATTTCCTCATCGAGCAAACCGGTGAGCAAGGCGTGAAGCTCTATGGATATTTCCACCCCGGAACAGTAGAATTGACAGGCCGTATTTCATCAAGCAAGACATTGAGTATTTCATCACAATTGATTTATACCAATGCGTTTTACGGTGCATTCAATAACTTCCCGGCAACGTTTACTTACAACGAATCCACAGCTAAGTGGACAGTAAAGGCCGATACCAAAAATCCTGTAACTGTCTATAGCACAACTGAAGACAATAAGCTTTATACCGAAGGCTGGATTATTGGTGCAACATCAGCTCCAACGAGTTACTTGGCTTATGCGTATAAAGATTTCTATATTACGCTTGACGAGGATTTGAAGTGGCCGGCAAAGGCAGAAATAAGTTTTGACGGACAAGGCACAGAAGCATCGCCATATCTGCTCAAAACAGCAGCAGATTTCAATAAGTTGTCACAACTTGTAGCAGAGGGAAATACATTTGACGGTGTTTACTTCAAGGTGACAGCAGATATTGATTTTTCATCAATTGAAGAATATTATGCTATTGGCGATTCCGGTAATTATTTTGGCGGTGTCCTCGATGGTGACAACCACACATTGTCCAACTTATCTTTTAACGGAGAAGGATTCTTAGGAACAGGTCTATTTGGATACACAGCTGAAAAGTCAGTAGTTAAGAACTTGAACATCACTAAGTTTGTTTTGCAAACCCAAGGAACATATTTGGGTACAATAGCAGGTATAAACTACGGAACAATTGAGAATGTACATGTAACCAGCACATCGCTGGTAAGTAGCGCTGATGAAGCCGGTGGTATTGCCGGTATGTCATACGGAACGATACGTGAGACATCATTCCAAGGCGCAGTACAAGGCGCAGGTTCAGTAGCCGGTATTGTAGCTCAAGCAATGGGAACAATTGATAAGTGTTATGTCAAGGCTAATGTGACAGGTACAAGCTATAGCACATATAGTCATGATGTAGCAGGTATTGCAGGTGTATTGCAAAAGGGTACTTTGACCAATTCATGGGCAACAGGTGCACTCACCGACTCATACGGACGTGATGCAGTGGGTGGACTTGTGGCACGCGCAATATCATCAACCATCAAGGAGTGCTTCACAACAGCATCAATCTCAGCAAAGCGCATTTATTCAGATACATCAGGTAGTGGTGACTGCTTTACTTCAGGTTTGGTTGGTTCAGCCAATGATGTAGTGATGGAAGATTGCTACAGCTCATCAACCATTGTGAAGGCAGGCCCGTATTCAAGTGAGTATGTTGGTGGTATAGTAGGTTATCTATCAGTAAGCTACATTTCATCAACAGCTTATGAAGGAACAAAAATCAGTGGAGTAAGCACCATCAAGAATTGTTACTTCTCAGGCGTAATCAGCTCAAGCTCATCAAATACCGAAAAAGGACTTTATGGTTCAACATACATTTATTCAGGCTATACAGGCGCAAGTCCTGCTGAGTTGTCATTTACCAATTGCCACTATGATAGACAAATAAGCATTATCGGCGAAGATAATTATGGACGTAACACTTCATACTTCACCAACGGCTTGCCCGAGGGCTATGATTCATCAGTGTGGGAAGCTAAGACCGGTTATTATCCAACATTGAAGAACACCGGAGCAGGTACCCAAGCACAGGTAATGGCATCAGCACCGCTGGTATTGCAAGATAATCAAGTATCATCAAAGGTTAAGGGTTACTTCAACGTAACACCGGCTACAGATGTAACTTGGGGTATTCTCTATTCATCATCAATCGTGAATGAATCAGATGCATTGACTTATGCTGACGGCAAGATGACAGTTAAGGACAAGTATGCTAACTCAACCATCGTGGCACAAACCGCTGACGGATGGGCTTACAAGATGTACTTGATTTCAGTAGTGCCAAAAGTATTTGACGGTGAAGGTACAGCAGAATCACCTTATCTCATCAAGAGCGCATCAGATTTATCAAAGCTTAATGATGCAGTATCAACTTATTCACAAGGTCACATTGGTGATTACTTTGCAATGACCAATGATATTGATTGTACAGTAACCGATGACGTTCAATTCTATGGCGTTGGTTATGGCACAACCAATGGTTTCGGTGGTACATTTGATGGTAAGAACTACAGCATCAAGAATTTGAAAATCAATGGCGTTGTATATGATGAGGATGGTAAGGCATTATCATCATCTTCAACTTCATATCTTGGATTGTTTGGCGTAACTCTAGCTGACGCAACGATAAAGAATGTAGTGATAGACAAGAGCTGTCAATTCACATTCTACAGCGCATCAGCACCTGTAGTTGGCTATAACCAAGGTGTTGTCGATAACTGTCGCAACCATGCCGATGTGACAAGTGTGGGTGCAACCACAGGTGGTGTCGTTGCTTACAACGCTGCCGGTACAATCCAAAATTGCTACAACTCAGGTCGCATCAATTCAGGTACATCACAAGTTGGTGGTATTACCAGCTACAATACAAACGAAGGCGTGATTTCAGGTTGTCAAAATGATGGTGTAGTTATCGGAAAGAGCAATAATGCATCCAATGCATCGGTAACCAACACAGTGTGTGGCGGTATTACCGGATATAACTACGGAAAAGTCGAGCTTTGCGTAAATAACGGTTATGTAGAAGCAGACAATACCGTTGGTGGTATTATTGCACGCAATTCAGGTGGTACAATTTATGGCAACCTCAATAACGGTATCGTAGCCAGCCGCAATGATACACAATATCGTGGTGCTGTAATCGGTTACTTGTATGTAGACGGAACCATAAGCAATAACTACTATGATTCATCAGTTACAGTTATAGGCGGAAGCACAGCAGCAGAACATTCCGGAATCACCGGTCTTTCAACATCAGAACTTGTTGCAGGTGTATGCCCGGCAGAGCTTAAGAGCCTTGGCGCTGACGAAATATTTGACTTCACAGCCAATGCATATCCTGTTCTAAAACAATTTGTCAATGAAGAGGGTAGCAAGGCAATGCGTAAAATCTTTGTTGCATTCCAACCAAAGACCAAGCGTACAAATGTAACTACAACAGTTGCACTTTCACCGGAGTCAGGTATAGAATGGAAGTTGAGTCAAAATAATGCATTCAAGATTGACGGAACCAACTTGACAGTGTCAACACCAACTGACATGAAAGTTCTTTCAGATACATTAAGTGCAAGCTACGGCGACTATGCCAAGGTTTATAACTTGTCATCACTTCCGGTGATATTGGACGGTGACGGTACAGCTGAATCTCCATATCTAATCAAGACAAAGAATGATTGGAATAATTTGGCAGACTTTGTATTTGAAACAGGTTGGGATTATGCCGACAACTATTTCAAGGTAGCCAATGATATCGACTTTGAAAACGATTCAATTCACGCAATCGCAGTTGGCGGAACAAGCTTCCAAGGAATCTTTGATGGCGCAAACCACGTGATTAAGAACTATGTATATAAAAATACCAACAGCGTAACAACAGCATCAAAGTGGGTAGGCCCGAACCAATATTATGGACGTTATATCGGTCTATTCGGAACACTGGGAGCCCTTGGTGAAATCAAGAACTTGATAGTAAACGGTGACTTTGAATCAATTGGTTACATTGGCGGTATTTGCGGTAATGTATATGGTAAGATATCAAATTCAATCCACCGTGGGAATGTTCACAATAGTTCAGGCATTGGTGTTTCAGGTATTGCTTACAAGCTTTATACAGGCGGTGTAATTGAGGACTGCGTGAATGAAGGTACAGTAACCGCTAAGACTACAACCGCATCAGGTATTGTTCAAGAATCACAGGCGGGTAGTATTATTCAACGCTGCTACAACCGTGGTACAGTTGTTTCAACAACAACCTCAACCTCAGGTATTGCCAACAAGGTTTCAGGTGGCATTCTCGATTGTGTCAATGAAAGACCTTTGACCGGAACAAGTTCATTGAATGGTATAGCAATGACACTTGATTCAACAGCTTATGCAGAACGATGCGTCAATAAGGTAGACTTTGTAACATCAGTTTCTTATGTGGTACCATTGTTCAAAACTTTGACAACCCGTTATAATAGTAAGGACCCGGAACATGTGCCAGCTACCGGCGGTTATGTAAAGGACTGCTATAATGAGGGCAATATACAGGCAAAGGGATATGTATATGGACTAATAGATGCAGTCGGAGCAGGCTGGACAATACGAAATTGCCATAATACAGGTAATGTTACAGCTACCTCAGGTTTGGCAACCGGTTTGTTCAATACAGTAGGTTCGACAAGTTCGTCATCTGCTAGTGTTAATCATATAGCGCTTGTTGATAGTTGCTACAATACAGGTAAGGTTACAGGTACAGCAGCGAGGACAGCAGGTTTGATGTCATATTTGTACCATTGTGCTCACTTGACCAATAGTTACAACCTTGGTGATGTAGTATGTAACTGTACAGCTGCGACCAATACATCAGGTGCAGGTTTGGCCGGAATTTGTTATGGTGTTATAGAGAACTGCTTCAATGCAGGTAATGTAACAACCGGTGGTTACGCCGCAGGCGGTTTGGTAGGCTATACTGCAAAATCTATTACCGCCGCTCCGGTACGCATCTCTAACAGCTTCAATGTTGGTGATGTAGAGACAACCGGTGCAGTGACATCAACAAATGGTAGCGCCGGAGGTCTTATCGGCTATATGTCAACATCAACGGCTGAAAATTATATGACAGTTGAGAACTGTTACAATGCAGGTAATGTGAAGGGCCCAAACCGTGTTGCAGGTTTGATAGCGGGTATGTTCCAAAGCTACAATGTGGTTAAGAATTGCTACAATTCAGGTCAAGTAACATGTACCGATTCAACAAAGATATCAGACGCCGGCGTTTACCGCTATTTGCAAAGTGGTACCATCTATACCAACAACTACACTCAAGTGGTTAATGGTGATACCATCTTGATGTTGAATAATTGCCAAAACTGCTTCTATGATAAGAACCGCTTCCCGGGCATAGAATTCCGTTCGGTTAAGGGTTCACCCAAGACTACCAGCCAATTGGTGGCATTGAATATTTCAGATGCATATCAATTGTCAAACGATGGCGGATATCCAGTATTGAAGGACTTTGCGAACCTTGCTGCTTCAGAAAAAGCAACAATTGCAATCCTCTTGACTGACGAATCGGCTGAAAATTCTGAATTGGTTAAGAATGCAGTTAAGCTCATTGCTCCCGAAGGAACAACTTGGACTCAAGCACCTTTGAAGGCTGACGGCACAGTGACTACCGGCGAAGATGGCTTCACCATCGAAAACGGAGTTGCAACGCCTAAGGCAACCGGCAAATTTGCGCTCATCGCAACAACCAAGGATAACCTCGTGAAGACATTTAAGCTAAATGTTGAGGCTAGTGCTGATGGCGTATCAACCACATTCGCCGATAAGGAGGTCAAGAACGTGATTTATGTAGACTTGCAAGGTCGCTTAATCACCGTTCCGGTTCCGGGTAACGTTTATATCGTACGTACAAATTATGTTGACGGAACATATAGCGTCGCTAAGGTGATTGCAAAATAAGCAATAGATCATTCGACTCTCTCTCTTATTCCAAGCCGGGCGCAACGGTAAGTTGCACCCGGCTTTTGGTGTGTAATTGGGGGGGAGGAG
>CAYTFG010000031.1:12362-19495 GCA_964436925.1 uncultured Bacteroides sp. | reverse complement strand
GCGGGAATGGTGTGATGCCGTCACGCAGGCGAGTGTTTTTTGTGTGAGTGCGGGGATGGTGATGACGACGGCGGCGCGTGGGTTGACAAAAATATTTAGGGGGATTGTAAAAAAATAATTGGGGGAGAGGGCAATATTAGGTGATTGTTGTGCGTTTTGGAAGTATGAACAGATTTTCAGACATTTATTTACACATTATCTTTAGCGTAAAGTATCGCGATGCGGCAATCGGCAAGTATTGGATGCCGGAATTGCATAGTTATATAGCATCGGTGTTTAATGCGAATGGACATAAGGCAATCATCGTTGGCGGAGTGGAGGATCATGTCCATGTATTGGTGAGATATAATATTGCGCAACCCGTTGCGGAAATAGTTAAAGCAGTGAAGCAAAGTGCAACAGCATGGATAAATGCGGGGCACCACACGATGTGCAAGTTTGCATGGCAAAAGGGTTATGGCGTGTTTTCATATTCGCGGAGTCAAATTGATAGTGTTGTCCAATATATCAAGAATCAGGAGCAACATCACCATGGAAAGAATATCAAGTTTGTGGATGAATTTAAGGAGATATTGGTAAAACGTGGCATCGAATATAATGATGATTATTTACCAAAGGAGATGGAATGAAGTGAGGGTGTCGAGGGGGACGTTGGGGCAATGATGATGAGTGCATGGCGTAAGTGTCGCAATCATAGTGCGAGGTAGTTGGGGGCAATGATGACGCGTGCACGGCAACAGTGGTGTGTTTTTGTGAGGGGCATAGGTTTTACCCGAAGTACCTAAAGGCACTTCTTTTTCTTTTTGTACCTTTTACCTAGGGTGTCGGGGGCTAAAGCCGCCCTCACCCTAGGCTATCTTTATTATGTGGCTACGCCACATGCGCCGTGTGACAGCTACGCCGTCACGCGGCGAGCGTTTTTTTGTGGGCGACGCGGGCGTGGTGGGATGCCGGCGCGGGGCGAGTGATTTTTTTGTGTGTGACGGGGGGGATTAGGTGAGGAGGTCGGGGCGGAGGCGGCGTGTGCGGGCGAGGGATTGCTCGTAGGCCCATTCGTCAATCTTGGCTTGGTGTCCTGAGAGGAGGATGTCGGGGACTTTCCAGCCTTTGTAGTCGGCGGGACGTGAGTAGATGGGTGGAGCGAGGAGGTTGTCTTGGAATGAGTCGGTGAGGGCTGATTGTTCGTCGCCAATGGCTCCGGGAATTAGTCGCACGATGGCATCGGTGATGATGACTGCGGGGAGTTCACCGCCGGTGAGGACGTAGTCGCCAATGGATATTTCGCGAGTGATGAGGTGCTCGCGTATGCGGTAGTCAATGCCTTTGTAGTGTCCGGCAAGGATGATGATGTTGTCGAGCATTGAGAGGGAGTTGGCCATTGGTTGGGTGAATTGTTGGCCGTCGGGGCTAGTGAAGATGACTTCGTCGTAGGAGCGTTGTTCTTTAAGTGCAGTGATGCAACGGTCAACGGGTTCAATCTGCATGCACATACCTGCGGCGCCGCCGTAGAGGTAGTCGTCGACTTTGCGGTGCTTGTCGGTGGTGTAGTCGCGGAGGTTGTGGACGAAGATTTGAGCGAGTCCTTTGTCTTGTGCGCGTTTGAGGATAGAGCAATTCAGGGGTGATTGCATCATCTCGGGCATGACGGTCAAAATATCAATTCTCATCGTAGTGTTGTAAAGTGGTTGTTGGGTGCAAAGTTACGGAGAATTTGGGAGAAAGGCAAATATGGAGGATGGGTGGGTAATAAAACAGTAATCCCCCACGCGTCCTCGACGAGATAGTAGAGAGACGTGTTGGGGGGAAGCATTACCGCATATTAAATTTATCTAATCACCAAAGTTCAAAATCGTTTAAGCGTAGAATCCATGAATTGATTTTCATGACTGCGCAGAAGTAAAGTGGTTCGTCTTCTTCTTGACGCGGGTCTTTGTTAGGCGAGAGGAAGAAAGTGAGGTTGAAGAGGTCTTCGGTATCGAAGTAAACTTGGTCAGAGATGTTTTTAGAGGTAGCCTCGCTGTGGAAACCTTTAAGGATGTAGTCGTTGAGGTTTAGTGTCAGGATGTTTTTACCGGTAGCGCGGTCAGAGATAGCGAGGTAGGAAGGGTGGTCAGTTGTTAGTCGCAGGGTGTTCATTTCGGCACGAACTACATGGAGGTAGCCAAGGGTGTCGGAAGGAGCGTAGTCGGCGTCAACAGAACCTTCTATTTGTTCGTTGGTGCAAAGGAAATCGTTGTAGGTGATTTGGGGGCTGTCAAGCAAGGTATTATCTTGAGCCATTGCACCGTTGGATGAAGTAATTTTGAAATCGAAGTCATCGGGGTTGAGAACGTCACCGGTGGTAGTGCAGAGGAATACGACGAAGTTGTTGGTATCCTTAACCATAGGGACCTTCACAGTGGTGAGTTGCAGTGATTCCACAGAGACGTCATTGACGGCGCCGTGCCAAAGTGGCTGGAATGTGCGTGAAGTAGAGTTGTCAGCCTCGGTTTTTAGGGTAACAGCGGCATTTGATTCGCTGTAGTTGTTAGTGTCAGAAAGTCCGTTCCAAACGACCAATCGGTAATCGCCTTCGGGAATCTCCACGGAAACTTGATAGTGGTTGGCCGCAAGAGAGGGACCGTCAACATCGAGGTCCTTGACAAGGGCGTCCTTTCCATCATAAATGAAGATATGAACGTCAGTCATTTCCGATTCAAAGCTTGAAATGGCTGCATATTTGGGGACAAGTTGAATGACCATACCTTCAGGACACTCACTCATATCATCGTGTGTAATGTCGTCACACGAGGAGATGCTCATTGCTGCAGCTACAGTAAGCAAGCTAAGTGTTTGTCGGAATAATTTTTTCATGACAATATTACAAGTTTTTGGCTCGCTGATTAATGTTAATGAATAAAATAGAGAGTTCTCAAATAAAAGTTTTTTTTAGATGAGGATTTTTTAAAAAGTAACCGGGGAGAAGGGGGAGCGAATCTCGTCAAGGGGGTGGTGCCCCACCCTGCTCCTCGGTTGTGATTTTTTTATTTTGAATGAACCGCTTTACCGATTCCCGGGAGCGTTAAGCTCGCCGGGAAGGGTTAAAGGGTAAATTATCAAGGATTAGTGACCAAGAGTCATATTGTTGGTACGAACGATCCAAGGACGAACCGTAACATCGATTTGCATATACATCTTAGCAGATTCATCATCGTCATTACCATTAGGCTTGTCTTCGTCGATAGGATCTTTAGGATCTGGATCAGTAGGATCAGGAACTTCGTCGCCCGGTAACTTGCTGTACGGAGACATAGCAACAGCGTCAACATGCAATTCATAAGAGTTGTTACGAACGATAGCGAATTCCATTTGTCCCATAACGTTGTTGTTGCCATTGTTGAGGTGACGGATGTAGTATTCGTAGTAAGCGTAACCATACTTGAAGAATCTTACACCGTATTCAGACAAATTAGTTTTATTCAAACCAAGGTCAGTCAAACCGGTAGCATCAAGTGAAGAATAGAATACGCCATCACGATAGTATAAGCTTTGGCCAGGTTGAGGAGTTGCAGTTGTACCTTTTGCATCAACAACTACTGTAGTTGGTTCTAGGTGAACGCAGAATATAATACCTGTAGATTGAGCTTTCTTTTGAGCTGCAGTTTGCATACAGTTTTCAGCAACGTACTCAATACTCTTAGGACCGTTATCATCAGCACTTTGCATTCTATACCAACCTTCATAATAATCTTCATCAATAGCAGTAAGAGGAAGTGATTGTAAGCCACTAAATGGAACGTTGAAATCAGTAAACAAAGTAGTGGTAGTCTTCTTTGAAGTGTTAGGATCAATTACATAAGGATTAGCTGTGGTGATAGGACCAAAAGCAGTAGTCTTATAACCCGGGATAGCAGTGCCATCATCAGCTAAGTAAGAAAGAGCATCAGTAGCCGGAGTAGCTTTAAATGTAGAAGCGTCAATATTACCAACGTGACGATAAGTATAGTAGTCCTTAGATTGGTTGAAAACTTGATAAGCAATAATAGTAACTTTACCAATTTCCTTTTGTGCGCTTTCAATCAATGTATTATACAAAGGCACAGTGAAAGTCTTATCGGTGAAAGCAATACGAGCATAAGAACGTTCAACTTCATAGTCAAGACGAGCAGGATTAGACTTTACGTTATCAACAGTTGCATACAAATCGGCATAAACTTTACCTTTGACGCTACGAGCTGCCATAGGAATACCGATTTCTTTACCATCAGAACCTAAATCAGTTGGCTCAACGAATGTGAGTTGAGAGTTCAAAAGGTCTTCCTCTGTAGAGATAGCGCCAGTGTAAGGAGTATTACACAAAGCGTATACATGATAGTGAGTTTCTGCACTTAAGCCATAAGGTATTTGCTTGATATCGGTAGACCAAGTCTTACCAAGGTTATTGTCAGAATACCCGTAAGTTTCACTTCCTTCGGTTTTTTGATATTCGGTAGTGGTACCGTCAGCTACTTGGATAACGCCATATTCAACATAATCACTTTCATTAGTAGCGTTCTCGTCAGTTTTAACCTTTTGAAGAGTACCATCTTCTTTGAAGAAATACAAGAAAACTTTGTTGACTTTGTATTCGCTGTCTTTACCAAGAACGTATTCGTTAGAAGATTCAGCTTGGTCAGCATCATAATCTGCACGTGAAAGATTAGAAGATGTTGGCATAGTGAAAGTCAATTGATAATAAGCTCCGATACCTTTCTCCTCATTGTTCTGAGGTTGAGGGACATCTTCACTAGAGCAAGCTGCAAATCCCATGGCTAATGCAGCTGCGACTGATAATGAAAGAATCTTTTTCATTTTAGTTTTTAATTATAAAAGTTTTACGGTAAAAAATTTATTAATTGAACTTGAAGTGGGGCAGTGTGATGATATTAGGGTACAAAGCATTACCCCACGGTGGAAAGTTCGTGAAAATTTTGGTTATAGAGGGAGGGGATTATTTTTTGTCATACCAGACATCAATGTAGCAAGCGCTACGAAGTTGCGGGTATAGGACATCCCAAATACTGCGATATGTGCGGCCGCCGTTGAGGGCTTTGAGTTTGGCTTTGCGTTGAGCTTCGGGGACGTTGTCGATGATGTTGAGGACTTGGTCTTTACCGACCATGTCGCTTTCAACAACGAGGCAACGCAATCCATACCAGTCTTCACCGCCGGAGGTTGCTTGAATTTGGTCAGCAGTTAAGCGAGGTTCTTTCTCGAGGATGTAGGCTTTGAGGGCATCAGCACGACCTTGGCCGAGGTCTTTGTTGTGGGCCAACGGGCCTTCAGGAGAAGCGTAACCTTCGACGTCAACGCGAGCGACTTTGATAGAATCGGATGATAGAATCATGTCAAGAGCATTGAGGATGCTGGCGAGGTGTTCGCGGTTTTGAGAATAATCTTCGTAAAGAATCATGTTATCCAAGTGATAGCGCACGGGCATGTGAGTACCGCTAGATGGTTGTCCCACGCGATGAACAAATGGGAACAATTCTTCGATTGATGGAGTTGGGCACGGGATGACTTCTTTGAGTGTAACGGTGTCGGTAGTGACGGTGTTAACACCCGGAAGCATGATAGTGCGCACTTTGTCGTCCTTAGACCTGCCGAAAGTGTAGGCGAGGTTGATAGCTAAACGAGTGGGAGCGAAGAAAGTACGGTTTTTCTCGCCGTGGTTTTTACCGCAGTCACGACATTCATATTTGTCGTAGTTTGTGTAAACGACACCAAGGCCTAACAAAGCTTCAAGACTCCAATGACGGCTGAGAATCCAGTGGTAACCGTAGGTGATACCTGCGCGGACGTGCCAACCTTCGTAACGGTAGTCTTTTTTGAAACCCCAAAATGGAACTTTAATACCGGCGACGTTGTATTCACCGGCGCCAACGTGAACGCCAAAGAAATGGCCGTTCATGGACTCCTTGAGCCAGTAGCGGGCTTCGATAGTTCCTTGATAATGCTTCCACTTTTTGTTATCACTAAACTTAAATGGATTGACCGATCCGGCAACTTCCAAAGACCACTTAGGAGCGAGTGTGACCTCTGCGCCAAGATTAGGAGTGGTCATAGCCCACTCGAGGAGGTTGGTTTTCAAGGCAAACACCGCAGTTTTGTGGACCTGAGGGACGGTGTCGTCGAGGACGACAGGCACACCATCAACAGCAGGAGCAACATTAGCTGCCAGAGTGGTGGCGGGAAGCGCGCTGATGGTAACTAATACAATCAGTAACGCTAATGATTTAGATATTTTTGCGATTCTACAAAACATGGTAGTGCGGTATTAATTATAGCACTATAAGAGATACAAAATGCGAGATAGGCTTGTTGAGATTCCTATCTTTTTTCCGAATATATATGGATGTTGAATAATGAAGCACCCATAAGCGATTAGAGAGGGTATTACTGAACTTAGGCATCTATATCCCCGGTGAATGGAGACCGGATGGATTAAGGATATTTTTGAGAGAATTCCCCGTGTCTTAGTTGGGTAATTAAAGCGAATCTTTATAAAAAAGATTTATTCAGCGATTTATTAAGTTCAAGATGATGAACTCATCAGCAGCAATAATGTAAAAAACTAAACGGTATACTAAACTTTGGTGTAATGTTCCAGGCTCTTAACCCTTGTATTTTGGCCATAATGCAAGAATAAAAGATAGAAGGAGAAACATGGCGTAGCCGTCAAGAAGAGAGTCTAGCCATCCGCCCAGTTGGGGATACCGCCCTGAGGGCTGATATCCAGATGATGATTAAGAATATGTCTTTTCATAAATTCAATGTAAAGTCTTTTAGCGATGAAATAAATATAACATGTAAACAAAAGTAAAAAGGTACATTTTAAAGAATCGGTCATGGAAAGATTGTTTCCATGGTGTCTCTCGCAGCAAGGAGGCGGGTGTCGGCGGTAAGAATTCCTGTCAAAGTTGCCGGCGGGTGCTCGGTGGAGGAGAGGTGGTGTGTCCCGGTCGATATTGGAGAGGGGGCAGTTCCACAATTCCATTTTTTCTCCCTTTTTTACCTAGAATAACAAAGGGTTTTCAAAAAGGTTCTAGGTTGGGGACTTTTTTTCTGTTAATAAAGTTGAAGTGAATTAAAAATGGATTGCAGGGAGGAGGAAG
>CAYTFG010000031.1:0-12262 GCA_964436925.1 uncultured Bacteroides sp. | reverse complement strand
CAAGTAGTTGCGCAGGGAGGAGGAATGAATACATTATATATTAGTAAAGGATTTCGCAGCTGATGATGCGTTGGACGATGTAGAGGTGGCGAATGTCTTCGCGACGCACTTCCATGTCGTCGTATGCGGGGTTGTCGCTGTGGAGGATGACCATTGACTTGTCGTCGTGACGTCGCACGCGCTTAACGAGTCGGTAGTCGTCGAGGACAATGACGTAGATTTGCCCCCAAACGATGGGAGCGCCGGGGGAGAGTGCATGAATGGCGATGTAGCTGCCGTTTTTGATGGTTGGGGCCATGCTGTCGCCGCTGACGTGAATGACGGCGCTGCTAGGGTCGAGCTCGGGGAGGTCGAGGAATCCGACGACGCGGTCTTGGGTGAACATGCTTGAGAGCTCGTGGCAACCGGCAGTAACGTCAATGTCGTAGACAGGTGCGCCGCGACGTGATGATGGTGAGAGGACTTTTGGCTCGTCAACGCCCAGCTCGGCGACTTCGGAGTCTTTGCTGAAGGGGACGTCGGTTCCGTCGCGCAACCAGGCTTTTGAGACGCCCATGTTGACGACAATGCGGTTGAGGAGGTTTTCGGTCATGGGAATACGGCCGGAGAGGTATTTTGAGAGGTTTGCGGGGTCAACGCCAATTTTGGTGGCAAAGGTTTGCTGGTTTAAGCGTGAGAATTTAATGAGGTATTTAATGCGTTCGGCGACGCTTTTGTAGTCAATCTCGTCCATGGGTGTAGTTGTTAATGGGGTGTGGTTGTTATATGACCAATATTTATTGGCAAATTTACAAATTCTCGGTAATATTTCAAAGAAAATTGTGGTTTTGTGGCGAAAAAATTGGGAGGGCGGGAACATTTGATACATTGATTAAAGGTTTTTTAATACAATGATTTTGGAACATTTCATACATTTTTTTTGGTACATTTGATACAATGGCATGATTTTATTATTATATTTGCAACATAAATGAAAAACGATATTTATCATGGCAAAACCTCCTTATAAAGCGCGCATCGCCGATGTCATTCTCTCGGAAAAGCTAAAGGGAATGGGAGCGGTCCTCATTGAGGGCCCGAAATGGTGTGGAAAGACGACAACAGCTGAACAACAGGCAAATAGCGTCATCTACATGGATGACCCAACATCGCGTAATGCAAATGTTGAAGCAGCGGGCATCGCGCCAAATCTCATATTAAACGGCAAGACACCGAGGCTCATTGATGAATGGCAGATAGCGCCACAGCTGTGGGACGCAGTGAGGTTCACGGTGGATCATCGTGGCGAAGACGGGCAGTTCATCTTGACGGGGTCGGCGGTTCCGCCCATAGAGGATGAAGAGAAGAAGCGTATGCACACGGGGACGGGTCGCATAGGGAGAGTGAAGATGAGGACCATGAGTTTATGGGAATCGGGTGAGTCGTCGGGTGAAATAAGCTTGAAATTGCTGTTTGACGGCGTAGCACAGATGGCAAGTAATGACGTAAGTCTTGAGCAGATAGCGTTCTTGACTTGTCGAGGTGGATGGCCGAGAGCGACATTCCAAGAGCCTGAGATAGCACTGGGAAGGGCAACCGATTATTTTGAAGCTGTTATCAATTCGGATATAAGCCGCACTGACGGTTCACTCAAGAATCCGGCAAGGGCGGCTCTGTTATTGCGGTCCTACGCACGGTTATTGGGCTCACAAGCGCCACTGAGCGCCATCAGTGCCGATATGTCAACAACGGAGAACAGCACCGCCGATACTCGCACGATACAGTCGTATATAAATGCGTTGAAGCTAATCTATGTAATAGAGGATATGCCGGCGTGGAATCCAAATTTGCGCAGCAAAACGGCAATAAGGACAAGCGACACGCGGTATTTTGTGGACCCGTCAATAGCTGTAGCGGCGCTGGGCATCGGACCGAAGGATTTGTTGTCAGACTTGAAGACATTCGGATTTTTCTTTGAAAATCTATGTGTACGGGACCTCAGAGTTTATGCCGACACGCTCAACGGTACTGTATATCACTATAGGGATTCCAAGGGGCTGGAGTGTGACTCGGTGATACATCTGCGCAACGGCAAATATGGATTAATAGAGATAAAGCTGGGCGGAGATAAGCTCATCGAGGAGGGCGCCGAGAACCTAATGAAATTGCGAGATAAGATTAACACGGAGCATATGTCGGAGCCGTCATTTATGATGGTGTTAACGGCTGTAGGAAAATTTGCTTATCAACGTAAAGACGGAGTTTATGTCGTACCGATAAGTTGCTTAAAGGATTAGGCACAGAGCGTGTTTAAAAAAGTTCACCAGATTAACATATTTTATATTAACAAGAAGGAAGTATATTTGATATTTTATTACATTTGCAAGTACAATTATCAAAATGCTACTAAAAGATAGTTGAACTATCGACGTAAACACTGTTGAGAGTATAAAATCGGCAGCTAAGCGTCAACAAGATGGACAATTGTCAGAGGGGGCATTGAGGTAAGCGTGCAAAACCAGACAAAAATAAACCAAGACAAGTAACATAAATAAGATTTAAGAGATTGTACCACAGTGTATTACCTATGTAACCAATCAGGAATCCGCTTATGATTTTACAGAGAAAAGTTCAAAGAGAATATATGTTATAAAACATATTTAACATATATTAGTGAGCGTACGCTCGGTTTTTGGACCAAATCATGTAAATTCGTAGTGGATAAATAACCAAAAGCTTATTTGTTACTTTCATAACCAATTAGAATCATTACTAACTAACCTAAATACAAACCTAAATTCAACCAAATGACTGCTACTAAACAAATGTTTTTAGCGAGTGTGCTCTTGGCTTCTACCGGCTTGTTGTCATCATGTAGTGACAATGACTGGGCAGATGTTGACGGTGCATCTCCAGTGATGGAGCTTACCTCGGAACACATTATGACCGACGCAGGAAAGACCATCAAAATCGCAGGTACCCTCACCGATGCTGACGGTATAGCGACTATTGACATTGTGTGTCATGAACTCAATCTCAACAAGACGATTGACCTCATCGACATCTATGGCGAACCACAAACCAGTTACAACCTTAATTATGCTTTCGCAATTCAAGGAAGCGAAACCGGTGATAACTTCGTTATCGAAGTAACCACTACCGACGTGGGCGGTCGCAAGACAACTCGCGAAGTGCTCGTAACAATGGATGCAGACTTTGATGCACCTGTGTTTACAGCAGCTCCTGATAAGGAAATCACAGTACTTATCAAAGAGCAAACACTATTCAACCTCAAATTTACCGTAGAAGATAACCGCGTGATAGATTATGTCACCGTGGATATCGAAGGTGTAGACGGATTCCCAATGACAGTTCAAGGCAATGGCAACGCAACAGTGGAATTTGCGCAAAAGCTATCATTGCCGGCAAAGGAAGCCAGCTATAACGTAACCATCACAGCATACGACAAGGCTGCTCAAGACGGAGAAGTGCGTTCAACTGTAGTAAATTCAGTTGTAAATGTATCAGAACTTCCTGACTTTGAGAAGATGTATCTAGCTGACGTAGCCACTGCAGCAGAATTGAACAGCGACGTATTTGGTGTACCAATGCTCGTAGACCACGTTGGAGCATTCCAATATCAAGCTCGTTATTATAACGAGAAGGCAGGTACCGAAATCTGCTTCATTCCACAAAAGACAGACTTCTCACCCATCTGTTTTGGTCCAGACCCTGAAAACACTTCAGTGCTCGGTGATGACCCTGAAACTGTAGGTCGTATCACTCTTTCACAAGCAGGTGTTTATTACCTCATCAACTTTAACACCAAGACCGGTGCTTACTCAACATCAACCTACAGCATCGACGACGCAATTGACCCTGTAATGCACATGCACTATGGTGACAATGACCTCGATACATGGTGGAACCACGCAGGTGACGAATGGTGGCAAGAATTCTACTTTGGTCCAATGGCATCATCACCAACAGATGTAATGCGCATGAGCCAAGACAGCAAGAACAAGCACATCTACATCTATGAGGGATGGAGTCTAACTGCAGGCGAAACATTGAAGTTTGCAATTCACAACTGGCACTCACACGGATGGTGGAACTTCACCACATGGCGTTGTGACAACTCAGCAGAGCCAGAAAAGTTCATGTACTACGGAAACTATATTCCCGAGACCAGCCACTATCAAAGCAATGATGATTACTTCCAATACAAGTATGGCAACAACTCATCATTTGACTTGAGCAAATGGGGCGATGAAGCTTATCGTAAGAACTTTGTACCGGATAACTGGTGTAAGGTAGAAATCACCACATCAGGCACCTATAACCTCATCTTTGACGCTCACCTAGAACGTGCTAAGCTCGTGCGTGCTAACTAATTAATTAAATCGACGACTTTTTATGAAAAAGCATATATTATTTCTATGTTTTGCACTCATGGGCATAGTAGCATGGGCGCAAACCACAGTGAGAGGAACAGTAACCTCTCAGTCCGACGGTGAGCCGGTCATCGGTGCGTCGGTATTGGTTAAGGGTACAACCAATGGTACCATGACCGACATTGACGGTAACTTTACCCTCAATAACGTTCCATCGAACGCAACAATCACTTTCTCGGCAGTAGGCTACGAAAAGCAAGCTGTAGCAGTGAACGGACGTCAAACTATTGACGTAGTGCTCAAGGACGTGACCTCAACACTCGATGAACTCGTGGTTGTGGGTTATGGTGCAGTAAAGAAATCAGACTTAACCAGCTCAATCTCAACCGTAAAGGGTGAAAAGATTACCGAAGTAACCACCGGTAACGCAATGGACGCGTTGCAAGGAAAGGTTAACGGTGTACAAATCGCCAGCGGTGGTGGCCCGGGCACAACTCCCAAGGTAATCATCCGTGGTGTAACCACAGTTAACGGTTCAGACCCTCTCTATGTAGTTGACGGTATGCCTGTATCAGGAAACATCAACTTCCTCAACAACAATGATATCGAATCAATGGAAGTGTTGAAGGACGCATCAGCAGCAGCAATCTATGGTACCCGTGGTTCTAACGGTGTTATCTTGATTACTACCAAGAAAGGTCAAGCAGGTAAGACTCACGTATCTTTCAGCGCATCAGCAGGTTTCCAAACAATCTCAAAGCCCAGCATCGCAGGTGCTAATGAATATGAACAAGTTTACAAGACTCGTTACACCAATGACGGCCGCGTGCCCGTGTGGAACAGCCCTTATGAAAACTATTCAGACGCTGACGGCACAGACTGGTGGGATCAAGTAATCAACAGCACAGCTCTTGTACAAAACTATTCACTCGGTATCTCAGGTGGTAACGACAAATGGCTATATAACTTGTCATTCGGTTACTTCCGCAACAATTCACAATATGATGTTGGTTATTGGGACAAATTCAATGTTCGCTTGAACACAGAATATAACTTCAACCAATATGTAAAGGCAGGTATCGAACTTGCACCACGCGTAGAGACATGGGAAGACACTCCAAGCTTGTTCAGCGCAGCAATGGCAATGGACCCCACCACTCCTGTATATCGTGAAGAGTCAACAGGTAACTACTACAGCGACTTCCAACGTTCATACAACAACCAAGAATGGAACCCCGCAGGTTCACTATCACGCTCAAACAGCCACTCAACCAAGATGGGTCTTATCATGAACCCTTATGTTCAAATCACACCCATCAAGCAATTGATACTTCGCACTCAATTCTCAGCTGACGCATATTTCCAACGCAGCTCAGGATTTACTCCTCAATTTGAAATCGACCCACTCGAAAAGAACACTTATTCAAGTGTATATCGTAACTACAGCGATAACCTCAACTGGAACTGGACCAACACCATCACTTACATGGAAACATTTGCTAAGAAGCACAATGTAACAGTAATGGCAGGTTTCACAGCAGAACGTTTTGCAAACTATTGGGCAAACGCATCACGCGAAGATACACCAAACGCATCAGACCTCATGCAAGAAGTTAGCGCAGGTACACGTAATGAAGCAGCCAGCGGTAACACCAGCTACAACACATTGGCATCATTCCTAGGCCGTGTTAACTATAACTACGATAACCGTTACTACTTGACAGCATCAGTACGTACCGATGGTTCATCAAAGTTCCCTGCAGGTAACAAGTATGCAACATTCCCCGCAGTATCAGTGGCATGGCGTCTTTCAGAAGAATCATTCATGAAGGATCAACACATCTTTGATAACTTGAAGATTCGTGCCGGCTGGGGTAAGGTTGGTAACCAAGCCATCAGCAACTCAGCTTACTTGACATTGATGGGAACATCAACCTATGTATTCGGTCAAGACCCAATCCGTGTTGTAGGTTCAGGCGTTTCATCAGTTGGTAACAACAAGTTGAAATGGGAAACTGTAGAAGACTACAACTTCGGTATCGACGCAACAGCACTCAACAACCGCTTGGAATTCACATTTGATGTATATCGCAAGAAATCACACGATATGCTCTATGCAAAGCAAAACATCCTCGCAGTTGGTTATCCTAACTGGAACAGCCAAGTAACAATGAACATCGGTAGCATGCAAGCAACCGGATGGGAATTGTCAGTAAACTGGCGTGATAAAGTTGGCAGCGATTTCCGCTATGACTTAGGTCTCCAACTTTCAAGCGTGAAGAATAAAGCAATCAAGTTCTCAGGTGAAGGTCCTATCACCGACACATATACTCGTAACGAAGACGGTACAGAAATCTCACGTTTCTACGGATATGTAGCTGACGGTTTGTTCCAAAACTGGGAAGAAGTTTATTCACACACCGACGAATATGGTAACCTCATCCAACCAAATGCACAACCGGGTGATATCCGCTTCCTTGACCTTGACCACGATGGTTCAATCACTGAAAACGATAAGACTTACATCGGTAATGCATATCCTGACTTGATGATTGGTCTAAACATGAGCTTCTACTACAAGAACTTTGACTTGACCGCAAACTTCTACGGAACAGTTGGTAACGATATCTACAACACAACTCGCAGCCGTTATTCAGGTGCAAACGGACAAAACGTACTCGCAGGAACACTTGAAAAAGCATGGCACGGTGAAGGCACCAGCACAGACATTCCACGTCTCAGTGTAAATGACCTCAACCAAAACTACAGCCGTGTATCAAGCTTCTTTGTTGAAGACGGTAGCTACTTCCGTTGCAAGTTGTTGACACTTGGTTACACCTTGCCTTCAAACCTCACTCGTGGAACAAGCTTGCGCTTCTACCTATCAGCACAAAACCCGTTCACCATCACCGGTTATTCAGGTATGGACCCCGAACGTGCAATGCTTGATGGCGGTGTACTCCAAACAGGTGTTGACTACATCGCATATCCTTCTCCACGCACATTCCTCTTCGGTGTTGACTTTAAATTTTAATTCTTGACTAAAGCAATTATGAAAAAAATAATATATTCATTAGCATTACTTGCCTCAATGTCGCTAACATCTTGCGACGACTTCCTCACCGAGGACGTTAGAGGTCAAGAAAACCTCGACTCATACTTCCAAACCGAGGATGAAGCTGAGAAATTCCTTACCAGCTGCTATGGTGCAATCCGCTATGATGACTGGTGGCAAATTGATAATATGTGGATTCTCACAGATATGTGTAGCGATGACTTCTGGATGGGTAACACCACCCAAGACCAAAGCGGTTACATATCTCTAGCCCACTACCAAGGTATCGGTCAAGAGAACGGTACAATCTCAAACTTCTGGCAATATCGTTACAAAGGTATCTTGACTTGTAACATTGCAATTGAACGCATCGGCGCAATGGATGAATCAGTGTTCACCAGCGCAAGCCTTAAAGAGCGTTACATCGCAGAAGCACGCTTCCTCCGCGGTTACTTCTACTTTGAATTGGTTAAGAACTTTGGTGGTGTGCCCATCATCAACGGCTTCTTGATGCCACAAGAAATTGAAGGTATCCAACGTTCAAGCGAAGAAGAAGTTTATGCACTCATCGAAGAGGACCTCTCTTATGCAGCAAGCATACTTCCACAACGCAGCAAATACTCTTCAAGCGACATGGGCCGCGCAACACGCGGTGCAGCACTCGGCTTGCTGGGTAAAGCATATCTCTATCAAGAGAAATATGACCTCGCTAAACAAACACTCAAAACAGTCATCGACGAAGGCGAATATCAATTGCTCGCTGACTTTGGTGATGTGTGGGACGTTGACCACAACAATAGCGTAGAATCACTTTTCGAAGCACAAGGTATGTTTGACGAAAAATACAGCTTGGCAGGTACTTGTATCACAGTTGTATCAGGTAACCGTAGTGATGACGTTGACGGTTGGGCATGGGGTCTTCCCACCAGCGACCTTGAAAACGCATTCATCAAAGCCGGTGATACCGAACGTCTCCGCTGGACAATCATCAAACATGGTGCAACTGAAATCGCAGGCGAAACTGAATTTGCAGAGCACATCGCTGCTCAAGGTGACAAGAATGGTGACGGAACTTACTGCATCCTTCCTGCATCACACAAGTCAGCTCGCGTTTCACGCAAGTTCTACATTCCTTATCAAAAACGTCCAAGCGTATGGGATAAGTGCAAAATTCCTTTGAATTACCGCATCCTCCGCTATGCTGATGTATTGTTGATGTATGCTGAAGCTTGTAACGAAACAAATGACGATGCAAATGCACGCACAGCACTTAACCAAGTGCGCAACCGTGTAGGTCTTGCAGCCGTAACTTCATCAGGCAACGAATTGAGACAAGCAATCCGCACAGAACGCCGTCTTGAACTTGCTACCGAAAACAACCGTCTATACGATATCCGTCGTTGGACCGACACTAACGGTAAGAAAGTTATCTGCAACCTCATGGGCCCGAACGGAACATTTGTTAAGTATAACTTGAGCGACGCAGCCGATGAATATGAAAAGGAAAATCAATATGAATCAAGTGACAAGGGTTCTACATTCAATGAAAACCGTGACTTGGTATTCCCAATTCCTTTGTATGAAATTCAACAATCTAACGGTACAATCGCACAAAACCCAGGTTGGAATTAATAGGTACAGCGCTTAGCGCACAATAACTTCAACCCCATGGCATCATAAAAGAATGAATGTCATGGGGTTTTACTCCCTTTTTAAACCCCAAATAACTAATATGAAATTATCAAAGTATATACTTGTCTCAGTAGTTGCTCTAGCTATAGGAATGGTGTCATGTTCTGACGACAAGCCCCAAGAATCAACAAAGGTTCCCACAGGCTCAGGCACTACCGGCGATAACGACAACACTAACAATGACGACGTTGTTTCACCAAAGCCTTCATTCACTTGCACCACTCAAAACATCTCGGTAAACAGCGGTACAACTTATCAGGAAATGGAAGGTTTCGGTGCCAGCGACTGTTGGTTGCCTAACACAATTGGTAAATATTGGTCAAACAAGCTCCAAATCGCTCGTCTTCTATTTGCCAAGCCATCTTCTCAAAGCGAACAGCCTCAAGGTATCGGCCTCTCAATGTGGCGCGTAAACATTGGCGCAGGTTCTTCTGAGCAAGGCGACAACAGCGGCATTACCAGCGTAAACAACCGCGCTGAAAGCTATTATTATAACAACGTGTGGAATTGGGACAAATGTGAAGGCCAACGTTACTTCATGCAACAAGCTCTCAACAACGGTTGCGAGAAGTTTGTACTTTTCAGCAACTCACCACTCGTTCAATACACCAAGAATGGTCAAGGTCGTTCAGCCAGCGGTGCTTATGCTAACCTCAAAGAGGACTGCTACGGCGCATTTGCTGAATATATGGCAACCGTTGCCGACCACTTCACCGCTCAAGGTTACAACATCTCTCACATTTCTCCCGTCAACGAGCCTCAGTATAACTGGGACGGCGAAAGCCAAGAAGGTTCAGGATGGCAAAACAGCGAAATCGCTAAACTTTCTCGCGAACTTGACGCCGCTCTCACTGCCCACAAGCTTGATAACACCAAGATACTTCTTGCCGAAGCTGCTTCATGGGAATATCTCTACAAGGGCGACAATGGCCGCGAAAACGTGATTGCAGAGCTATTTGGCACAGGCGACAACTCGGTAGCTAACCTCAGCCACGTTGAAAAAGCAGCTTGCGGTCACAGCTATTGGACATTTGACAACTGGTCATCTATGCGCAACGTTCGCTCTCAAGTAGCCAGCAAAGCTAAGCAATACAACGTTAAAGTGTGGCAAACTGAATGGTCAATGCTTGACGCTTGTCCTTCAGAACTCGGTGGCGACTATGACAAAATCAGCGAATTTGATATCGCTATCTATATGTCAAAAATTATCCACAACGATATCACAGTGGCAGGTTGCTCTTCATGGAGCTACTGGACAGCAATGTCGGTTGAACGTTGGAGCCAAAAGAACCGCTTTGAGCTCATCAAGACCACTCCTTCAGGTGGTAACTACAGCGATGACTTCACTACCGGTGGCACTATTGAAGCTACCCCCAACCTATGGGTTCTCGGTAACTACAGCCTCTTCATCCGTCCGGGATATGTACGCGTAGACCTCAGCCTCAACGAGTCAAAAGATTTCTTCGGTACTGCTTATATGGCGCCCGACAACTCTAAGCTCGTTGTTGTGTACACCAATATGAACGCAACCAAGGGCGTGAAGCTTAACGAAACTCGCACTCTCCCCGGTGAAGTTAAATCAATCTACACTTACACCACCAGTGAATCTAAGCAACTCTCACCTGCAAGATTTAACACTAATGACCAGGTATTCCTAGACCCATATAGTGTTACTACAGTTGTTTACAACTTCTAAAATCGCTTCTTAGCATTAATCTTTAACCGACCTAAAACACTACCTGATAACACAGGTATCTATTAATACGCCTCGAGGCCGCAGCTTCGAGGCGTTATTATTTAATATTACCAATCAATTAGCGATGGGTTGAGAAGGAAATCCATAAGCCCTACATGCAGTATACCATCGTTGTCATACCACGGCTCAACAGGATTGCGCTGAATTAATATTTTCTTGAAGGAGTCGTTGATGGTTATTAGAGATTTCTTTTCTTGCTCAAGCTTTTCAGGAGTAGCGAGCTCAAATGCCGACTGTATGTAATATCTCCGGCTTCCCATATTTGCAACAAAATCCACCTCAAGTTTGCTACGAGATGCTGTTTTGCTTTTATTTAGCTGATAGCTTTCGACAGTGCCCACATCAACCGAATATCCGCGTCGGAGAAGTTCGCAATATAAAATGTTCTCCATTATATGCGTTTCTTCTTGCTGACGGAAGTTTAGACAAGCATTTCTGAGCCCAATATCATTAAAATAGTATTTCATAGGACTGCCAATGTATTTTCGTCCTTTCACATCATATCTCATAGCTTTATTGATAAGAAACGAATCTTCAAGATAACTTATATATCGGCTTATGGTCTGCTGTGAAATTTTCAGGTTACGCTCTGAAGCAAATGTATCACTAATTCGCTTGGGATTAGTCAGTGCACCTATTGACGACGATAATATATTAGTGAGAATATCAATTTCGTCTTGCCCGCGCAAGTTGTATCGGTTGATAATGTCAGAGATATAAACTTGACTGAAAAGATTTTTCAGATATGATTCCCTGTCTTTGGCATTGTCAATTTTTAATGATTGTGGCATACCGCCATATCGACAATATTTGCTCCACGCATCCCACTTATCACCGCCAACAACCGAATAGTACTCAGCAAAGTTAAATGGATAAACACGTATCTCATCACCTCTACCTCTAAACTCCGTTATAATATCTGATGATAGAAACTTAGAATTGCTACCGGTAACATATATATCGGCATTAGGTATATGCAAAAAGCCATTTAGCACCCTCTCAAAATTATCAACAAGTTGAATTTCATCAAGCAGAATGTAATAAGGCTTATCATCAACAATTCGTTCAGAGACATAGTCGTATAATGCCTCAGAATTAAGATATTGCCTATTTTTGAAATCATCAAGTGCTAACGAAATGATTTGCCCTTCAGAGACACCGTTTTCCAGTAGATAACGTTTATAAAGCGTAAACAACAGGTAAGATTTACCGGCTCGTCTAAGTCCGGTAATAATCTTCACTAAACCATTGTGCCTTTTCGATTTAAGTGTATCAATATAATCTTGTCTGCTAACTTCAAACATGGTCTATTTAATTTTTCTGCAAATATACACAAAAATATAACATAGGCGAATGTCATCAGCTAAAAATCAATTAATTATACTA
>CAYTFG010000030.1:3235-19527 GCA_964436925.1 uncultured Bacteroides sp. | reverse complement strand
TGTTGTACAGTTCGGCACTGTCGTCAATGCGCCATCTTCTCATTTTTCTTTATTTTGTCTTAATAGAGTTAGTATCGTATTGTAAATTAAAACAATTGAACTACAAAGATAATCATATTTCTGTTGTTTTTGGGGCTCATTCTTCAAAATTTATTTAATACTTAATTTTTTATCTTCATTTATGAATTGTTTTCTGATTTTTTTCGTTAAGTTTGCATATAGATTATGTTCTTGCAAATGTAAGGAATCTAAATAACCGAGAATTTAAATATTTACATCACCATTTATAAACTATAATTATCATGAATCAGAAGTTAGTTTGTGTAGTAGCCTTGGGCTTCGCTCTCGCTTCGACCTCTTGTAGCAAGAAGCTTGGACAATTCTCAAGTGACTATTTTAATGTTAACCCTAACCCATTGGAAGTCGTAGGAGAAAATGTACCTGCAACCGTTACAGGTAAAATTCCTGCCAAGTTCTTCGTTAAAAACGCAACCGTAACTGTAACACCTACTTTGGTTTACGCCGGTAACGAATCAACCTCTACACCTTACTCATTCCAAGGTGAGAAAGTGCGCGGTAACAACCCGGTCATCAACTATCAAAACGGTGGCGTAGTTACTATCCCCGTAAATTACAATTATGTTGACGCTATGAACAAGAGCGAGTTGTATCTCGACTTTGCTGTTGCTCAAGGTAGCAAACAATATGTTTTACCTCGCGTAAAAGTTGCTAACGGCGTTGTTGCTACCGCAACTTTGGCCGACGCTGCTACTGTTAAACCCGCTCTCGCTGCCGATGGTTTCCAACGCGTTATCAACGAAAAATATGCTGCTGACATCAAGTTCCTCATCAACCAAGCAAACTTGCGCGACGGCGAGCTTCGTTCTCAAGCTATGAACGACCTCCAATCTCAAATACGTCGTGCTAACGGTGACACCGCTCGCGTCATCAACGAGTTGAACATCCAATCATACGCTTCTCCTGATGGTAGCTATGACTTCAACCAAAAACTCGCCGAAAACCGCGAAAAGAACACTCAAACTTATTTGAAGAACCAATTAAAGAAGGATAAAATCACTGAATTTGGCGAACTCACCGCTCAATTCACCGCTGAAGACTGGGAAGGTTTCCAAAAACTTGTCGCTGCAAGCAACATTCAAGATAAAGACCTTATCATCAGCGTTCTTTCTATGTACAAAGACCCGGAACAACGTGAACAAGAAATCCGTAACCTATCTTCTGTATTTGACCAACTAGCTGACCAAATCCTTCCTCAATTGCGTTACTCTCGCATCACTGCTTCTATCGACGTTATCGGTAAGAGCGACGAGCAAATTCAAGCCCTCTTCGCTTCTAACCCATCATCACTCAGCGTTGACGAGCTCCTTTACTGCGCAACTTTGACCGACGACAACAACCAACGTCTCGCTATCTACAAGAAAGCTGCAGAACTTTATCCCGATGACTATCGCACTGCCAATGACCTTGGTTTGGCTCAATATGTTGCAGGTGACTATGACGCTGCCAAAGCTTCTTTCACTAAGGCTAACAAGATTGACGGCACTGCTGCTGAACCCAAGATGAACCTCGGCCTCATCTCTATGCTCAACAAGGATTACTCTACAGCCAACACTTACTTTGGTAGCGCTGCCGGCGTTAGCGAATTAAACGACGCTCTCGGTGTTTACTACCTCAAGCAAGGTGACTACAACGCTGCCGTTAGAGCATTTGGTGATTCTAAGAGCAACAACGCTGCTCTAGCTCAAATTCTCACCAAGAATTACAGCTCTGCTCGTTCTACTCTCTCAGGCATCAACAACCCTGACGCTACAACCTACTACCTCTCTGCTATCCTTGGTGCACGCACCAACAACGAGCAAATGATTACCAGCAACTTGCGCCAAGCTATCAAACTTGACAGCTCTCTTGCAAGCAAAGCTCAATCTGACCTTGAATTCTCAAACTTTAATCTTTCAAAGATTTTCTAATTTTACGAGATATTAAATTCGGACGATTGCCGTCAGCTCTTTCTCGAGAGAACGGCAATCGTTCTTTTTTTTGTGATGTTTTCTTTCAAATCGTTTGCTGATTAATTATTTAGAACTAACTTTGCACACTATCTAATCATTCAGCAAACAAGCCTAAAACAATGAAACTTAAGCTACTAATACTTAGCCTAATAATCCTCTTCGGGACTATCGCCGGGCACGCAGCTGTAGTTGACACGCTATCTGTGCCTGCAACTTTTATTGACTCACCCATGAAGGTGACTGTTATAACTCCTTCATCCAAGGACAAGAACAAGCGCTTCCCCACCGTCTATCTACTCAACGGTTTTGGCGGCGACTACAAGAGTTGGTGCATCATTCAACCTCGTCTCCCCGAACTTGCCGACCTCTACGGCATCATCATCGTTACGCCCGACGGACGTGATTCATGGTATTGGGACTCCCCCATCGACCCCAAAAACAAAATGGAATCATTCATCACCAAGGAGCTCGTCCCCTACATTGACGCAAACCTCCCCACTATCCCCGACGCCAAAAAGCGCGCCATCACAGGCCTCAGCATGGGCGGTCACGGCGGACTATGGCTCGGATTTCGTCATCCCGACATTTGGGGCAATTGTGGCAGCACATCTGGCGGCATAGACATTCGCCCATTCCCTAATGAGTGGAAACTGAAAGAACTATTGGGCGAACGCGATTCCAACACCGACATTTGGAACAATTACACAGTCATAAACCTCGTTCCATACCTCAACAACCAAGGTCAAAACATCATCATTGACTGCGGAACCGAGGACTTTTTCAAAGCCGTTAACGACAATCTACACAAGGCGTTGCTCGACCGCAAAATCAAGCACGACTACATCTCTCGCCCCGGACAACACGATTTAGATTATTGGAAGAACTCTATTCTTTATCAATTGTTATTTTTTTACGAGGCATTCTGCCAAGAATAATCATTTTTTTTGCTATTTTTGTAAATTAATCAAATAGTTCTCGCATGGCAACTTTAAATCAAGTTCAGGATAAAAGGGATAGCATAGTAATTATCCCGATGTACAACGAAAAAGAGAACGCCGCTGCAATAATCGACGCGGTGATGAATCTTTCTCATGAATTTGACGTATTGGTAATTGATGACAACTCACCCGACGGCACCGCCGCTATCGTTCATGACAAAATGAACCAATATCCGGGTAGAGTTCACATTATCGAGCGCCAAGGCAAATTGGGCCTCGGGACTGCTTACATCGCAGGATTCAAGTGGTCACTGGAACACGAATATGAGTATGTGTTTGAAATGGACGCAGACTTCTCCCACAACCCCAAAGACCTATTAGAACTTTACAAAGCAACAGCTATCAACGGCGCCGACGTTGCCATTGGCTCACGCTACATCACCGGCGTAAACGTCGTGAACTGGCCTATGGGCCGCGTGCTGATGTCTTATTACGCATCTGCTTACGTGAGATTTGTCACAGGCATGAACGTCAGAGACACCACCGCCGGATTTGTGTGCTACCGCCGTCGTGTGCTTCAAGCTTTACCGCTTGACAACATCCGTTTCAAAGGCTATGCTTTCCAAATCGAAATGAAGTTTACTGCCTACAAGTATGGCTTCAAGATTGTTGAAGTGCCCATCGTGTTTGTAAATCGCGTGTTAGGCACTAGCAAAATGAGTTCAAGTATATTTGGCGAGGCCGTCATGGGAGTTATCTCATTGAGATGGAACTCATTATTCAAAAAATACCCCGACTATAGCAAAAAATAACTTATGCAAGTTACCCAACTTATCCACAACGCCACCATCATCAATGACGGTGAAAAATTTCATGGCTATATCACTGTGGTTAACGACATTATCGACAGCGTAAACCACGGCGACCCTTTGGCCGAAGAGTTCCAAAATTTCACTGAAGTTTATGACGCTCATGGTTATTACCTACTTCCCGGCGTAATTGATGACCAAGTACACTTCCGTGACCCGGGCCTAACCCACAAAGCCGATATCTTCACCGAAAGCCGTGCTGCCGTTGCAGGAGGCGTAACTTCGTTTATGGATATGCCCAACACTGTGCCTCAAACTGTTACTTGTGACGCAGTGAAGGCCAAACAAGAACGTGCCGCTCAAGTTTCTCTTGCCAATTATAGTTTCTTCATTGGCGCAACCAATGACAACCTTGACGAATTGCTCAAGGCCGATTACTCTGAAATTCCCGGAGTTAAGCTATTTTTGGGCGCATCGACAGGCAATATGCTTGTTGACAACGAGACTGCACTTGACAACATCTTTGAAAAAGTAAAATCCATCATCGCCATTCACAGCGAAGATGAAGCAATAATCGCAGCTAACCGTCAGAAAGTCCGGGAACAATATGGCGACGACGCCCCCATCGCTCTTCACCCCGAGATAAGAAGTCGCGAGGCTTGTGTTGAGTCAACTCGTCGTGCCATTGAACGCGCCAAGAAATTTGGCACACGCCTGCACATCCTCCACATTTCAACCGCCGATGAGGCAAAGATGCTCGAATACAAGCCTTTGGAAGAAAAGCAAATTACCGCTGAAGTGTGTGTTCACCACCTTTGGTTCTGCGATGAAGACTACGAGCGACTCGGTAGCCGCATCAAGTGGAATCCTGCCGTGAAGACCGGCATGGACCGCTACGAGCTATGCAAAGCGCTGAATGACGGACGAATTGACGTTGTTGCCACTGACCATGCACCCCACTTGCTCTCCGAGAAAATGGGAGGCGCACTGAAAGCGGCATCCGGCGGTCCGCTCGTTCAATTCTCTCTACCGCTCATGCTTGAAATTGCCGATTACGGCATCTTTAAGCACGAATTGGTAATCGAAAAAATGTGCCATGCTCCGGCCAAGCTATTCCGAATTGACCGTCGTGGCTATCTCCGCTCGGGCTATTTTGCTGATTTCACGGTCGTTAAACCTGCCGACGAATACACGGTAACCGATGACATGGTTTTGAGCCGATGCGCTTGGTCACCGCTGACGGGCACGAAATTGCATAACCGCGTGATAACCACATGGGTTAACGGCAAAAAGGTTTATGACAACGGCCAAGTGGCTGACTTGCCTTCGGCCGGAATGAATTTAAAATTTAATTGACATTCACCGATAGCGCCAATTGGCGCTATCGTCTTTATAAAGAGACATTTACACTAACTTCAATTTGTATATGATTGACAGCCATCAACCGCTCACAGGCTTGAATGACAGCCAAGTAGCCGAAAGCAGACGTCTGCACGGCACAAACATCTTGACACCGCCACCCAAACCTTCGCTGTGGATAAAGTTTTTTGATTGCTTTAAAGACCCGCTGATACGCATCTTGCTGGTCGCATTGCTATTATCTATAGGAATCTCAATCTATGAATACACCATGCCTCAAAACAGCGCAGGCGTATTCCTCGAGCCTCTTGGCATCTTGGTTGCTATCCTACTGGCAACGGTGATTGGGTTTGCCCTCGAAGTAAATGCAAACAATAAATTTGAAATCCTCAACCAAGTCAACGATGACATCGCAGTAACTGTCATCCGTAACGGCTCGGTCATGCAAATAGCTAGAAAAGATATTGTCGTGGGCGACATCGTTATCCTAGAGACAGGCGACGAAGTGCCCGCCGATGGCCGTCTAATCAATTCTGTTGGTCTGAGCATCAACGAAAGCACACTCACCGGCGAACCGATTGCTCATAAAAGTCACATCGTTGGCACGGAAAAGTCTGAGACCACCTACCCCATCAACATGGCGTTGCGCGGAACTTCGGTGGTCGAAGGGCGCGGCGAAATGGTGGTAACTGCCGTTGGCGATTTGACCGAATACGGCAAAGTGTACACCGCTGCCCAAATTGACAACGGTGTAAAAACACCGCTAACAGTCCAATTTGACCGCTTGGGACGCTTCATCTCTATCAGCAGCTACATTGTTGGCGCACTTATTGTCATTGGCCGTATGCTCGTGTTCCACTGGGACGGTGCATCAACAATTGAAATTATAGATTACTCGTTGGCAACGATTATGTTAGCCATCACGTTAATCGTAGTTTCAGTGCCTGAGGGCTTGCCAATGAGCGTCACACTAAGTTTGGCACTAAGTATGCGCAGAATGTTGATAAGCAACAACTTAGTTAGAAAAATGCACGCGTGCGAAACTATGGGCGCAACAACGGTTATCTGCACCGACAAAACCGGTACGCTAACACAAAACCAAATGCAAATTTACGCCACAAATTTCTCAATACTACCTGAAAGCCAATCACTTGGCAACGATGAAGCCTCAACACTCATCAAAGAAGGTATTGCAGTAAATTCAACGGCATTCCTTGATACTCACGAAGATAGCTCAACTCCCAAGGTTCTTGGTAACCCCACCGAAGGGGCATTGTTGTTGTGGCTTAACGCCAACAATGTTGATTATCTTTCAATAAGAGAAAACGCGCAGATTATCAAGCAATTACCATTCTCAACTCAGCGTAAATATATGGCAACTGTGGTTGAATCACCGCTTCTAAAACGTAAAGTGCTGTATGTCAAGGGTGCACCTGAGATTGTAATGAATCTGTGCCCAACTATTGCCAATAATGTCGCTCGCGAAGAGATTAACGCCCAACTTTCTGAATATCAACAGAAAGCAATGAGAACGCTCGGTTTTGCTTACGCATTTGTTGACAATGCCGACGAAGCCATCAGCGACGGTGAATTAAACACTAAAGACCTCACATTCATTGGAGTAACAGCTATTTCCGACCCCGTCAGAGCCGAAGTCCCTGACGCTATCCTGACAAGCATCAACGCCGGCATCGGCATCAAGATTGTGACCGGCGACACCCCGGGAACTGCCAAGGAAATTGGCCGACAAGTGGGCTTGTGGACTGATAATGACAATGATAGCAACCACATTTCAGGTCCTGACTTTGCCGCTCTCAGCGACGAGGAAGCATCCAAACGAGTAAAGGCTTTGAAAATCATGTCCCGCGCTCGTCCAACCGATAAATCTCGCTTAGTCAAGCTATTACAAGACGCCGGCGAAGTCGTTGCCGTGACTGGTGACGGCACTAATGATGCTCCTGCGCTCAACGCTGCACAGGTGGGCCTGTCTATGGGTGACGGCACTGCTGTGGCAAAAGAAGCAAGCGACATCACAATCATGGACAACTCGTTTGCCTCTATAACCAAGGCTGTAATGTGGGGACGCTCGCTCTACCAAAACATCCAACGTTTCATCCTCTTCCAATTGACCGTCAACCTGGTAGCCTGCGTAATTGTTACTATCGGTGCATTCACCGGAACCCAATCACCGCTCAACGTGACTCAAATGCTGTGGGTGAACCTCATCATGGACACATTTGCCGCACTTGCACTTGCTTCTCTTCCTCCTTCCGAAGAAGTGATGAACCGTCGCCCGCGTCGCCCGTCTGACTTCATTATCAACAAGAAAATGAGCCGAGACATCATCGGTGTAGGCATTTTATTTGTCGTACTACTCTACGGAATGTTGCAATATCTGCGTGTATATCACATAGATACACTACTTGATTTCAACCTCATCGACTTCTTCAAATCGTTCTTCAACTTCAGCGGTAACGACTTGACAACCTACGACTTAACAATATTCTTCACAATCTTTGTATTCCTGCAAGTTTGGAACATCTTCAACGCTCGCGCCCACGGAAGCGGACACACACCATTTGACGATTGGGTGCACAGCAAAGTATTTTTCGGCACAATTGCAGTGATTTTGGTTGGCCAAATATTGATTGTAAACGTTGGTGGTGAAATGTTTAACGTCGAGCCACTCAAGCTCATTGATTGGGTACTAATAATCGCCGGCACGTCTCCGATTATGCTTGTCCCCATGATTTGCAACCTCGTTCGCCGACACAGGAAGTAAATCTCCTGTCAATCAATAGATTTATACACTTTTCATGGTAAAATTGGAAAAGATTTCATATCTTTGTAGTGATAATATATTATCTCTATCTCCAATTTTATCATGGATACTAACCAAATATTAGCAGAATTAGATAGCTATTCAATGAGTGGCGCTGATGAAATCTCTAAGGTCATTGCCGGAGATTTTAAACGCCGACGCATTGAAAAGAATATGACTCGCGAGGATATTGCCGAGAAGTCAGGCGTTGCCATCAGCAATATTGCACGGTTCGAGCAAAAGGGCCTAATCTCCCTCAAAAACCTGATAGAATTAGCCTCTTCTCTGGGCTATCTTGCCGAGGTGAAAAACATCTTCTCGGAGCCCAAATTCTCCACAATGGAGGAACTCACACAAATACGCAAAAACACCGGTAAAAAAAAGGCATATAGACGATGAACCGCATTGATAAACTGACCGTCAAATACCACGATACAATTGTTGGGACGCTATCACTGACGCCCGACAATCGTACTTGCGCATTTGAATATGACAAAAGTTGGATTCTCAACGGATTCAGCATTTCGCCTTTTGAGTTACCTCTCAAAAGCGGCTTATTCCTAGCCAAACCGCAACCGTTTTGGGGCAATTTCGGCGTATTTGAAGATAGCCTCCCCGATGGATACGGCCGATATCTTCTCCACAAAGCGTTGACCAAGCAAGGCATCAACGACAGTGATTTATCATGCTTGGACCGTCTCAGCATTGTTGGCAACGGTGGCATGGGCGCATTGACCTACGAGCCTGAAACTGCAGTGCTCGCTGGAAACAACATTCAAGACTTTGACAAACTGCAAGAACTTGCCCTAAACGTTCTGCAAGAGAAAGACAGCCAAGATGCAGAGCTACTGTTGTTTAACAGTCGAAACAGTGGCGGATGCCGTCCTAAAGCTTTATTTTCAGACTCAGACGGTCATTGGCTGATAAAGTTTCGCCACACTTATGACCCTATTGACATGGGCATCCAAGAATATCATTATAACGAGGTTGCCAAACGCTGCGGTATTGACGTGCCTATTTTCAAGTTAATCAACGGCAAATACTTTACTTCAAAACGTTTTGACATCACCGAAAGCGGAGAACGCGTGCACACCGTCACCGCCGGCGGACTATTGGGCGTTTCGCTGGACCAACCGGTTCTTGACTATAGCAATCTGTTAGCGATGACCGGATATTTGACCAACAATAAAGCTGACGTTGAACAAATGTTTAGACGCATGGTTTTCAATTATCTTAGCGATAATAAAGACGACCACTGCAAAAACTTCAGCTTCCTTGTTCAAAGAAATTCAATTGGGAAATGGATTTGGCGATTGGCACCCGCCTATGATTTAACACGTTGCAGCGAAGGCTACAATGGCGAACACGCCACCTCGGTCAATGGGACCGGCAACCCAACGGTTGAGGATATGATTGCGGTTGGAGCTAAAGGCAAACTAGACAAAACACTTTGCCTCGACATCATCAACTCTATCAAAGCAATCTGCAAATCAATGCTCTAGCTCAAGCCCCACCCGCAACTGCAATATAACTTCCTACTGGTGAGAGCCACCGCCTATAACCCACGATATCGTGAGACCAAATGTATTATAGCCTTTACGTGATAACTGCGCATACAAGTTGACACGCATATTATATTCCATTTCAAGGCCAACTTTGGGTATAAAAACGCCTGTTACCCCATCGGTAGGGAAAAATTTATCGCCGTCGGTTTCCAGTATTCCCACACCAACACCTAATCCCACATAGGGTTGATAATCTCTGCCATGGCGAAAGGCATAAACGCCTTCCAAGCCTATACCTGTAGTAATATTTTTCTGCTTGTATTTCATGTCCTCTTCCCATTGATGATATGCGCGCTTTGCAATATCCGCTTGCAGAAATATGCCACAACGCCAAGGACTGTTATAGAAATGATAATCTGCATTAAAGGCTGTTGCCCATGAAATATTATTATCACCACCACGATAGTTATCCAATGGGTATGCAAAACCTTCTCCCAATTCGACCGTTATGTGTCTTAATATACCTTGAGCCGGCGCAATTGTCAAGCTCAGGGCAAAAATAATGGAGAGTATTATTCGTTTCATAGTTGTATAAGATTTTAGTAAATAAATAGTTACCCATTGCAAGTTAAATATATTTTACAAAAAAACAATCTATCAAGCATTAATTAACTTATTATTTGTATATCTTAACAACTATTTTACTAAATCTTGATGTAGATGCGGCGGCGATAAAGAGGATAGCCTATGGCAAACAGTAGCAGCATAAACGCCAGCGAATAAACGGCGGAAGCTATATATGGGTCCGGAACGACGGTTAGTATTGCGCCATAAATATGCGGCTTAACTTTCAGCGCACCGATAACGATTGCCAAAACCTCACTGACCACATAGAGAAATAGCGGATTTACGCCAAATACCAAGAAGAACGGCGTGGCTCGTCTATAGCCTTTGTAATCAATAAGGAACATTAGCACGGCTAACACTGCTGTAGCTATTGCGCAAGTCATGACGGTGTAGGATGGCGACCAAATGCGCTTATTAAACGGCATTGACAACGACATCAACAGCCCTGCGACAGCCAGCAAAACTGAGAGCGACGCAAGCAGTTTAATCTTGCGTGGCAACGGTGTCGTGCCGATAAAGATACTGCCTACATAGAAGCCGATGAGCGTGTGAGCGATTGCTGAAATGGAGCTGAGGAAGCCCTCGGGGTCAACAGGGCTCTTGTGATAAAGATGCGCCTCACCCACGAGATTTCTATCAACTACTGCAAGAATATTATCTGAGCTACAATCAAAGCCATTTCCAAGCCACAGAATCGCCGAATAAACCACAAGTAGGCCAATTATCACCCACGGGAGCAACGAGTGTCTCACGGTCACCGCAATGAGCGACACGGCAAGGTAACAAATGGCTATGCGTTGTAACACTCCGGGAATGCGGAGCGTGTCGATGGGGAAAAAATCACCCTCGCAAATGTGGTCAAACCAGCAAATGGCAAGACCAATGACAAAAATGAGCACCGAACGACGCAGAATCTTGATGATTGTAGGCCGTGACGCAGTGAAGTTGAATTTCCGCAGTGAAATGTATGTCGAAATACCCACGATAAACAGGAAAAACGGCAACACAAGGTCACACATCGTCAAGCCATGCCACTGGCTGTGGCGCAATTGAGCATACGACAACTTTCCTCCTGCATTATTCACGATAATCATGAACGCTACAGTGAGGCCACGGAGCACATCTAGCGATACCAATCTTTTCATCGGCCAAATACGCTTTGATATACTTCTTGCGCTACCTCAACACAATCGCCTTCAGGCGCAGAGCTGTAAGGATTGGTAGCTAGTGTCCAAGGCTCTTCCATGCCATAGTAATCCAAATCTTTCACTTCTTGGCCTGAAAATGCACCGCTCAATGACTGCCAAAATGCACTCCAGCGCTTGTAGTAGAAGTCTTTGAGGATACCTTGCCACTCTTTGTGAGCGTAGTCGCGGAGCTTACCGGTGTCGGCACAATAGCGGTTACCCCAAGTGGTAATTTGCACACGTGCGTTCCACTCATATAGGTCTTTCTCTGCCTGATTGTTGCCAAGCGAACGAGCGCGCTCTATCCATGAACCCACACGGAATTCGGAGCGTGTTCCGAGTAAACGGTCTTGGAGCAAAATCATATCCAAGAACTTGCGAGAATCGGCATCAAATGACGCACGGTCAAAGCTCTTGAAATCGGCAATAGCGCGATTATAGACAATGCGACCGCGGTCAGCAACTGCCTGGCGCACTATATCAACCAAGTCATATTCAAAATTATTGTTACCACGATATTTTGGGGCGACACTGAGCATCAACTCAGCAGCACGGCGAGTTGACTCGGGGTCATAATAGTTTTGCATCTTGGACCAACTGGAAACTTGGAAGTTATTCATTGACGGGCGACCACAGAAGATTGACTCATGGGCACCTTGTTGATTGTTGCCAAACGGGCAATTATAGATGCTCTCGGCAAGTACTTGCCATGCGCTGTCAATAGCAGCATCCTCGACACCATAACGCGCCTTGGCGTAGTTTTTAATCCATGATTCTTTGGTAACTCGCTCGGCACGCCACGGGAGCTCTGACATCAATTCATACATCACAGGATTGTTTTCTATGCCTTCCATCGTCAAGCCGATGCCTTTGAGATTGGCTGCGAGCGGATTATCCTTGGTCATGTAAAAGTTATTGAGCAATTGGTCCAGGCGTCCGTGAAGCCCGACATTCGCTCCGAAGTTTTGGAGCAAACAGAACAACCAATTTTGATTACCATAGCCGTTATCACGCTTCCAGAGCGATGGAATGCCCCACATCGGGCGACATTCGCTAAACAAGTCAAGGATGAGCAAGTCTCCTTGCGGTATATTTTTCATCATCTCCTCACGTGGATTTTCGGTCCAACCTTGAACCACCCACACTGCATGAGGATTTACTTTTTTCATAGCTTTCAATATGGCTTGACCTGCTGCATCAAAGTCAACGCCATCGGTCAATTTGCTCTCGTGGAACGGGTCCATTGAGTAATAATTGGCCTTACCGAAAAGTGCTTCGCGTTCTTTGTAGTAAAGCTCTGCAATTTCCTCATAACGGCTGTCGGTGGGTTGCAAGAATGCCGGACGGTCAAAACCGTTCCATTTGCCTGACTCGGTAACATTAAGTCCAAGTTTCTCCTTCGCGTTGTGAGGCACCATGCCTGAATAACCGGGGAATACCGGCTCGATGCCATACTCGCGCATGCGCTTCAATATCTTCTTTTGCAAAGCTTCTTGTTGGTCATACCATGAATCGGGATTAGGTCCGCCCCATCCCTCAAGGTTGTTCATCTCCCACCATGCCAAGAAAGCAGGACCTGCGATAAATTCATTTATCTCGCTCTTGCTGTAACCTAGTTTGGCAAGCATATTGCGCCACACACATTCTTCACCTACAGCTGCGAGCGGCAAATTTATGCCATGCAAAGCCATCCAGTCAATTTCTTGCTCCCAACGTGCCCAATCCCAAAACGCCATCGAATAGGAGAACGTGCAGTAGTTGAAGTCATAGCGCAACTTGAGGTCGGTCTCGTGGCGCTCTTTTCGAGGCACTGCGGGCAACTTGGCAGGCAGTTTTGCAGTCATGCCGTTCCACGACAAATGCACACCTGCATAATATTTGAGATACCAGTTAATTCCGGTAGCGATGTTGACGTAATTATTTCCTCTGACAACGACTTTATCGCCCTTCATATCGAGCTCAAAATAGTCACTCGACGAGGCTTTCTTTTCAATGACAAACTTTGAGGATGCTCCGCGGTCAATACGCTCGAGCAGCCCTGTGATAGGATTAGCTTGTAAGGAGATTAAGGTAGAAATAAGGCACAAGGCCAATAAGAATAACTTTTTACGCATTTTTTGTTATGAAAGTATGAATAATTTTTCAAGATTTAGGTGTCAAATGGCGGAATTGCCAGATAATCATGAAGATTGTTGCTACTGTGGCAAAGGTATCAGACAACGGGAATGACACCCACACGCCGTCAAGCCCAAACATTCGCGGGAACACGAGCAATAGCGGTATCATGAATATCACTTGACGAGCAAGGCTCAAGAAGATTGCCCTGCCGGCTTTTCCAATGGATTGGAAGAAATTGGTTGAAACGATTTGGAAACCTACAACCCAGAACATCAACAGCGATAGAGATAGCGAACGATTTGTCTCGGCTATTAAAGCCGCATCAACTGTAAATGCTCGAGCAATGAGGTGAGGGAATGACAAACCGAAGACGCATCCAATGGTGCACAAAATTGTTGCCGCCAATGATGTCAACCAGAAAGTCTTTTTCAATCGGTCATATCGTTGTGCGCCATAGTTGTAGCCCACAATTGGTTGCATACCTTGGCATATTCCCAGTACGACCGAAACTATCAAGGATGTATAGGTTGTGAAAATACCTGCAGCAGCGACAGCCGAGTCACCGCCGTATTGTTGCAATGAAGTATTGATAATCACGTTGATTACACAACTTGCCGCGCTCACCAAGCTCGGCGATGCACCGATGGAGATAATGCCCCACACAATGCGACGGCGCAAGCGGAAAATACCCGGCGTAAAATGCACAACACTTGACTTACGGAAGAAATGGCTGAACACGAATATTGCCGAAATAGTCATAGAGATATCCGTGGCTATTGCAGCTCCCTTGATGCCCATATCCAAGCCGAAAATAAAGATTGGCGCCAAGATAACGTTGCACACCGCACCGATAATCATGGTAAACATCGAGCGACGTGGATAGCCCGATGCGCGCTGAATATTATTGAAGCTATACGCCAAGTTAATCATCAGCAAGCCCGGAAGTAGATAAGTCAAGAAGTCGCGGGCATAAGGCAATGTATTTTCGCTCGCCCCGAATGCACGCAAAATCGGGTCCATAAACACGGCAAATATCGTAAGATAAATCGTCGCATTTATCAAGATAATTGTCAAGGAGTTTCCCAGCACAAGGCGCGCATTGTCAAGGTCCTTTGCCCCTAGCATTATCGAAGTGCGCGCTGCTGCACCGGCACCCACAAGAACACCCAACGCCGTGGCTAGATTCATCACCGGGAAAGTGATAGCGAGCCCGGCTATTGCATCAGGCCCCACACCTTGCCCTATGAAGATGCGGTCAATGACATTGTAGAGCGACATCACCAGCATTCCCACGACGGCGGGAACACTATATTTCCACAGTAGACTTGCCTCACTGCGAGTCGCCAATTCTTGTAAATTACCTTGTGTTGCTTGCATAAATAGCTTTTTGGATGAGGGGGAGCGTGAATTATCTTTTAAGCAAAGTGAGCGGAAAGTCCATTGTCATGGATCTCCGCTCACGGTATATTTTTACTCAATCGTCGAGTAAAGTCAAATCAGATATTTTACTTACCTGCTTCAGCTTTAGCACGTTCGCGATATTTTTCAATATCAACATAACCTGCACCTGCATAGTCGGGATATTGAGTCATGATTTCATCGTAAGCAGCATATTCAGCAGCGAAGTCGCCTTTAGCACGATATACTGTTGCTTTCTTAACGAGGAAGTATGGCACCAATTGTGGGTTACCGTTTGCAGCGCTGATAGCTTTGTCGTAGCTTGAAAGTGCTGCATCGTTTTGTTCCAAGTTAACTTGGCAGTCACCGGCTAGACCATAAACGCCTGCCTTCACGATTTCGTCATCAACATCTGCATCTTGAAGATATTGAAGAGCTTCTTTGTATTTACCTTTTTGATAGAGACGCATACCGGCTTCTACTTTTGCACGGTTTCCGCTCTTGCCACCTAGTTGTGCTGCCTTCTTGTATAGCTCTAAAGCTACTGAATCGCTCGCAACGGGGTTTGCATATGCGCTTTCAGTCAATCCTGCTGCTTCTGAGTCAGCCAATCCTGCGGCTTGGTCTGCCTTAGCTATTGAAGGGTTGCGGATAGCAAAGATATAAATGATTACAACTGCGGCAATTGCCACTACTGCAGCAGATGCCCAAATTATCATCTTTTTAATTTTCTCGTTTCTTGCTTTTTCAGCTTCGAGTTCCAACTGTGCTTGAGTTGGTTGTTTTGAGTTTTCCATTGAAAGTTTTCTATGTAATATTATTTATAATCAATATTTATCGGTCAGAAGCTTCCATTAGCCCCTAACTGAACGGCAAAATTAATGTTTATAATTCAGATATGAAAATTTTGCCCCCAAATTTTTCAATTTTTCGGCTACAATTCTTACATTTGCAATCCTAACAGACCATTAAGATAGTAAAAATCATTACCAAATGAAAGAATTAAATATTGTCACTACAATCGTAGCTGCAACCTATGACGAGCTCAACGAGCAAGAACGCACTCTCGTGGATAATGCCCGTCGAATGACGCTCAATGCCTATGCTCCTTACAGCAAATTCCACGTCGGCGCCGCTATCCTCTTGGACAACGACGTGATTGTCACCGGAGCAAACCAAGAAAACGCTGCATTCCCCTCAGGAACATGCGCCGAGCGCACAACTTGCTACTACGCACACGCCCAATATCCGCAAGCCTCATTCAAGGCCATCGCTATCGCCGCACGCGACACCACCGGCGAGGAAGTCAAAGCACCGATTTCGCCATGCGGAGCCTGTCGACAAGCACTTTTGGAATACGAGACGCTTGCCGGTGAAGGCATCAAAGTCATCTTGGTGAGCAGCAATGACATTTACATTCTGCCATCGGTAAAATCATTAATGCCCTTGGCATTCACTGAATTTTAATAGCCTCAATAGAATGATAAAACCTCGCTGACG
>CAYTFG010000030.1:0-3135 GCA_964436925.1 uncultured Bacteroides sp. | reverse complement strand
GTAAAATTGTTGTAGTTATAGTTTGGCGAAGACGGGCCATTAAGTCTTTCTTGCATTGTGGTGCATGAACTCAACAACATAATTCCTGAGCAAACTGCTACTAGTGATTTTTTAGAGATTTTCATAATCATCTTTAATTTTATGGTTTATTTTCTGCCACAAATATAACGCAATTATTTATAATAATGAAAAGATTAGCCATTAAAGTCCCGTTTATTTAAAAAATTCCGTAACTTTGCATTAAATAGAATAAAACTGCGACTATGGCTCAAGTAAAACCTAAAAAAGCCCTTGGGCAACACTTTCTCACCGACCTCAGCATCGCTCAACGCATTGCAGGGACTCTCGATGAATACAACGGCTTTCCGGTCCTGGAGGTGGGACCCGGCATGGGCGTGCTCACACAGTATCTTCTCGCTGCCAATCACGACGTCACTGTCGTGGAAATTGACGACGAGAGCGTTGACTATTTGAAAGCCAATTTTGATGCCCTCGACGGGCGCATAGCCGAAGGTGATTTTCTCCAAATGGACCTCGCGTCGATTTATCCCGACGGAAAAAAATTCTGTGTTATAGGCAACTATCCTTATAACATTTCCTCTCAAATATTCTTTAAAGTTCTTGACTATAAAGACCAAGTAACCTGCTGTTCCGGCATGTTACAGCGCGAAGTGGCTGAACGCATCGCCGCTGCTCCCGGTAGCCGCACCCGTGGCATCTTGAGCGTTTTGCTCCAGGCCTGGTATGACATTGAATACCTCTTCACCGTCAGCGAACACGTCTTCAACCCACCGCCTAAGGTAAAATCAGGCGTAATCAAAATGGTGCGCAACTCCGTCACCGACCTCGGTTGTAACGAAGCGTTATTCAAAACCGTCGTTAAAACCACTTTCGGTCAACGTCGCAAAACCATTCGCAATTCTATGAAAGGCCTCGTGCCCGCCGGGGTTACTCTTCCCGAGCACGAACTTCTCACCAAACGCCCCGAGCAGCTATCGGTTGCTCAATTCATCGAGTTAACTAACATGATTTCCAACCTACGTTCAGGCAACTGAACATCCTAAAAACATTTTGAGGCAATGAAGGAATACTCTGAAGAAGACCTTGACAGCATCCGCAAGATCATTGCTGACAAAAATACTGATGAAGCGCAGAAACTGCTCGACACGCTTCACCCCGCCGACATCGCCGAACTGTACCAAGACTTAGACCTCGATGAGGCCGAATTCTTGTTCCGTCTCCTCGATGGCGACACTCAAGCCGACGTGCTCATGGAACTTGACGAAGATGACCGTCTCAAGCTCCTCGAAGCAATGCCCGCCGAAGAAATCGCCAAGCAGATTGACCACCTCGACACCGACGATGCCGTTGATATCATCCAACAACTTGACGAAGAAGACCGCGAAGACGTCCTCAAGAAAATTGACGACGTGGAACAAGCGGGCGACATCATCGACTTGCTCCAATATGACGAGGACACCGCCGGTGGTCTCATGGGTACCGAAATGATTGTCGTGAACGAGAACCTCAGTATGCCCGAATGTATCACTCAGATGCGCTTGCAAGCTGAGGATATGGACGAAATATACAACATTTACGTCGTTGACGACGATTTCAAGCTCAAAGGCGTTTTCCCTCTCAAGAAAATGATTACTCACCCGTCAGTTTCCAAGATTAAGCACGTCATGGAGACCGACCCTATGAGCGTTAAAGCCGACACCCCAATTGATGAAGTCGCCTTAGACTTCGAAAAATATGACCTCGTGGCGATGCCAGTGGTCGACTCCATTGGCCGATTGCTGGGACGCATCACCGTCGATGACGTCATGGACCAAGTGCGTGAATCAAGCGAACGTGACTACCAATTGGCATCAGGTCTTTCCACCGACGTGGAAACCGACGACAACCTCTTGGAACAAACCAAGGCTCGCTTGCCATGGCTCTTGATTGGTATCTTTGGCGGTATCGCCAACTCCATCATCCTCGGCAACTTCGAAGCCGGATTTGCCACTAACCCCGCAATGGCGCTCTTCATCCCCCTCATCGGTGGCACCGGCGGTAACGTGGGTATTCAATCATCAGCTATCGTCGTTCAAGGTCTCGCCAACGGCTCCCTCGAAATCAAAAATGCAAGCCGACAGATATTCAAGGAACTCGGTGTGGGCCTCATCAACGCCTGCATGATTTCTCTTCTCGTGTTCATCTACAACTTCTTCACCTTGGGCCCCACCCAAGTGACCACAATCGCCGTATCGCTCTCGCTATTCTGCGTCGTGATATTCGCCTCAGTCTTCGGCACATTCGTTCCGTTGACCCTCGAGCGTCTCAAGATTGACCCGGCACTTGCCACCGGCCCCTTCATCTCCATTACCAACGACATCATTGGTATGGTTATCTACATGACTATCAGTTCGTCTTTATTAGCCGCCTTTGGCGTAACAATATAATTTCATTATCCTCATAACCAAACATTCGATATATAACGCATGCTAGCAGTAAACGGCCTTACCGTCGAGTTCTCAGGAACTACATTATTCAGTGACCTCTCTTTTGTAATCAACGATAACGACCGCATTGCTCTCATGGGCAAAAACGGCGCCGGCAAATCCACCCTCCTCAAAATTCTCGCCGGAGTTAACAAGCCCACCCGCGGTGACGTCTCAGCTCCCGCCGACACCGTTATAGCTTATCTACCTCAACACCTGCTCACTACCGACGAGCGCACAGTGTTTGAAGAAGCATCACAAGCTTTCAGCCACATCTTTGAAACCGAAGCCCGCATTAACGACCTTAATGCGCAACTGGCCTCACGCACCGACTACGAGAGCGAAGAATACATGAAAATCATTGAAGAAGTGACCGCCCTCGGCGAGAAATTCTACGCCATCGACCTCACCCACTTCGATGAAGACATCGAGAAAACACTCCTCGGCCTCGGATTCCGTCGCGAAGACTTCAACCGCCCCACGTCTGAATTTTCAGGCGGCTGGCGCATGCGCATCGAGCTCGCCAAGATGCTCCTCCAAAAGCCCGACGTGCTCCTCCTTGATGAGCCCACCAACCACCTCGACATCGAGTCCATCCAATGGCTCGAAGACTTCCTCATCCAGTCAGGAAAAGCCGTTGTCGTCATCT
>CAYTFG010000029.1:0-20314 GCA_964436925.1 uncultured Bacteroides sp. | reverse complement strand
ACAAATACCGCAAATCCTTCTGAAAAAATTGTGGCTATTGACAGCGCTCTCTGTCGCATGGCCTATGCCATTTTGCTCGCTATTTCCATTATGTCAATGTTCTCTCGTCGCTTTCGACACTGCAAAATTACAACGCCGACAAACGAGAAATCCGAACATCCGACCATTAATAACTTTTTGACATTTGTTAATCGCAGGCAATGCTCTCTCCAAAAGTACTTTACCCTCGAAATAATTTTCGGTTTTTAACAGTTACTTTTATTGTGAACTGTTTTGGCGGTGATAGGTGGAGCGTTCCTCCGGTTAGTTTTCCATTGGCGGTTGTGTACTCGTCTCGCTGGTCTAAGTCACTGGTTTTGACCACTTCCAGCGTCGCAATCTTGCCGTCGGCAAGATGTTTTTCTGCAAATTTCAACGCAACAACGCCCATTGTCATCCTCAAATTTAGTTCGATACATGGAGCAAGCACATTTTTGCCGTTTAAGTCCTTGAAAATCATCATGTCTACGCCAAAAGCACCGATGTAGGTCGTCCCAATCAGTTGGCGTAGAATTGGGCACAGCTTTTGCGCAGTATCTTTCAGTATATCAGTGTCGTAGTATTGTTTGATATGTGCTTCGATATATTCTTGGCTCGCGACAATATTTCCGCAATAAGCACCGGTGTCGGTAGTTTGAAATGCCGAAAATCCTATCCATTGCGTTGATTCTGAGCCGTTTTCAAACAGCATGGCGAAGTCTAAAACTCGCTCGTGTGCCGGTTCCCACATTACGCTGCCTTGACGTCTAATCATCCCACTAAGTTGCTGATTGAGCGCCTTTTCAGGTAGGGTAGTGGTGTTGATAACACCTCGTCCGCTACTTGACCATGGCAATTTTATGTAGCCGGGACCGAGTGCAATTGCTTCCTCGGCGGTTTTGCATTCGATAGGAATGACTCCTTGAATGGCTTTATTGATATAAATTGATGATTTCCTGTGGCTTAGCTCCCTTAATTGCGCTATTTGCTCGTCTGTCGGAAGATTTTCCGCAGGAGTTCCCGCGTTGAGGAATTGTCGTTTTGTGTGCGCTGACCATCCCCAAGGTGTTGGCTTGCAGGTGCTTATCTCTGCATTTGATGCCACGGTGATGTCGACGCTAAATCGTTCTAGTCGTTCTTTAAGCCATTGTGAATTAATGCCTTGGCTTAAAAATCTATCTCCGTTTTCTCCAAACCACATCGGCAGTGCCTCGCCTGATTGGTGTAGTTGCCATGCTGCCGGTGGCGGCGTGTAATTTGCTGAGCCAAAGGCTAATGCGGTGTCGTTCTCGGGGTTGAATAGTAGTAGTTTGGACATCTTTTCTTCGATTTTGTCTGCAAAATTACGAATTATTGTCGTCGTTTGGCCGGATTGTCTTGGTAAAAATCTTTAAGGTCTCGCAAAAAAGACGTAACTTTGTAGCTGATAAACCAATACGCATTGATTTTTGGAAAATAATTTAAAAAAGAACCGACTTGAATATCTCGATGCAATACGAGGTTTTACTATGCTTCTTGTATTGTATAGTCACTTGGTATTCAAGATGTTGGGCTGTGAATCTTATAGTAATGACGTCTTTTTGACCTTCCGTATGCCGCTGTTTTTCTTCATCAGCGGTTATCTGGCTTGGTCTGCAAATTTTTCTATTGATATTTTCAACAAGAAAGTCAATAACCGCATATTTAAACAGTTGGTACCCACTGTGTTACTGGCTGTGCTCTATTGCTATACCGTGAAATATGGCTTTCGATACATGGCGCGTGACCCGTTGAAGCATGGTTATTGGTTTACCTATTGCTTGTTTCAGGTTTTTGTGGTTTTTGCGCTGATTTCCACGGCCTTACATTATGCTCGTGCTAAAAAACGCACTCAAATTCTTGTGTGGCTTTTGATGACAATTTTGCCGTTGGTGGCAACTTTTTTGTTGAATCAGTATTGCCCTCGCATAGCTAAAAATCTGCCATACAGATGGTTAAGTATCGAGCATTCACTTTTGTACGCCCCTTATTTTTTCATCGGCGTCTTGTGCAGGTGTTGTAATGATATTTTCTACAAAATCATTGATAAGGTGCTGATTATCATTGTTTCAGCTATAGCTTTTGGCCTGGTTTATGCTTTTGCCGGCCAACTGCATTTCGTCTTGGCTGTTCTCGGTATCTTGCTGATTTACGGCACGTTCCATTATTTTCGCAATTTCTTCTCAAGCAAAACTAGGGTTGGGACCTTGCTGATGTTTATCGGTCAAAAAACTTTGCCGGTTTACCTTTATCACTATTTTTTGCTCGTCGCAGTGGCTAAAGTGCCTTATATTCAACGCTTAAGCTCAATAGTAAACGTCCCTGTCATCGAGCAAGCTGTCTTCTTCCTTTTGTCCGCATTGTTGGCATTGGCTTGCATTTATATTGACCGATTGCTTCGCTATATACCTTATTTTCATGTAGTTGTGTTCGGTGAACGCCATGTTAATAAGTGAGCAATAATTTTTGAATTTTAATCTAGGAAAATCAAATATATCTGCGTAAATTTGTGGAAATTTTACGTGGAATGACTAATAGTGATGTTATAAAATTATTGCCCGATTCTGTTGCTAATCAGATAGCTGCAGGTGAAGTGATTCAGCGTCCGGCGTCGGTTGTTAAGGAACTTGTCGAAAACGCTGTTGATGCCGGTGCTACCTCCATTCAAGTGATTATCAAGGACGCCGGTCGCTCGTTGATTCAAGTCGTTGATAATGGCTGCGGTATGTCCCCAACTGATGCTCGATTGGCTTTTGAACGGCATTCCACCTCAAAAATTTCTGCTGCCGATGATTTGCTGACGCTCCACACCATGGGTTTCCGTGGCGAGGCGCTTGCTTCAATCGCTGCTATCGCTCAAGTTGATTTGCGCACAATGCGCCAGGACGATTCGATTGGTACCCGCTTGATTATCAGTGGCTCACAAGTGGAGAGTCAAATGCCTGAAGCTTGTACCCCTGGTAGTAACATGATGGTCAAGAACCTGTTTTTCAATGTTCCCGTTCGTCGCCGTTATCTAAAAAAGGATTCGGTCGAATTGACCGCTATCATGCACGAATTTGAACGATTGGCGCTGGTTAATACCAATGTCGAGTTTACCATCGTCCACAACGATGAGACTCTGCGTCAGCTACTTAGAGGTTCGCTGAAGCAACGTATCGGCGAGTTATTCGGCCAATCGTTGACCAAACAGCTCCTCCCGGTCAACACTGAAACTTCGCTGGCCAAAATTAGTGGTTTTGTCAGCTATCCTGAGCATGCCCGCAAACGTAACTACTTGCAGTTCTTTATGGTAAATGGCCGAAATATGCGTCACCCTTATTTCCACAAGGCCATCATGTCTTGTTACGAGCAGCTCATCAAACCTGACGAGCAACCCAATTATTTTATCAACTTTGAGGTTGACCCTCAGACAATTGATGTCAACATTCACCCGCAAAAGCATGAGATAAAATTTGAAAACGAACAGCCCATTTGGCAAATCCTCGCTGCTGCGGTCAAGGAGTCGCTCGGCAAATTCAATGCTGTGCCGTCAATTGATTTTGACAGCGATTTAGCCCCTGAAATTCCGATGTTTAACCCTGATAGTGAGGCTACTGCTGATTGGCGCACGGTCGATACCAGCTATAATCCGTTTGACCCCGCAAGTAGTGGCTCTCCGCTTGGACAAATGCCGCCTTTTGAGTCGTCAATTCCCTCATTTTCAAGTAATTTCTCTTCTCAAGCCCCTGTCCCGAGTAAACGTTTTGGCCATGAGAGTGGCATTAAAACCGAGACTGCCAATTGGGAAAAACTTTATGAAGGCTTTGCTCGCGAGAAGGCTGTGGGTATCAATGAGGTTCGTGGCAGTTTGATGAATGGTGACCTGGATGCGCTCCCGGCTCAACCTTCTGTCGTTGAGAGTTCGCTCATTGATGATGACGCTCAATCTGATGTGTCGATGTCTACCATGCAATTGAAAGGTCGTTACATCGTATCTCCCTCAAAATCAGGACTTATGGTCGTTGACCAAAATCGCGCTCATGTGCGCATCCTTTACGAGCAATTCCTTGCACAATCGGCTTCAGGTCTTGAATCTCAGAAGATTATCTTCCCGGAAGTCCTTTTGCTTGAGCCGTCAAAGGACGTCATCATGCATGATGTGGTCGATGACTTGTCTCACATGGGTTTGGACCTGTCTTTCCTTGGAGATGGCTCGTGGGCTATCAATGGCGTACCGGCTAACTTGAAGAATGTCAACCCAATACAACTTCTCACCGGCATTGTTGATGATATAGCGAGTGAGGGTGCCGATTACCGTGACAAGCTCAATAGTACCATCGCTTTAGCTATGGCTCGTGAGGCTGCCATCAAACCCGGACAAACGCTTGGTAGTGAGGAACGTGAGAAGATTCTGGAGGATTTGTTCAAGCTCTCAACTCCCAATTATACTCCCGACGGCAAATTGGTTTTATCAATTATTCCGCTGTCTGATATTACCAGACTTTTCGTTTAAACTTGCTGATTCTTACGATATTGGCGTGGCGATAACCCTGTGTGTTGCTTGAAATATCTCCCGAAAAATGACTGATTCGGGAAATGTAGCCGTGCGCTGATTTCTTGGATTGTCATGTCGGTGGTCGTCAATGATATTTTCGCATCGAGGATAACATAACTGTTGATGATGTCGGTAGGGGATTGACCGCTCACATTTTTGACTACTGCTGACAGGTGTTTTGCGGTGATACACAGTTTTTTAGCGTAGTTGCTCACTAGCCTTTCTTCTTTGAAATTCTTCTCTACAAGGTTGATGAACTGGTAGAATAATTCATCGCTTCTTGATGTGTAATTTTGCTCTGAATTATCCATTTGCTGAAGGTAGATGCTTAGTGTCTCATAGAAAATCGTTTGTGTCAGACTTTCTATAACTTTGTCTGCCATAGGTAGTTGCGTCCCGTCTTCATCGGTGCGGCTCCCTATTTTTGCGTTCAGCATATTTCTCAACATGAGCTGGGTTTTGAGTTGCTCGCGTGATAATTTGACCACCGGGTTATGTTGGTAGTACATGAAGCAATTAAGCATCTGAGCCATTGTCCCGGGAACCGGTGCAAAGTTCTCAATATCAGTAATTAACGAGTACCCTAGGAAGTCTTTTGATACATTGTAGGAGTTGATTATGTGTCCCGGTCTAAGCACCATTAAGTCATTGGCTTCCAGCGTCATCATTCTCAAGTCAACGTCAATGTGTACATTCCCTTTTGTGCAAACCACCACGAGCACCGATTCCAGTTTTCGCGGAAATGTGTATTGTTGGATTGCGTCGATGTTGTTGAATAAGATAATTTCTGGCCTTTTCATGGTATTATTAGTGTTTTGTAGTTGCTAAGATGTTGTTTATTAGGGTGATATAGCCTTCATCTATCAATGTTCTAATCATCTCAATCACTGATTTGCGGTCGAAATTTGTGTTTTGAATCACGTGGTCAATGGTGTGACCGCCCGGTTGATTGCAGATGTATAGTATTGATTCTCTGAGTGTTGATTCGTTATGCTCTGATTTTGCTCGCGACTTTTTATCACGGCACACATCGCATTTCCCGCATGGCTCGCTTGGCTTTTCTCCAAAGTACTGAAGCAGAATGTTTTGCCTGCATTCTTCTTGTGTGAAGGCGAAATTTTTCATCGCATTTAGTCTTGCTTCCATGCGATTTCGGCGCTCTTCATAGACCGATTTTGGAATCTGGATGTATTTTGGTAGCTCCCTCGATGTCGTGTAGAGGATATACGGCGTTGACTTTTTGGGAATGTAATGTATTATGTGATAGTGAGATAGCGTCAATAGTGCTTGATACACTTCGTTTTCGGGTATATTTAGTCTGGACGCTATAAGTGCCTCATTGATAAATACATAGTCTGAGAATAACCCTGTGTATGACCGCAGTATTGTCTGAAAAACTCTGTCGGTACTGTCATCAATTGACAGGTTGTACAGCTCGTTTTTAGATGCCAAAATCATCATGCGCGATTGGGTGGTTACTTCTTCGGTAAATTCGATGTATTGGGCTTGTGTCAAGATGTGTAACGCACTGTGAGCCGTGGTGATAGGTAGGTTGTAGCGCTTGCAGAATAGGTTGAAATTAAATTCATACAAGTGGTTGTAGCCTTCGCCTATCGCAATATCGAGAAATATGCCCACTTTGTTGTAAACGTCTATGATAAAGTCTTTTGGCGGAAATGATTCGTTTAATCGGCGTGTGAACGTGGCCTTGTCGCTTTTTGCGACCAAAATCACCGCAAATGCCGGTTTCCCGTCGCGTCCTCCGCGTCCTGCTTCTTGGTAATACTCTTCAAGCGAGGAGGGTAGGTCGTGGTGAATGACGAGTCTAACATCGGGCTTGTCGATACCCATACCGAATGCATTTGTGGCAACCATCACCCTCGTTTGGTCATTTTTCCATCGGTTTTGCTTCTCGTTTTTGTCGTTACTGTCCAGTCCGGCATGATAAAAATCTGCCGAAATTCCTTCTTTATCAAGAATTTCTGCCAGTTCTCGTGTGCGGCGTCGTGACCGAACATACACGATTGCACTTCCGCTTGTCGCCTTGAGAATTTTCACCATCATCCCTTCCTTGTGGTCGCTGTATCTTGCGATATAGCTCAGATTATCACGATAAAAGCTCTTGGAAAATATCTGAGCATTTTTCATCCCAAGCTGCTCGCAAATGTCTTTTACAACATCGGGAGTGGCCGAGGCGGTCAGCGCCAAGATGGGGACTTGAGGGAATAATGTGCGTAATTTGCTGATTTGCAGGTATGATGGTCTGAAGTCGTATCCCCATTGCGAAATACAGTGGGCTTCATCCACGACAACCAGTGAGACATCCCATGTGCGCAATTCTCCGATAAAGTTCTCTGAACGAAGCTTTTCGGGTGACAGGTACAGGATTTTTATCTTCTTCAGCCGACACTTGTCCATTGCCAGTCGATGCTCGCTTCGAGTCAACCCTGAATGTAAGTATATGGCTTTTACATTGTTGGCTCTCAGGTTATCAACTTGGTCTTTCATTAGCGAAATTAGCGGCGTCACAACTATTGTGATGCCGCTTAATGCTAATGCGGGGACTTGGAATGTTATGGATTTTCCTCCTCCTGTGGGCAGTAGACCCAATGTATCGTTCCCTGCAAGTACTGAGTTGATTATGTCTTCTTGCAGTGGCCGAAATTGGGTATATCCCCAATAGTGTTCAAGGATATCGTGTATCGACTGATGTTCCATTGTCTTAGTTTACACGTATTTCCTTGATGAGGAGTTGCAATGTCGTCTGAGCATTGTGGTGCTTGTTGTCCTCAATCGTGTAGCAGATGTCAAACGGTTTGCGTGAATGTATGTGCTCAAAATGCTGAGCTGCATTAAACGCTATTCCGTTCAAAACCTTGCCCGATGTGTCGTCTACAAGCTCTAATTTTATGTGTTCCAATTGTTTACCGACAAGTTTGCTCGTGCCGAAGTCCATTACGTGTCTCGTGCAGAACACCGGCTTCTGATTGCCCGGTCCAAATGGATTAAACAGTCTTAACGTGTTGACAAATTCGGGACTTATCTCGGCAAAGGTCAAGTATGCGTCGATATCAATCTGTGGCGTCATCTGTGACGGCTTGATGTTGGCCGCTACATATTCCTCAAATCGTTGTGTGAATTTGTCTATGTTCTCTTCTTTGAGTGACAACCCTACTGCATATGTGTGACCACCAAAGTTTTCCAACAAATCTCTCGCGCTGTCAATGGCCTTGTAGATGTCAAAGCCTTGAACCGAACGAGATGAACCGGTTGCCAATCCGTTTGCCAGAGTAAGCACTACCGATGGCTTGTAGTAAAGTTCTGTGAGTCTTGATGCTACGATTCCGATGATGCCTTTGTGCCAATCTTTGTTGTAGATTACAATTGACTTTTTGGGCGATAAATTCTCACCGCGGGCGTTGAGAATTGCACTGGCTTCCTCGGTAATACGCTTGTCGAGCTCTTTTCGGTCTTTGTTGTATTGGTCGATTGCCAAACTCTTTTCGTATGCGTCCTTTATGTCCCTGGCTACCAGTAACTCTACTGCTTCTCGACCGCTTTGCATACGGCCTGATGCATTGATTCTCGGCCCTATTTTGAAAATTACATCGCTGATGGTAATCTCTCGATTTGACAAGCCGCAGGTGCGGATAATCGCACGTAACCCCATGTTAGGATTGGAGTTAAGTCGTTTCAATCCGTGGTATGCCATGATGCGGTTCTCGTCAACCATCGGGACAATATCGGCTGCAATGCTCACTGCCACAAGGTCTAACATCCCTTCCAGCTCGCTGGTGTTTAGTCCGTTGCTGATTGAAAATGCTTGCATGAACTTGTAACCTACACCACAACCCGACAAGTGCGGGCATGGATAGGTTGACCCTTCCAGCTTGGGATTGAGGATGGCTGTTGCCGGTGGCAACTCGTCATCGGGTACATGATGGTCGCATATGATGAAATCTATGCCAAGTGTCTTGGCATACTTTATCTCCTCGATTGCTTTGATTCCGCAGTCAAGGATGATAATCAATTTTACACCATCTTCAGCCGCGCTGTCAATGGTCTTTGTTGATATCCCATACCCTTCATCATAGCGGGTGGGGATATAATAGTCAATCTCGGAGTAGAAATTTTGCAGGTATTTGTAAACTAGTGCTACTGCTGTCGTGCCGTCTACATCATAGTCTCCATATACCATTATCTTCTCCTTTGACCCCATGGCTTGGTTTAGCCTATCTACAGCCTTGTCCATATCCGGCATAAGAAACGGGTCGTACATATCTCGCAGTGAGGGGTGGAAAAATTTCTCCGCCTCTTCAACCGAAGTTATGCCTCGCTGAACCAGTAACTCGCTAATAGGGGGGCAATTGGCAAATTTCTTCGCCAATCCCGTCTCTAGCTGCTGCTCTTCTGTAGAAAGGGGTAAGTAGTTCCATTTACTTGTCATTTATGTTGTTTTTTTTATTTTCTCACACGAGACCCGACAAGCTGGTTGGAGACTTTTGCCGAGATATATGCGCTTCGTTGGCGCATCAATATAATTCGCCACTTATCAGAGATTATGGAAGCTGTGTTGTTTCTTTTTTCGGCTACCTAAGAGGGGAGTATCTCACATGGCTATATCAATATGCAAATATAGCCAAAATAATTGAATATTTTGGCTATATAAGGTTAATTTATACTTAAATCTTATTCGGCTGGTAAACTTGATTTTAGTTGTCTTGCTTAACGTGAACGTCCATTTGCGGGAATGGAAAATTGACTCCTGCTGCCGGTAATTCGGTGTAGAGACGCTCGTATATGTCATAAAGCACTGACCAATAGTTTGAACTTTCGGTCCACGCTCTGATTATTAAATTCACGCTACTGTCAGCAAGTTCTTTAACCGTTACTGTCGGCTTGCGCTCTATGCGCGGTATCATGCTGTTAGTCTTCTCCTTTTGTGATTCTTTCCAATCATTGAGATGCTTTTTCACGTTGCTGCGATGCCCTGAAAATATGCGCACTAGCCATGGCTGCTTTTCATCGTCAGTGCAATCATCCTCGCTGTTATTCTCGTTTTCTTGATTGTAAGAGGCTGATTTACGGAGTATTCGGTCGTCTTCCAGATAGTTCTTCACAATGCGAGGGTCTTCGTTGAGTATTTTGAGAATGGCATTACGGGCCACTTTCACATCATCACCGTAAGAAATTCCGATTTCCCAATCTACACGACGGTAATCTTCTCTTGACCAGTTGTTTATGCTGCCGGTCGATAGCGAGCCGTTCGGGATGATGATTGATTTATTGTCGGGCGTACATATGATAGTGTGAAATATCTGTATTTCTGTGACTGTGCCTGAAAATCCTTGTGCTTCAATGTAATCGCCCACTTTATATGGCTTGATGAGCAATATGAGCACACCTCCGGCAAAGTTCTGGAGTGTTCCACTCAGTGCCATACCCATGGCGACACCTGCCGATGCAAAAATCGCCAAGAATGATGACGTTTCCAGTCCCAAAATGCCTATAACACTCACAATGAGAATGAAATAGAGAAGCATCTTGACAAGGCTGAGTGTAAACGTTATCAACGATAAATCGACTTTGCGACGCAACATGATTGTGCGTACTATCGTGTATATCTTGTTGATAATGAACCGCCCTATGTAAAATACGATAATGGCAATTGCCAAGTTGAACGCAAATTTTACCAATGATTGTACTAATTGGGAAGTGATGTCATCAAGTGATGAGTTTTTGAGTGATTCTAATTCTTGCGAGATATCCGGAATGGAATCGGGTGCGACTGTGGGTGTCAGACTTGTGTCAAAAAGTGTCATAAATTAAAATGTTCTTATTCAAATAGGGGCGATACAACATCGGTGTACCAGCTCAACTCGTTGTAGCCCTTTGTACTAGTGTCGTCTATTGACGTTGGTATATACGTTGATAATCCGCAGTGGCGATTAATGTCTACAAGCCCCCATAACGTTGAGGTCGCGATGCGGTATTGCACTGCATTATTCATCGCTGTGGCCCATTCTGATGGAATGTTGCCATCGCATAATGTCTCTATATATTGCTCTAAATCATACCAATAGCAACGCGAATCGGCGCTGAATTTCTGGATGTTGCCTGTCGTTGTTAACGGTGTGGCGGTTTCCATTATGTGTCGTGTGGCAGTTGCTAATTGATTGAGTGCTGAAGCATCAACAATTGACATTGTGCATGCGCGGTCTGAGTCTAAATATACACTGTTGTGGTAGTTGAAGGTGTTCAGTGCGGCTTGTTTGAAGTCGGGAGTCGTTGCAAATAAGCACTTTAGATTTTCATCATAGGGCATACCTTCATTTGGTAACTCTGAAACTGAGCCGATGAATGTCTTGGTCGTGTTTCGGAGCTCATAAAGAGTCTCAACAGTCATCATGTAGCAACAGTCAAAGTAAATGAAACTGAAGCCTTTACCTTCCAATACTGATGCTAAGTCTGTGATGTTTAATCGGGTCTTATTTTGTTGGTCTATGCCAAATGATGTCGGCTGAATATCGGTTGTGCCGTCACCCTCAAAAAACGACACACCGTCTTGAAGCCAACCGTTAGCATGACTCCAAAGCACTAATCCATAGTCGTTTGCCGGAGCCAATGTCTTGACGTCCTTGATTACTTCTTCTATGCGGATGGGGTTTAATGAATGAATCGTTGATGATGAAGGTGTGGAATATTCTTTGAGAACTTTTACTCCGTCGGCAGTTATCTCTTGAAGCTGATTGCCGGAATATGTGCTGTGATAAACTATCAGATGGCCTCCATTAAAATCATCTGCCTTGGCCGCTTCAATCATTTCTGTGATGTCTTTTGAGTCAAAATCGCGACTGCCCAGATTATTGCCTGCTATCATATACACGAGTATAGTGCGTGGCACTTCTTTTATCTTCGGCTCATCGTTTGAGCTGCAAGCATTAAGTGTCAAGCACAGAATCAGTGCAATGTATAGTAAAACTTTTTTCATCGGTGCAAATTTATAACTTACCTTTCTGATAATCAAGAAAAATGTAATCTTTTATTGCTAAATTATTTAAAATAAGAAAGAGGACGACTTGTGGCCGCCCTCCTCTAAGTATTGTCAAACTAACTAAATTTCCGTGATTAGTCTTTGAAGTATCCAAAAAGTATGTCGTGAGCTGTCACGATACCATCTTTGTCTTTACCGCCGGCTTGTGCAAATGCAGGTTTACCACCGCCACCGCCTTTGATTGCCTTAGCAGCTTCACGCACCATGGTTGATGCATTATAGCCTTCTGCTACAAGGTCATCGGTGAGCGCTACTGTCAATAATGGCTTGCCTGACATATCAACGGTTGCTGCAATAAACGCTGTCTTTTCGGGAGATTGTGCACGCACGTTGAACGCTATGGTCTTAACCATGTCGGGAACGTGTACGCCGGTGAATGCTATCACATTGATGCCCTTAACCACCTTAGCGCTTTCAAGAGCTGCCTTTGTGAAGTTGTTGGCGCGTTCTTGCATATATTCTTCAGCTTGATGACGAAGGTCTGTGTTTTCTTCAATTGACTTGCGAACAGCTTGAAGCACGTTTGGTGCATTGTTGAATAATGCGCTGATTTGCTTGATTATATCAGATGCGCTGTCAATTGCATCTTCAACTGCAGCTCCGGTAATTGCTTCAATACGGCGGATGCCGGCAGCAATACTTGATTCTGAAACAATCTTGATTATACCGATGTTACCGGTGTTGTCAACGTGGGTACCACCACAGAGCTCTACTGAATCACCGTAACGGATTACGCGCACTTCATCGCCATATTTTTCACCGAACAATGCCATTGCGCCCATATTGATAGCCTCAGCGATGGGGACATTGCGACGCTCATCGCGAGCAATTGCTTGACGCACCTTTTTGTTGGCAAGACGCTCAACCTTAGAAATTTCTTCGGGAGTCATCTTTTGGAAGTGAGAGAAGTCAAAACGGAGGAATGCAGGTGACACAAATGAACCTTTTTGCTCAACGTGTGTACCGAGAACCTCGCGGAGTGCTTCGTGGAGAAGGTGGGTTGCTGTGTGGTTTGCTGAAGTTGCAAGTCTGGCTTCTTTATCGATAGCAGCGTGGAACACAGCTGTTACGTCAGCAGGTAATTTCTTGGTGAGATGAACACCCATACCGTTTTCACGCTTGGTGTCATATATTTCAATCACTTCATCGCCGCAAGACAATGTACCGCGGTCACCAACTTGACCACCCATTTCAGCGTAGAATGGAGTTTGGTCGAGAACTATTTGATAGAACTCTTGGTTCTTTTGTTTTACTTTGCGGTAACGTAGGATGTTTACGTCAGCTTCAGTGAAATCGTAGCCAATGAATACTTGTTCGCCTTCTGAAACTGTAACCCAGTCAGTTGTCTCAACAGCTGCAGCGTTGCGAGCACGCGCTTTTTGTGCAGCCATTTCTACGTCAAACTCTTTTTGGTCAAGAGTCATGCCGTTTTCTTTCAAGATGAGCTGAGTCAAGTCAAGAGGGAATCCGTAAGTATCATAGAGCGTAAAGGCTTCTTTACCTGAAATCTCGTTCTTTCCGGCAGCTTTAGCAGCTGTGATAGCGTTGTCAAGCATACCGATACCCTTGTCAAGTGTGCGGAGGAATGCGTCTTCTTCTTCCTTGATAACCTTCATGATAAGGTCACGTTGCTTGGCAATCTCGGGATATGCTTCACCCATGCTTTCGATGAGAGTATCAACGAGACGATACATGAATGCGCTCTTTTGATTGAGGAATGTATAAGCGTAACGAACTGCACGACGCAAGATACGACGGATTACATAACCGGCTTTTGCGTTGCTGGGTAGCTGTGAATCGGCGATTGAGAATGCAATTGTGCGCACGTGGTCTGCAATAACACGCATTGCAATGTCCACTTTCTTGTCTTCGCCGTAATTCTTGCCTGAAAGGTCAGAAATCTTACCGATTAATGGAGTGAACACGTCGGTGTCATAGTTTGATTTCTTGCCTTGGAGTGCCATACAAAGACGTTCAAAACCCATACCGGTGTCGATTACCTTTGCAGGTAGCGGCTCAAGTGAGCTGTCGGCTTTGCGGTTATATTGCATGAACACAAGGTTCCAAATTTCAATTACTTGAGGATGGTCATGGTTTACGAGTTGGGCGCCGGGAATTTCAGCACGTTCTTCGTCGCTACGAAGGTCAATGTGGATTTCTGAGCAAGGACCGCAAGGACCGGTATCGCCCATTTCCCAGAAATTGTCGTGCTTGTTACCATTGATGATGTGGTCAAGTGGTAAGTGTTGTGCCCAATATCCGGCAGCTTCATCATCACGTGAAAGGTTTTCTTCGGGAGAACCTTCAAAAACTGTTGCGTATAGGCGAGAAGTGTCTAGTTTCAATACATCAACGAGGTATTCCCATGCCCAATTGATTGCTTCTTTCTTGAAGTAGTCACCAAATGACCAGTTGCCAAGCATTTCAAACATGGTGTGGTGGTAGGTGTCCATTCCCACTTCTTCCAAGTCGTTGTGCTTACCTGATACACGTAAACACTTTTGTGAGTCAGCAACGCGAGTGTATTTCGCCGCCGCATTACCTAAGATGATATCTTTGAACTGGTTCATGCCGGCGTTTGTGAACATTAATGTTGGGTCATCCTTGATAACCATTGGTGCAGAAGGGACTATCTGGTGACCCTTGCTGCGAAAAAAGTCCTTAAAAGACTCGCGTATTTCCTTTGCTGTAAGCATTTTGAGAATATTGTTTATAGTGATAGTTAAATTTATCTGATAAAAATATGCTTTTTAAAATGCAAAATTAGTTGAAAGTTATTACTTTTGCAAGAGAAAATATTTTAATGACCGTCTAATTATTGAAATGAAGCCCTTTAATCTCGATAAAAGTAAGCAAAAAATCAAAAATGGAATCTCTTGGCTTGGCGTTAATACGTGGAATGTATTGCGACAGTCATTTGTGGGGATTGTTGTGGCTCTTGCTGTGATTTTTATTGCCTTGCTCATTTTGGGTTTCCCGGGTGAAGATAAACTTAGACAAGAAAATGAGTTGTTGCACAGTCAATTGGAGCTGTTGAATAAACGAGCCGATGCATCTGTGGCGGTGATGGAAGATGTCATTGACCGCGATAATAACTTTTATCGCGTGATGATGCAGGCCGACCCCATCAACAATGCTCAACGTTATGCCGGGCTGGAACGTCAACGACTTTACGGAATTTTGGATTCTATGCCTGATGCTGATTTGCTTAAAAGCGTCACTTCCAAGCTAGACCGTCTTGATAGGCAGATTTACAGCCAAATTAAATCTTTTGACCAATTGAAAGAGCTCGTTGGCAAAAATAAAGACCGTTTGGCACATATTCCTGCAATACAGCCCATTTCTGAAGTAAATCTCAAGCAAATGGCTTCGGGGTATGGTTATCGACGTGACCCCATTTATGGCGTCTCTCGATTCCATGAAGGCATGGACTTCGCTGCCGATACCGGCACTCCGGTTTATGCAACCGGTGACGGACGTGTGGCCGAAGCCGGTTGGAAAAGCGGTTATGGTAACGCCATTGATATTAACCACGGCTATAACTATGTAACTCGATATGCCCACCTCAGTCAGATTCTTGTCAAGCCAGGACAAGAAGTCAAACGAGGTGACTTGATTGGTAAGGTCGGTAATACCGGAAAATCAACAGGTTCTCACCTTCACTATGAAGTGCGCTTCAATGGTGAAGCTCAAAATCCAATCGATTATTACTACTACGATTTAACACCCGAACAGTATGATCAAATGATTAGAATGGCTAACAATGCCGGACATGTAATGGATTAATCCTTAAAACTATATATGCTATATGATTGACTCTTTAGAAAAAAAATACTACAAAATCAGAGAAGTCACTGCGATTCTCGATGTTCCTGCGTCGACATTGCGATTCTGGGAGTCCCAATTCTCAGTGCTCAAACCTAAACGCAATTCTCATAAAACACGTTTTTATACCCCTCGCGACATTGAAACCTTGAAGATGATAAAATATCTTCTGAAAGACAAAGGATTGAAAATTGATGCCGCCGAAGAACAATTGAGACACAATCACGAAGGCGTTTCTCGCCGACGTCAAGCTGTAGAACGACTAGTGACTATAAAAAGTGAACTTGAAAAGGTCCTTAATGCCTTGAACAAAATGCGATAAATCAAGGATATAACAATATAGAATGAGGCTGAGCTATAACAGATTATGGCTCAGCCTCATTGCTTATAAGATTGTTGTTACTTTTTGATTCTAAGAACGGGGGCAATGTTGTGTGGTGCATTTTCGGGAATGCTAACGATGAGTGCATCGTCAGTGCGAGTAAACGGGACTTTCCCATAGCCTAGTAACTCAACTTTGCCTATTGATTTATTGAAAAGATTAGAGCCTTTAGCCAGTGATTTTATTTTGATGGTGTTGTCTTGAGGCCACCCAAGTGCAATGGCATATAAGTTGCGAGATGTTTGAGTGAATCGTATTTCTGCTGATGTTGCCGCCATATAAGCGCCTTCATTAAATCCCTGAGCATTTATAGTAATATCAGATTCAGCTATCGGGCCTTCTCCAAAGACTTTCCATGGGCGTGTAGAATATATACACTCGCTGTTGATTGCCATCCAATCACCAATGCCATTGAGAATTACTTCTTCTTTGTCGTCAAAAGTGCCATCTGCTCGTAGCGGTACGCTTAATAGCAGGTTGCCGTTTTTGCTGACAACGTCAACGAGTAGCTTTATTACGGTGGCAGCCGACTTGTACGAATTATTCGTGTAAATGTCGTTGCGATAGTGCCACTCGCCTATGCATGAGCAAGTTTGCCAAGGTTGAGAAGGAATATTATTGGGCGCTCCACGCTCAACGTCCCAAACAATTGCTTGTTTTTGTTCCTCAGAAAGAATTTTACCAAACATTACAGCCGAAAAATCCTTTGGGTGTGTCGCAAGATTGTGGTTGTAAAAGTGTGCTGCTATTTTTAATCCGGCATCACTGATGGGATAAAATGGCACGACGGTAACATCGAAATATATTAAATCGGGATTGTACCGATTGATTGCATCTAAAGTTCGATTGTAGAAGTTTGTGACATATTCAACAGTTGGCTTTGCTACACCATTTCCCCATGCCCATTGGCGGTGAATCATTCCGTCGGCCCATGAACCATAACTTTCTTCATGGTTTTGTGCATATAGGTTTTGAGGGTCTTTTCCTTCCCACCATTTCCCTTTGCCGTCGGCTTTTGTCATGCGCCCGTCGTATGGAACGCCCGCTTTTGGCCCCGTTCGGTCATATCGACGTGATGTTTCATACCAACTCCAAGCGTGGTCGGCATGAAAGCTTACACCAAATTTTAATCCATGTTTTTTGCAAGCTTCTGCCCAGCCTGCCAAGATGTCACGCTTGGGCCCGATTTCCTTTGAGTTCCATTCTTGGTATTTGCTATCCCAGAGGTCGAAGTTGTCATGATGATTCCCGAGAGCAAAGAAATATTTTGCACCGACTTTTTTATAGAAACCAACCAAATAGTCCGGGTCCCATTTTTCGGCCTTGAATAAAGGCAAAACATCTTTGAATCCAAATTCAGATGGGTGTCCATAGTTCTCAACATGATATTTATACTCGCGTGAACCTTCGATGTATAGTGTGCGAGCCATCCAGTCGCCGGTACCTTCTACACATTGAGGCCCCCAATGAGCCCAAATGCCAAACTTTGCATCTCTGAACCATTCCGGCACTTCATACTGAGAGAGAGACTCCCAATTTGGCGCATATTTACCTGTCATCATTGGCTCATCTGCTTCTGAGACCTTTACATCATAGTTTTGTGCAGCTAAGCTAAATGGCAAGAGTGCACATGCGAGATAGAAGTTTTTTATATTCATGGAATTTATTTAAATTATTAGATTTCAAAGTTATGAAAAATAAAAGTATTAAATGCTAAAATTAAAGCTAAAAGATAGCACATTGCCGATATTTGTATGATTCATGCCAAAAACAAATAGGGCTGTATCATATTGCGAAAAATATGGTACAGCCCCTATTAGGTGTTTATGTGTCTACGCTTGTTATTTCTTGTTAGGAAGATTCAAGCCGTAACCCTTGCTCTTGTTAACCTTGATGAGAAGGAGTGAAAGAAGTACTGCAACAATGCCGAATGCGGTGAAGATGAGCATTGGACAAGTGTAGTCATAAGTTCCGTCATCTTGCTTGGCAACATTTTCAACAACCCAACCGATAAGCATTGGAACGCACATCAAACCGATGTTTTGGATGTAGAAAATAAGAGCGTAAGCTGAGCCCAATACCTTTTGTGGGATAATCTTTGGAACTGACGGCCACATTGCTGATGGTACAAGAGAGAATGCAATACCTAGTAGAATCATTACAATTACTGCAAATACAGGATTGGTAATGAACGGCATAGCAAACATCAAGTGAACAAACATCAATAGGCATGAACCAATGAGCATGAGCAAAGCACCACGGCCCACACGGTCATAGATGAATCCAAATACCGGAGTGAGGATGATGGTTCCGAAGGGGAGAAGTGCGGGGATAAAGCCTGCAACATCTTCAGCGATGCCATATTTGTAAATCATGAATTTTGTAGCTGCCTTGAGGAATGGGAATACGCCTGAATAGAAAGTGAGGCAGAGTAGGGCGATAAGCCAGAATCCCGGGCTCTTCATGAGAAGCTTGATGTCTGAAATTTTGAAGCCTTCTTCAGGTTCGCTCTTTTCAGCAAGACGTTGCTTGTCAAGAGTCGCATCCATGAGTGAATAAATGATGAAGAAGATAAGACCGATGCAAAGCATACAAGCACCGAATGCAACAGGTGTACCTATGCCAAGTGCGCCGAAAATAGGCCAATCTGAGTTGCCCCATGCTGTGTAAATCTTAGCACTGAAACCAAGTGCGCAAGCTGTACCGATACGAGCAAATGCTACTTGAAGTCCCATGGCGAGTGCCATTTCGTAACCGGTAAACCACTTAACGATAGCTTTGGTCACTGTGATACCTGCAATTTCAGCACCCATGCCGAATACTGCAAAACCTGCACCGGCAACGATTGCACGTGCATTGAAACCTAGAATTGTATCTTCAGGTGAGAATGAAGATGTTGAGATGGCCCAAGCCTTGATGCAAGCACCAACAAACATGAGCACGCATGCGCCTAAACCGGTGAGTCGTACACCTAGTTTGTCAAGAATGATGCCACCAAAGAAGAGCATCAAGAGGAACACGTTGAGCCAGCCGTAACCGCCGGTGAAAATACCGTATTCAGTACCACTCCAGCCTAGACCTCCGTCCTCAACCGGGCGAGTGAGGATATCTTCAAGCGGAGCCATGACATCGGTCATGAAATAACCACACATCATGGTTATAGATACCAATAGAAGGGCTGACCAGCGAGCCCACCCATAACTGTTTATGAGTCTTTTTACTTTTTCTGTCATAAAATTGGTCTAATTGATATGTTTTTGTTTTGTATATTGATAATTTTGTTGCAAAATTAATTATAATTGACGGAATATGAAAAACTCACACTAATTTTTATTAGAATCTCAATACAAATCATTAATTTCGCGTTATAAATAAAAAAAGATTTTCATGGAAACACGACAACCATATACGTTTGACCGAGTAGTGCGCATTGTTATCGCAATAATTGTGATACTTGCCATTGTTTGGCTCATTAATGACCTTAGTGCAGTGCTCCTCCCGTTCTGTATCGCTTGGCTTTTGGCCTACATAATGGAACCGTTTGTGCAGTTCAATCGCCGGCTTTTGAAATTAAAAGGTCGAGTCGTGGCTGTGTTTATGACGCTTATTGAGGCATTCGTCGCTTTAATTGGAGTATGTTGGCTTCTAGGTCCGGCGGTGATAAAAGAAACTCATGAAGTGGCAACTCTTTTGAAAGATTATGCTACAACAACCGTGGAAATCCCGTTCTTACCTGCCGAAGTGCATCAATTCTTACATAAAAACATTGATTTTGAACAGATTGCCGGTTATTTACGCCAAGAAGATGTAACTAACATTGTTGAAACCGCCACCGGACTGATAACCGGTGGACTGAATTTCGTTTTGGGTATATTTAGCTGGTTTATAGTAATACTTTATGTGGTTTTTATTATGCTGGACTACGAGAAATTAATAGCAGGGTTCAAACATATGATTTTGCCCAAATACCGTAAAGTCGTTTTTACGGTGGCTAATGATGTGAAAAACTCCATGAACCGTTATTTCAGAGGACAAGCTCTTGTCGCATTTATTGTAGGTATCCTATTTGCGATAGGCTTCTCGATAATAGGCTTGCCCATGGCGATATTATTGGGACTTTTTATCGGTTTGCTGAACATGGTGCCATACTTGCAACTAATTTCAATTATCCCAACGACAGTCTTATGCTTGGTCTACTCTGTAGATTCAAATGTGGGCTTTTGGACTATTTGGTGGGAGTGTATGGCTGTATATGTGATAGTTCAAGTTATACAAGATTTTGTACTGACGCCTAAGATAATGGGCAAAGCTATGGGGCTTAATCCGGCCATAATTTTGTTGTCAATTTCAGTGTGGGGCTCATTGCTTGGTTTTATCGGCTTGATAATTGCATTGCCTTTGACCACATTGCTGATTTCTTATTACAATCGCTATATCAGTAGGCGAAAACCAACTCCACCGTCCAAACCCAAAGATAATT
>CAYTFG010000028.1:0-20408 GCA_964436925.1 uncultured Bacteroides sp. | reverse complement strand
GGAGAAAATTAGTCATAAATTTATTTAAGAGGCATTGATAGTTGGTGTATCTCGTTTTTTATTTGTATATTTGCAGGCAATAAAATCTAAAACATAAGTGTTATGTCGTTTATTGCCGATAGAGTAAAAATGGATGGTCTCACCTTTGATGACGTCCTATTAATCCCAGCTTATTCAGAGGTACTGCCTCGAAGTGTAAACCTAAAAACCAAGTTCTCGCGTAACATTACATTGAATGTTCCCTTGGTATCAGCAGCCATGGATACAGTTACCGAAGCCCAACTCGCTATAGCCATAGCACGCGAAGGTGGTATCGGCGTTATCCACAAAAACATGTCAATTGCCGAGCAAGCACGTCAAGTTCATGCTGTTAAACGTGCCGAAAACGGTATGATATACGACCCCGTGACCATTAAAAGAGGTAGCACAGTGCGTGATGCGCTCGCTATGATGGAAGAATATCACATTGGCGGTATTCCCGTAGTTGATGACCAACGCAAGCTCGTGGGTATCGTTACTAACCGTGACTTGAGATTTGAGCGCGACCCCAATCGTCTCATCGACGAAGTGATGACCAGCAAAGACTTGGTGACCACATCTCAAGCTACAACTCTTGAAGAAGCAGCACAAATACTCCAAGAACACAAGATTGAAAAATTGCCTGTTGTCGACAACGACAACCACTTGATTGGTCTTGTTACCTATAAAGATATTACTAAAGCAAAAGATAAGCCAAACGCTTGTAAAGATGCTCTCGGACGTTTGAGAGTAGCAGCCGGTGTGGGCGTTACCAACGACTCAATGGAGCGCGTTGATGCGCTTGTAGCATCAGGTGTTGATGCCATCGTCATCGACACAGCTCACGGCCACAGCAAGGGCGTTATCGGCACCTTGAGAGCCATTAAAGAGAAATACCCCAACATTGACGTTGTCGTAGGTAACATCGCAACCGGTGAAGCTGCCAAGTTCCTCGTTGAAAACGGCGCTGACGGTGTTAAGGTGGGTATCGGCCCGGGCTCAATCTGTACCACTCGTATCATTGCCGGTGTGGGTGTTCCACAATTGAGCGCAGTATATGACGTTGCCAAGGCTCTTGCAGGAACAGATGTTCCTTTGATTGCCGACGGTGGTATACGCTATTCAGGTGATATCGTTAAAGCGCTTGCTGCCGGAGCTTACTCAGTAATGCTCGGTGGTATGCTCGCCGGTGTTGAAGAATCTCCCGGTGATACTATCATCTACAATGGCCGTAAATACAAATCATACCGCGGTATGGGTTCTCTCGAAGCTATGGAAAAAGGTTCAAAAGACCGCTACTTCCAAGCTGGCGAAACCGACACCAAGAAGCTCGTTCCCGAAGGTATTGCCGCTCGTGTACCTTACAAAGGCACTCTCTATGAAGTGGTTTATCAAATGTTGGGCGGTCTACGCGCAGGTATGGGATACTGTGGCGCTGAAGACATCGAAAAACTTCACACTGCCAAGTTTACTCGCATCACTAATGCCGGTGTTGCTGAAAGTCACCCACACGATGTGGCCATCACTTCAGAAGCACCAAACTACAGCCAAGCTCATCAATAATAGAGTACAATATTCAACTTCAACGACCTCAAGCTCAATTGAACTTGAGGCCGTTTTTTTCTATAGCTATCACGGTGATTGCAAAAAAATGAGATGCAATCACCGTTTTATTTTAAAATAATAGCTGTGACACACAATAAAAGGCCAAAATCAGCGTTAAGATAGAAATAAACTAATTTAATTTTAAGAAGCCTTCACTCTATACAAAGATGAACAAATATTTTGTATCAGCAGCTATTTTGGGAATCGCCATATTGACTGCAGCTGCAGCAAAAAAAAGCGATGACCCTGTTTTGATGAATGTCAATGGAAAAGACGTACGCCTCAGCGAATTTGAATATCTATATAAGAAAAATAACGCTCAACAGCTTCAACCGCAAACTTTGGAAGAATATGTGGATATGTTCACCACTTTCAAGCTCAAGGTGGCAGATGCCGAAGCTGCAGGCATAGACACAACTAAAGCTTTCAGAGACGAATACAACTCTTTCCGCAACGACTTGGCTAAACCTTACCTCAAGGATGCAAGCGTGGAAGATGAATTAATTAAAGAGGCTTACAGCCATATGCTCGAAGATGTCAACGTGAGCCACATCATGATTGCCGGCGGACGCACTCCAGCCGAAATGGATGCAGCAAACAAGACTCTCGACAGCCTCCGCACTGAAATCCTGGCCGGCCGCGCTGACTTCAGCGACGTTTCGGCACGCTACTCAATTGACGGCAGTGTCAAAGACAAGGGCGGCAACATGGGATGGATTACCGGTGGCCACTACCCTTACGCATTTGAAGAGGCAGCTTACAACACTGCTGTTGGCGAAATTTCACCGGTAGTGAATTCAGGTTACGGTTTACACATCATCAAAGTGAATGACCGTCGCAAGAGCCGTGGCGAAGTGCAAGTTCAACACATTCTCAAGTTGACTCGCGGATTGAGCGAAGAGCAACAAAAGGTAGCTAAGCATCAGATTGATTCAATATATGAAGTTGTCAACAACGGCGCTGACTTCAGCGATGTAGCACGCCGCGAATCTCAAGACAACGGAACTGCACGCAATGGCGGTAAACTTGATTGGTTTGGCGCCGGTGCAATGGTTCAGCAATTTGACAGCGTGTCGTTCGCACTCAAAGAAAACGAAATTTCTAAGCCTGTGCAAACTGCTTATGGTTACCACATCGTGAAATGCTTGGGCCACCGCGATATCGCATCATTTAACGATATGCAAGACAAGATTAAGAGTGCCGTCGAAAACGATGAGCGCTCTGAACGTCCTCGTCAAGCCAAGAAGGACCAACTCGTCAAGGAATATAAGGGACAATTGAATAAATCATCAATTGACCGCATACAATCAGCCGTAAAGGCCGGTGGCGCTCTTGACTCTGCTACAATCGCAAGCATCAACCCTCAATTACCCGTTTTCAGCATCAACAAGAAAGTTACTACATTCAAGGAATTGTCAGCTCAGCTTCCCAAACAAGCAGTGTCAGCCGACAAGAGCCGCGAAGTTATCGAGGCTACCGCAAACAACATGATGGGCCAACAAGCACTTGAATACTACCAAAATAATTTGGCAAATGAAAATCAAGAGTATGCCAACTTGCTCAACGAGTATCGTGACGGTATCTTGTTGTTTGAAATCAGCAACCGCAACGTGTGGGAAAAAGCATCAAAAGATGAAGCAGGTCTTGAAGCATATTTCAACGCTCACCGCGATAACTACACATGGGAAAACCCAAAATATAAAGGCACAATAGTATTTGCCACAAGCGATTCTTCACTCAATGTGATTAAAGAATATGTAGCAACATTACCCGCAGGTCTCCCCTACGACTCAATTTCAACTCAATTGAAGTCAAAATTTGGTCGTGAAGTGAAGATTGAGCGCGTAATCGCAGCCAAAGGCGAAAATGCAATTATTGACTACATTGCATTTGGTGGCAACAAGCCTTCAAGCTCCAAGAACAACCGTTGGGTCAGCTACTTTGACATTAACGGCCACGTGATTGCAGCTCCCGAGGAAGCCATTGACGTGAAAGGCGCTGTAACAAGCGACTATCAAAACCAACTTGAAAAGGAATGGGTTGAAAAGCTTCATTCTGAATATCCTGTAAAGGTCAATAATAGTGTTTTGAAGAAAATCAAATGACACCAAAGTTCAGACATCTCGTTAAAACATCACTCATAACTATCTTGTGCTTGCTGGCATCTTCATGTAGCAAGGACGAGAAGTCACCAAACAGCTCGTCCGACAATACCGTCTTGGTAAAAGTCGGACGAGAGTCATTAACAGTGGCTGAATTAAGCAAGGAACTTCCCGCCGGACTGACCGACGAAGACAGCACAAAATTTGCCCGCGCCTACATACGCAACTGGATTGACAACCGCTTGGTGTCAGAAATCGCTGCAACCGATATCGACATGACCGAAATTGACAAAATGGTCAACGAGTATCGCAATCAGTTGATTATGTGGGAATACCGCCGACAGATGTTTGAATCTCACTCTGAATCAAATATGCCTGAAGATTCTATCTTGGCTTTTTATAACCAAAATCGTGAAGATTTCAAGCTTAGCCGTCCTCTCATCCGTGGTGTATATGTCAAACTTGAAGAGGATTCTAAGGACGTCAAAGCTATCAAAAAGTTGTACAAATCAACCAAAACCGAAGATTTGGACCAACTGGAAAAACTAGCCAACAACAGCGCAATCCACTATGACTACTTCCGCGATAAGTGGATTGATTGGGAACAAGTGGAGTCACGCATACCCTATGACTTCGGACCAAATCCCGACGCATTCATTAAGTCTCACCGAAACCTCGAGATTTCTCTCGGCGGGTTCACTTATCTCTTGTCAATCAGCGATTACTTGTCAACAGGCTCAATCATGCCGCTGGAAACTGCACGCCCGCTCATTGAAAGCCGTCTCATCAATCGCAAGCGCAAAGATTATGACGCAAACCTGCGCAAGCGCTTATATGACAATGCCATCAAGACCGGCAAAATCAAGCTTAACTGCGATTTGGGCTCTTAAAAAGCCCTTGAATAGCCGGATAGTCAATGTTTTCACACTAAAAAACATTAAAAAGCAATTATTCATCGAGTAAGGGCTGACAACTGAGAAAATTGTTATATCTTTGCACGATAAATACATAAAAATATTCATCAATCATTCCATAAACAGTGAAAATACGTAATATTTTAATATCAGCAGCTTGCGCCGCATGTGCAGCATGGGCCATAGCTCAAGACAACAACATTGCTGAAGAAGTGGCTTGGATCGTAGGTGACCAACCAATATATAAGTCAGAAATTGAGGAAGCTTATATGCAAATGCAATCAGAACGCACCCCAATCAATGGCGACCCATATTGTGTTATTCCTGAACAAATGGCTATCGAAAAGCTATTCTTGCACCAAGCTGATATTGACACTGTTGAAGTGGGTGAATCTCAAGTGCAACAAGCCGTTGACAGCCGTATCAACTACTTGATTGCCAACCTCGGTTCTAAAGAAAAAGTTGAAGAATACTTCCGCCGCTCGCTACCTGATATCCGCGAGCAACTTTCTGAAAATATGCGCAATCAATACCGTGTGAGCGAAGTTCAACGCTCTCTAACCAAGAATTTGAAGGTAACCCCATCGGATGTGCGCAAATATTTTTCAAGCTTACCCAAAGATAGTATCCCCTACGTTCCATTGCAAGTGGAAGTCCAAATTATAACTCTCAACCCCATCATTCCTCGTCAAGAAATTGAGGATGTAAAAGCTCGTTTGAGAGACTTCTCTGAACGCGTAACCAGCGGTGAATCAGACTTCTCTACCCTCGCAATTCTTTATAGCGAAGCTCCCGAAGGTGTCAGAGGTGGTGAGCTCGGCTTTATGAGCCGTAGCGAACTTGTGCCTGAATTTGCTGCCGTTGCATTCAACCTCAACGACCCCAAAAAGGTTTCTAAAATTGTAGAAACCGAATATGGTTACCACATCATTCAGCTCATCGAAAAGCGCGGTGACCGCATCAACTGCCGTCACATTCTTTTACGCCCCAAAGTTGCTGATAAAGACCTCACCGCAGCCGTTGAACGTCTCGACTCTATCCGCGCTGACATGGTTGATAAGAAATTCACCTTTGAAGAAGCAGCTCAATATGTCTCTCAAGACAAGGACACCCGCAATAGTAATGGTGTGATGGTCAACGAAAAGACCGGAACCATCCGTTTCCAAATGTCAGACCTTCCACAAGAAATTGCTAAAGTTGTTGACACCATGCAACCGGGCGATATCTCTAACGCATTTATTATGAAGGATTCAAAGAGAAGCCGTGACATCGTTGCTATGGTCAAATTGACCAACCGCATTGACGCTCACCAAGCTAACATCGGCGATGACTATCAAACTATTAAAAATATGTACGAAAATTCTCAACGCTCCAAGATAATCGACGATTGGTTGAAGAAGAAAATCAACGACACTTATGTGCGTGTCGAAGAAGGTTGGCGCGGTTGCGAATTTGAGCACGAAGGTTGGATTAAAACCCGCAATTGATGTCATTGGATTTTTTGACACAAAATAAGAATACAAGTTGGCGCAGGAAAGCTTTGGTTATCCTGTGCCTATTGTCTATTATACTCCCCTCTATAATTATCAATGCGGCCGACCCCATCCAACCGCGTCACCGCAAAATTCCGGCCATAAAGCCGACAATCCCTACTGCCAGCCGCGCAGCAGGTAATCGCATATTCCTCGAACATGCCAACGAGTTGAAGAAAAATGAACAAGACTCGTTCATGATTGTCGTTGGTGACGTGAAGTTCTCCAAAGGTCCTATGCTTATGTTCTGTGACAGCGCCCACTATTACTCTCAAACGGAGTCAATGGACGCGTTTGGCAATGTTCACATGGAACAAGGCGACACGCTGTTTGTTTATGCCGACGAATTGAACTACAGCGGTCCCGAGGAAGTTGCATACCTCTATGCCAATGCCGACAAAAAAGTGAGACTCATCAACCGCGATGTTAAGCTGGAAACCGATGAATTTGTCTATGACTTGGGCATCGACATGGGATATTACAATGTGGGCGGCGTACTCACCGACAAGAAAAACAAGCTGTATTCCATTGAAGGTGAATACATCCCTTCAACCAAGGAGGCAAACTTTTACAGCATGGTTCACTTGACCTCTCGCGGAGACAAGGACACGCTTGAGATTTACACTGACACGCTATTTTACAACACAAATACTCACGTTGCCGAGCTTTTCAGCCCGTCAACAATTCTCAACGGTCAAGCCACAATTTACACAACCGAAGGTAATTACAACACCGAAACTAATGTTGCTGACCTATATTCTCGCTCTAAAGCTGTCACCAAAAACGGCAATACGCTGGAAGGCGACACCCTCTTTTATGACCGCAACGCCGGATATGGCGAAGCTTTTGGCAACATGGTCCTCGTGGACTCGGCACGTCAATCAACCCTCATGGGCGACTATGGCTACTATAACGAACTGATTGACAGCGCTTATGTCACAGGCCACGCCTTGGCTATGGAATATTCACGTCCCGACACGCTATACATTCATGGCCGTCAAATCAAATCATTCCTCCACCTTGATACAATCAACATTCCCGAAGATACATTGACCAATACTCCGGCTTCATTCACCATTGACTCTACCCATGTGGTAGTGGCTCATCCGCGTGTAAGATTTTGGCGCGTTGATATGCAAGGTCTGTGTGACTCATTGCGATTTGAGGAACGTGATTCAATGCTCTATATGTTCACTCATCCCATCGTGTGGAATGAGGAACGACAGATATTTGGTAATGTCATCCAAGTTCACCTAAACGATTCAACAATTGATTGGGCAAAACTCCCCGACTTCGGGTTCTCGGCCGAGCACATCGACGAGGAATTTTACAACCAATTAAGCGGCAAGGAAATGATAGCACAATTTGTTGACGGTAAAATGACTCACCTTGACGTGAACGGTAACGTACAAGTGATTTTGTTGCCCGAAGAAAATGACTCTACCTACAACAAACTTTTCAACGTTGAAAGTAGCTTCATGTCGGCCGACTTTGAAAATCAACAACTCGTGCGCGTGAAAATGTGGCCCGAAACAAACAGTAAAGGTGTGCCGTTGTTCTTGGCTAAAAAATCTATGTTCTACTTGCCAAAATTTGCTTGGTATGAGGAACTAAGACCGTCTTCGCCCGAAGATATTTTTGTCATTCCCGAGGCAATGGACAAGTTGCTGAACTCTGAAGAAGGCTCGGCTGTCAAAAATCGTCAATCTAAGGCTAGAAAGTCAAACGTAGACATGACAAAACCGCTGGAAAACGCTGAGCCCGCTCTAAATTCAAGTCCCGAAGATGGTAAAGAACCAACGCCCGAAAACGCTGAGACGCCGGCTCAACCCGAAGGTGTATCTGAAGAAACGACTGACAACCAATCCGCTCAAAATCAGTAGATTTTATTTTGCTCATTTGATGCAGATTGACTAATTTTGCTCTATATAAAACATCATACATAATATGCTATGAAGAAATATTGTTATTTGCTATTAGCTGCTTTACTTTACACGCTCACGTCGTGTGGTTCAGGCAATGACGCCGAGGATGCTTCAAACATTCCCGACAATCTTGTAAAACTCGAAACATTCTCTAAATCACAGAATTACACAATGGTCAACTCAGCCAACTCTTTTGGCGAAAACAAAGATGTAACCTGCGGTTTAAGCGTGAATATTGTCTATCCCGAAGCTATCGGTAACAACAACATTCAAGAACTTCAAAAACAAATCGTTAAGAACACGCTTGGCGCTGACATTGAGGACTTTGATAACGCATTCAACCAATACGCTACCTCTAACCTCGCCAAGGAAATGGAATATGAACTGACACCCATCGAGGACAAGACTTCACAGTCTCAACGTTCCATAACCTGCTCCGTCGAAACACTCAGTAGCGACTTCGCCGTATTCTCCATCAACAATTACACCTACTACTACGGTGCAGCACACGGTATGTCAGCTACAACCTACATCAATTACTACATCGGCGAGCAACGCATTCTCAGCCTCAAAGACATCTTCGACCTCAGCAAGAAAAAAGACTTAATTAGATACATCTCGGCTCAACGCGATGACTGGATGGTCAACAACCTCGATCTTCCTGCCGACGGTTCATTCTACTTCTCTTCTGATAACACCATCTACATCGTTTATCAGCCAATGGAAGTTGCCCCATACTCTGAAGGTCTTGTGAAAGTTGCTATTGACCCTTATCAAATTGGTTCAATACTCACTCCTCTCGCAAAGAAGATTTTTAACTACACTGAATAACGACAAGACGCGCTCGTGTAGCATCTTGCCTGTCATTTTTTCGGTGCTTATCACCACATATTTTTTTAAATGTCTATTCCACAATCACCGTTTAACACGCGTATTCCCACAAAGCAAGGATTACTGGCAATTTCTCCAATTGCAGTATTCCTTGCGTTTTATTTAATCGTATCAATCATCATCGGCGACTTCTACAAGATGCCGATAGCCGTAGCTCTTGTCATAGCATCAATGTGGGCCATTGTTATCGACAAAGGCAAATCCCTCACAGAGCGCATCGACACATTCTCTCGCGAGGCTGCAAACACCAACGTGATGTACATGATATGGATTTTTGTCTTAGCCGGCGCATTTGCATCTCTTGCCAAGCAAATTGGCGCTGTTGATGCCACTGTCCAGTTGACTCTCCGTTGGCTTCCAAGCCAATTCATCATCCCCGGCTTATTTGTTGCCGCCTGCTTCATCTCGCTATCCATCGGCACATCTGTCGGCACTGTTGTCGCCCTGACACCGCTAGCCGTCGATTTAGCAACCACCGGAGGCGGAGATGTACCATTTTTCGTTGCCACAGTCCTTGGCGGTGCATTCTTCGGTGACAACCTCTCGTTTATCTCCGACACCACTATCTCAGCCACTCGTACACAAGGTTGCAAAATGAACGACAAGTTCAAGGTAAACCTCTGGATAGCCGTCCCCGCAGCAGTGATTGTCCTCGCCATTTACATCGCTATGGGCTCTCAAGTCAACGAAATCCACATCAACGACAATATAAACTATTGGCTCATTATCCCATACCTCATCATCATTGCAACAGCAATTATGGGCATAAATGTGACAATCGTACTGACTCTCGGCATAATCTCGGCATTACTCCTTGCCATACTCTCAGGCAGCAACGTCATGGACCTCTTTGGTTACATGGGCTCAGGCATTGACGACATGGGCGACCTGATTATCGTGACACTACTTGCCGCCGGAATGTTGGGCATCATCAAGTCCATCGGGGGTATCAATTACATCCTCCAAGTGCTGACTGCCCGCATCAACGGCACTCGCGGCGCACAATACTGCATCGCCCTTTTAGTGGGCATTGTCAACCTCTGCACCGCCAACAACACCGTGGCAATCATCACCGTCGGCTCCCTCTCCAAATCCATTAGCGAGCGATTCAACGTTGACCCCCGCAAAGCCGCCAGCATCCTCGACACCGGCTCCTGCATCATTCAATGCTTGATTCCGTACGGCGCTCAAACGCTCCTCGCCACTGCACTTGCCAACATCTCGCCCGCCGAGCCATGGATTTACCTGTACTATCCTTGGGCTTTAGCTGCAGTCTTGATTCTCTCCATCATGTTCAATTACCCACGCAAATTTAACAAATAATTAACACCCCATCAGTGTAACTATTCATCACTTTTTGCGTCTAATATTTAATCAATTCTTGCTAATAATTGCCAGTTCTCTCAGATAATATAAATCCAATTATATATTAACATGAAAAAATTAATTATCAGAGCATTAATGCTTTCAGCCTGCTTATTGATGACCTCATTAAGCACTATGGCTCAAACGCTACCCCCTGCTCCCGTCGATAAAGACGTGCGCATCGGCAAGCTTGACAATGGCCTGACCTACTACATTCGTCACAACGAAAAGCCTAAAGGTCAAGCCGATTTCTACATCGCTCAAAAAGTGGGTTCTATCCTCGAACAAGACAACCAACGCGGTCTCGCTCACTTCTTGGAACACATGTGTTTCAACGGCACAAAAAATTTCCCCGGCAACTCCCTCATCGACTGGCTTGAAACCGTGGGCGTAAAATTTGGTTACAACCTCAATGCCTACACCAGCGTTGACGAAACCGTCTACAACATCTCTAACGTTCCCGTTGACCGCACCGGCGTTCAAGACTCTTGCCTCCTAATCCTCCACGATTGGGCAAACGACCTTCTTCTTGACACCGAAGAAATCACTAAAGAACGTGGCGTTATCCACGAAGAATGGCGCCGCTCTATGAGTGGTCAAATGCGTATCCTCGAGAACCTTCTCCCCACTATTTTCAACGGCAACCGCTACGGCTATCGCTTGCCTATCGGTATCATGGACGTCGTTGACAACTTCGAGCCTCAAGCGCTTCGCGACTATTACCAAACTTGGTATCGTCCCGACCAACAAGGCATCATCGTTGTCGGTGACATCGACCCCGAATACATCGAAGGCAAAATCAAAGAGCTTTTCTCGCCCATCAAAATGCCCGAAAATCCTCTTACTCGCGAATACCTCAACGTTGAAGACAACGAAGGCACTATCTACGCCATCGGCAAAGACAAAGAAATGAACCGCAACATCGTTGAATTGCTCTTCAAGACCGACCCCCTTCTCGACCGTGAAGCAACAGGTACTGTTGCCTACTTCCCCATTAACTTCATGACCACAATGGTCAGCAGCATGCTTGACGCTCGTCTCGACGAATTAGCTCAAAAAGCTGATGCTTCTTTTGCAGGCGCAGGCGCTGACTTCGGTGACTTCTTCGGTTTTGCAAAAACCAAAAAATCATTCACCGTTAGCGGTCTTGCCAAGAACAACGACGTGCGTCCCGTTCTCGAGTCTCTCTACCGCGAAGTCCTCCGCGCTCGCAATGGCGGTTTCACTGTTAGCGAATATGAACGCGCTCGCAGCGAATACCTTTCTCAACTCGAAAAAGCTTACAACGACCGCAATAACGTGCAAACAGCCAACTACGTAAGACAATACGTTCGCAACTTCATCGACAACACCCCTATCCCATCTATTGAAGACAAATACACTTTGATGCAACAAATTGCTCAAACCATCTCAGTAGATATGATTAACCAGTTCCTCCCTGAAGTTATCACTCCCGACAACCGCGTTATTGTCGCTATGGTCACTGACAACGACGAAACCTACTATCCCACTAAGGAAGAACTCGCTGCTGTTATGGCTAAAGTTGACGGCGAAACGATTGAAGCTTACAAAGACGAAGTTAAATCAGAACCGCTCATCGCTAAACTTCCAAAGCCCGGCAAAATCACCAAAGAAGCTCACAACGCTCAATGGGATGCTACCGAACTCACCCTCTCTAACGGTGTGAAAGTTATCGTTAAGCCCACCAAGTTCAAAGACGACGAAATCCTCTTCTCTGCTACTGCTAAGGGCGGTAAATCAGCTATCGACGACAAATATGCCACTGATGTCATCACCCTTCCTTACTTCGCAGGCCAAGCAGGTCTCGGTGATTACACAAACTCTGACCTCACAAAATACCTCCAAGGCAAGCAAGTGAGCGTTAACTCTGACTTTGACAGCGAATATGACCGTAGCATTGACGGACACTCTACTATCAAAGACCTTCCCACTCTCATGGAGCTCATTTACATGAACTTCACAAACGTGACTATCACTCCCGAAGAATTTGCTACTACTCAAAAACGCTACTACGGCATCCTCAAGAACCAAGAAAACAATCCTCAATTTGTTTTCCAAAACGGCTTGATGAAGCACTTGCTTGACTCTCCGAAGTCTCAAGTTGTCAGCAGCGATGACTTCACAAACGCTAACCGCGACAACTTCCTCAGCCTCGTTAAGCAATACACCGCCAACGCTGCTGACTACCTATTTGTTTTCGTTGGTAACGTTGACCTCGAGACCCTTCGTCCTCTCCTTGAGCAATATATTGCTACTCTTCCTGCTAACGCCAAGAAGCTCACTAACGATATCAAGCTCGACCCAACTGTTGAATTAAAAGGCGCTAACACCAACGACAACGACGTCACCAAGATGGAAACTCCTCAAACTTGGACTTTCGTCGGTGCTCAAGCTGCTGTGCCTTACACCGCTAAAAACAGTTTCGCCGCTTCTATCGCAGGCCAAGTCCTCACTAAACGTCTCATCAAGAACGTAAGAGAAGACATGGGCGCAACCTACTCTATCAGCGCTTCTATGAGCCTCAGCCGCAACGGCATCTACAATGCTACTCTCCAATGCGCTTTCCCAATGAAGCCCGAGATGAAACAACAAGTCCTCGACTACATCAAGAGCGAAATTCAAAGCATGACCGGCAATGTTACCGACGACGAAGTTAACGCTATCAAAGAATTCATGATTAAGACTGCTAAAGAAAATCGTGAGCTTAACAGCCCATGGTTGAACGCTATCACTTCAACTTCTTTGAACGGTGTTGACACATTCAGCGGTAACATTGAAGCTATCAGCGCTATCACTCCTGCTGATGTTCAAGCTTTCATGAGCCAATTCCTCAAAGACGGTTTCTATCACGTCTACACTCTAGACCCCGAAACCGCTGAATAATTAAACAGAGCTTTTTTTAAATTTATTCATAATTGTATTAAAGGTTGTTCTTCGTGATGAAGGACAGCCTTTTTTCTTATCCACACGCCCCACATAAAAACAAATTTGGTCCTCTCGGGGCCCATTATCCACCGAGAGAACCAAACTCTTTAACTACGTCCTAAATTGCTTTTTATCTAACTATAACCTTTTGATTATTTACCAAATAGAAACCTGCTGAAATAGGATAAACACTTTCGCCGGCTTTTGCTGTCAATTTACCAACAACTTGACCTGCCAAGTTTGCAATTACAACATCCTTATCTTCGGTTGTTGTTATCACAATTTGTCCGTTTGCGCCCTTCACGCTCAATGTGTTATCATCTTGCGCAATTGTTGGTGCTGCGCTTGTATCAGCAAATGTATATGCTGCAATCAAGCCACCCCAACTGGTCGGTGCTGCTGAAGTTGCGTCATTTCCATAGGTAAATGCTGCATTTCCGCGAGTCAACGTTACAACAGCCTTTGTTTTGGCATTAAATGCTGCTGAATAGCCTGTGGGAGCGCCACCACCTTTTGCTACTGTATATCTGTCAGTGCGAGTGTACTTACCGTCTTCATACTCATCAATAAATGAGCCATCAGCCTTATTCAATCGGTAACCGTAGAAATAAATCTTATCGTTATCGGTAAATACATTTAGATATGCACCAATATTTGTTCCATCAAAAGCTCCGCCTACCCATGAACCATCTGTTTCATTAAGAACTACAAACCAACCTTCATCTAGTGTAGACGTGGTTGAAATTGCTGCTTCGGTTGAACCGGCTGCGCCATAACCACCTGTTGCGCCACCAACTACATATATTTTATCATTGATAATCTGCAAATCTCTAAGATTTGTATTTTGCTTATTAGATTTATCGTATGCCTTGACTTGATTGATGTAACTTACTGTTGTGAGGTCGGTTGAAACTTTAGCTACATAAAAACCGTCATTTTCATTTACCAACTTGATTGACTGTTTACCGATAGTAAATTCTTTGCCCGTACTACCTTTTAGCGTTCCTGCAATATAAAGGTTCTTTCCGCCAATATAGAATAGATTAGCTTGGTCACGTGTGATTTCATCTCCGCTGGCGCGCAAATGGTTCAAATAGTTACCATCCTTATCCAATCGTATCACATACAATCCTCCGGCTGCTGATTGAACATCACCGGTATAATTGCTGATATTTCTCGGAGTCAATATATATGTCGCATTTTTATCACCGGTAAGGAACATCGGTGCACGATAATTACCGCCTATGTAGATATTACCTTCTGAATCTTCAGCGAGAGCGTATGGCGATACGCCATCGGTCGTTGATTCGGTCGCTCCTGTGGCTGTTGCGTTTGGCACAGGCAATTGGTCCATAACGATGTTACGAGCCCACACCACATTACCGTCACTGTTTATCTTTATGAGAATTTGATTATAAATTCTTACTGATGTATTCCAATCAGGAAAATCTATCTTGGCTCCTGAATTATCCACAATTACAGGTGTTGATAATGTAGCTTGTTCTGAAGAACGTCCTTTTACCAATACCAACGCTCCACCATCGGCTGTTGCTATCATATTTGAGTATGACGCTACATAAAAGTCGCCGTCGCTTGATGACACTGACCACATTCTTGAGCCATCTGCTATATTGTGCTTGATTACCAGCAAATTCAAGTTGTCTGAATTTGATGTCGTCGCTGCACCTGTGCCTATTTTTACGCCGTCATATCCAATGGTGTCTGTTGCGGCACGTGAACCGAATTGACTTAATGAAACCACATTTCCGTCGGTAGTGAATACAACCTTTGACGACAAATCTTGCTGTTGTGGCGAGTCAATTAACTTTCCCCATAAAAAACTTGGGGCACTTGCAAATGTGCTGATTGCTGTGGTGACAGCAAGAGATAGAAGTAAAACTTTTTTCATGAATTCGTATGTTTAAATTAATGTTTAGTTAATATCTTCTTTATCGCTACAAAATTACTGCCATTAATTTTCTCATGAAATACTCAAAAGTAGGTATTTTTCAGCATGTTACACCCCCAATTTCTACTACATTTTAGGTATTTCATATATTATAATTAATGAATACCTTTGTGATAAAATAGATTCATCATTGTATATGAAATTGCGCTTTTCAATAATAATGTTGGTGCTGTCGTTTAACATTTGTTTAGCTAGCACCATGGTCACGCTCTCGGGTAATGTGTGCGATGCCTCTACCGGTGAAGTGCTCGACTTTGCCACAATTAGCATCTCGGGTAACGGCACTTTCTCCACCCACAGCGACAGCGAAGGTCGCTGGTCTTTACGCATTCCTGTCGGTAAATATGTCGTGGGTTGCTCTTACATCGGCTACAAATCTTCCTCCGACACAATCTCCGTCAAAAGCGACCGCCGATTGCGTCTCCGCCTGGAACCCCAAACCACTGCATTAAGCGAAGTTGTGGTCACTGCACGTGAGCACACAGGCCTCTCCAGCGGTTCTCACATTGACCGCTCGGCTATGGAGCATCTTCAGCCTTCGAGTTTCACTGACCTTCTGGAGCTCCTTCCGGGTAATATCTCTAAAAATCCCAATCTCTCGTCGGCTAACACCATCACTTTGCGCGAAACCGGGGCTATGACCGCTACCGGCTCGTCAACTTCTACTGCCGACGAATACGCCATTACCTCGCTCGGAACGTCGTTCATCGTTGACGGTGCGCCCATCAACGGCGATGCCAATCTTCAAAACGTCCCGTCTTCCACATCTTCCGACACTGAAGGCAAGCGCTCTACAGTAAACCGTGGCGTCGATATGCGCACTATTACTACCGACAACATTGAAAGCGTAGAAATCATTCGCGGTATCCCTTCGGCCGAATACGGAAACCTCACCTCAGGCGTCGTTAATATCCGCCGTATGAATCACGCAACGCCATTCACAGCTCGTTTCAAAGCCGATTCTTTCAGCAAACTTTTCTCTGCGTCAAAGGGTATCAATATCGGTGGTCACGGCAACATTCTCAGCGTTGACGCCGGCTACTTGGACTCTAAAAACGACCCTCGCGACAACTTGGAGAGCTACAAACGTGCCAACGGCTCGGTTCGCGGTAATTTCACCTTCCCCGCCAAAAAGGTTACCACTAAATGGAACGTCGGCGTGGACTACACCGGCTCGTTTGATGACTCTAAAGTTGACCCTGACCTGAATTACAACAAAATTGACGAATATAAAAGTTCTTACAACCGTTACGCTTTCACCTCCGAGTTAAAGCTATTCTTTGACTCGCTGAAGTGGGTACATTCTGTTGTCCTCAACACCTCGGCAAGCTACGAGAAGGACCGCATTGAGCGCCACAAGCAAGTCGCTCCTCAACGCGCATCTATCGCCCCTACATCTATGGATGAAGGCGTGCACGACGGTCAATACCTCCTCGGTGAATACATCTCTGACTTCGTTAGCGACGGCCGACCGTTAAACTTGTTTGTCAAGCTTCGCGCCGACGGCTCTGTGGGCGTGGGCAGTTGGATTAACAACTACAAAGTTGGTGGCGAATGGACGCTGTCTAAGAACTATGGTCATGGTCAAATCTATGACCTCAGCCGTCCGCTTTCGGCATCATGGACCACACGCCCTAGAGATTTCCGCGAAATCCCCGCTCTACAAGTTTTGTCATTCTACGCTGAAGACAACATGACATTTCCCGTTGGTAATAACAAACTGGATATGCAAATCGGTGCGAGAACCATTCAACTTCCTTCGCTTGACAGCCGCTATTATCTTGCCGGAAAAGTCTATGTTGACCCACGTCTCAACGCTGAATGGTCGTTCCCGCAAATCAACATCGGCAAGCGCAGTTTGAAGCTTCGCCTGGCTGGCGGTTACGGCTTAACGACCAAAATGCCTACCGTCGATTATCTCTATCCTCAAGTCCACTATAACGACATCATTCAGCTGAATTATTATGACGTAAACAATCCTGCCGAATTAAGTCGCGTCAGCCTGCGCACCTACATCGAAGATGCCACAAACTATGACCTCAAGGCTGCGCGTAACCGCAAATGGGAAATTCGTCTTGGCGCTGATTTTGCCGGAAACAGCCTTTCGGTTACTTATTTCCAAGAACACATGTCGTCAGGATTTAGATATTCTACGGTTTATCAAGCTTATGATTACCGCAAATATGACGCTACTGCCATTGACGCTTCTTCACTCACCGTTCAACCGTCGTTGGATAATCTGCCTTATGAGGACCGTCGCATCCTTGACGGTATGCGCAAAGTCACAAACGGCAGTCGCATCGACAAGAAAGGCGTTGAATTTCAACTAAATACCGCACGTTGGCAACCGTTGCGCACTTCTTTGATTATCACAGGCGCTTGGTTTAAATCTCGATACTCCAACTCTCAAATGCTTTACGCAACTGTCACTGACGTAGTTGGCGACCAAGCCGTTAACGACCTCTACGTTGGCGTTTATGACATGGATGACGGGCGCATTAATGAGCAATTCAACACTAATTTCACATTCGACACTCAGATTCCTCGCTGGGGCTTGATTTTCACTACTTCTGTGCAATGTATGTGGTGGATGAAGACTACCCGCTTGTGGCAAAACGGCGTCCCCGCTTATTATATGTCGGCCCAAGATGGTCTGCTCCGACCTTATACCGAGGCTGACCGCTCTGACTTATATCTCCAATATTTGGTCAAAAAATATAACGATGAGAGTTTCACAACTCAAACCGTTCCCACTGCCGTTTATTTGAACCTCAAAGCCACCAAGAAAATTGGCCGTTGGCTCAAAATTTCGGCATTTGTAAATCGCATCGTTGATTATCTTCCTGACTATAAGAGTAATGGCCTAACCATTCGTCGCACTTCCGACGCTTATTTCGGAATGGAAGCAAACATAACTATATAACATTAAAACAAATTATGAAAAAAGCGTTACTTCTTTTCGCATTAATTTTGCAATTTGTCGTCTCTTCTTGTGATGAGAAATTCTCTGAAATCAATGACTCGGCTTGCGCTGTTAACGTCAACATCGTTACTCCCGAGGATTTGACTGATGCAACTATATTGAACGAAAACATCAGCTTTCGCAACGTCTCTACCGGCAAAACCACTGAGTTCACCTCCACTGAATCAATCAAACTCATTTCAGGTCTCTACGACGTTAATTATGTAGCTGAAGTCCAACTGGAATCAGGCGCAGTCTCAACGATGCGCGCTGCCCAAACTAGCGTTACCATCACCGCTAATCCCACTTCGTTGACTCTAAACACTTACTATAACATCGAGACTGATGACCTCATTATCGCTGAAATTTTCTTCACAGGAACACTCCAAGCTTCGGGCAACCAATATTATGGCGATGATTATGTCAAACTTTATAATAACACTGACCACGTCATCTATGCTGACGGCTTGACTTTCTTTGAATCTAAATTCACCACAACTCAGAAATATGAGCACACGCCCGACATCATGAACCAAGCCATGAATGTCCAAGCGTTATACACCATCCCCGGTAACGGCACTGAACATCCGGTAAACCCGGGCGAATATTTACTTCTCGCCGACACCGGTATTGACCACCGCGTCTCTAATCCCAATTCTTTTGACCTCTCTCACGCCGATTTTGAATGGTATGATGTTTCTACATCGCCTACTAATATTGACATTGACAGCCCCACCGTTCCTAACTTGGATAAGTGGTATTGCTATACCCTCTCCTATTTTATACTCCACAATCGCGGATTCAAAGCCTACGGCATTGCCCGTATCCCTATTGACCGCGACACTTATCTCAAAAACTACCAATATGATTACGACTATACGCTCGTGACCGTTGCCGGTACGTTCCCTATGTCGGCTCAGAGTTATCAGATTCCCAACGATTGGATTGTTGACGTTGTTACCTGCAGCGTGGCTTCTGACTACGCTTGGAACGTTTGCGCTCCTTCGCTCGATTGTGGTTGGACTCATTGTGGCACTATCGACAAGGATAAAACCCGATACTTCCACAGCGTCCGCCGCAAACTTTTGCGCATCGAAGATGACGGTCGTGTCGTTTTCAAGGATACAAACAATTCTACTGTTGACTTCAACCCTGACTGCATCGCTTCTGAAATTGAATTGCAATCTACAGCCATCAATTATCAAGGCGACAAGGCCTCAACTATCACTTACGATGGTGTTGTTCCCATAAATCAATAAAGCATGACTCCTATTGTTTCAACCATAATTTTAGCAAGCATAATTTCGCCCGCCGATAACGGAATGTGGCAAATGAATGACCTCGCCTACGATAATCCGGCTGTCAAGCAGTGGATGTTACCGTCTACGTTTAATTCCATCGACATCGGATATCACAAAGACACGTCTTCCCAAGCTGTCGATGTCCCCGGTTACGGCACAGGCTCTGACTTCTGGAACGCTGAAGCTAATTCCTATATGAAGTATAAAAGCTCCACACTCTGGGGCGCTGCGTCATATAAAAACGGGCATCTTCGTGACGTCACTTGGAATGAAACGTCCGATGCCTCGCTCATTTATCCTTATTTTACCGCTGACTCTGTTGGTGGCGATTTTTCTATGGAGCAATATGCCTTCAGTGGCGGTTACGGTGACCAAACTGACAAATGGGCTTGGGGCGTTTCGCTTGGCTACACGGCAGGCCTATATTACCGTAATGTGGACCCTCGTCCCAAAAATATTACCGGCAAACTGGATATCGCCGTGGGTGGCGGCATCAAAATCATTGACAACCGCTATTTCCTTGGCGCATCGTTCAACTGGATGAAGTACAAGCAAAGCAACGACATTGATTTCAAAAGTCAAACCGGCGTTGAAAAAATCTACCACTTGACCGGTCTGGGAACTCACTATTCGCGATTTGACGGAACAGGCACCGATGTTTATTACAGCGGTAATCGTCCAAGCATTAACCTGAATTTCTTCCCAACATCGGGCTCTGGTCTCGTGGCCACTGCTGAGTTGAGCCAATTTAATTGCAACAAAATCCTCACGGATTTAAACAAACTGCCGTTGGCTCACATCAGTCACAAAGCTTTGGACGCTCAACTCGGTTGGCTTTCTTACGGCAAAACTAATGATTGGGCGGCAACTGCCACCCT
>CAYTFG010000027.1:18881-20516 GCA_964436925.1 uncultured Bacteroides sp. | reverse complement strand
CTGAATTAACTCAACAAAGTCAAAGCAAAAGTGCTAAATTTAAGTGTGGAATGTTAAAAATGGGGGCATTGGAGTTACAAATTGATTTTTTTAGCGACAAAATATATGTAAATTGGAATTTATGTTGTAATTTTGCAGTGAATAACCAAAGTCCCTGTTAGGGAAATGGATAGGAATAATGAATAGTAAATAATATCGCATGTTTAGATTTTGGGGAAATTTTAGGTTTGTAACTCCCATATAACATAAGATACTCTCTACGTCGGAAACGCTTTAATGGGATTAAAACGTTTCGGACACAACTTGAATTATATGCCGGGAAGATCCTTCCGGGGAAACGGCAAAACTAGACTCGCTTATTTTTAGAAACAGATAATTGTTAATTTATTTTTGTATGAAAAGAATCTTATTTTCTCTAATCACGCTAGTATCGGTATTAGCGATGGCGGCACAAAACCGCACAGTGACCGGTACCGTGGTCAGCGCCGATGACGGCGAGCCATTGATTGGGGTAACAGTTGTTCCCGTAGGTGGGGGCAGCGCGGTTGCTACCGACTTCGATGGTAACTTTTCAATTCAAGTAGCACCCTCAGTAAGCAAGCTTAAGGTAAGCTATGTGGGCATGAACACTCAAGAAGTAGAAATTACTTCAAATCACTTGAAGATTGCACTATCAAGCACCGACAATTCACTAGATGAAGTGATGGTAGTAGCATTCGGTACAGCAAAGAAATCGGCATATACCGGTTCAGCAGCAGTAGTAAAATCAGATGAAATCAGCAAGCACACGACCTCAAACGTAACAGATGCGTTGGTTGGTTCAGTAGCCGGTCTACAAATACGTGGTGGTTCAGGTGCTCCGGGTGCATCAGAAGGTTCAGTAAACATTCGTGGTATCGCATCACTATATGCAGGTACCGACCCATTGGTAATTGTTGACGGCGCTCCTTACTCAGCAAGCTTGAACAACATTCCTCCGGGCGACATCGAATCAGTGAGCGTATTGAAGGATGCAGCATCAGCAGCACTATATGGTGCACGTGGTGCAGCCGGTGTAATCATCGTAACAACCAAGAAGGGTAACACTCGCGACGCACAAATCAGTGTAGACGCAAAATGGGGTGTATCTTCACGCGCAATTCAAGAGTATGATGTAATCAAGGATCCCGCACAATACTACGAGACTTATTACAAGCAACTTTACAACTATGGTTACTATGGTCAAGGTATGACTGCACAAGCAGCAAACTCTTGGGCAAATACAAACATGATTAAGCAATTGGGTTACAACATTTACACAGTTCCCGAAGGTGAAAACCTCATCGGCATGAACGGTAAACTTAACTCAAATGCAACTCTCGGTCGTACATACGAATACAATGGTCAACAATATTACATGATCAACGATGACTGGAATGACCTCGCATACCAAAACGGTTTCCGTCAAGAATATACAGTTAGCGCAAACGGTGCTTATGAACGTGGTTCTTACTACGCAAGCTTGAGCTACCTCGACCAAGACGGTGTTCTTGAATATTCAGGTTACGAACGTATCGCAGCACGTATGCGTGCCGATTACCAAGCAAAGAGCTGGTTGAAACTTGGAACAAACATTGGTTATGTTCACTCAAACAC